>CAZCPL010000325.1:2360-5904 GCA_964500255.1 uncultured Solibacteraceae bacterium | reverse complement strand
AGTTGGAAGAAAGCCGCCCGGCGCTCGAGAAGCAAGGCCTGCGCCTGGCCGCCATCAGTTACGACACCGTCGGCATCCGGGCCGACTTCTCCGCCCGCCGCAAGATCGGGTTCCCCCTCCTCGCCGACGTCGGATCCGTGCTCATCAACCGCCTCGGCCTGCTCAACGAACTGCAGCCTAAGACGATCCTCAAGTACGGCGTGCCGCACCCCGGCACCTTCGTCCTCGACGGCAATGGCAAGGTCATCTCCAAGCACTTCGAGCAGGACCCGAAGGAACGCGAAACCGTTGGTGCCATTCTCACCTCGGCCTTCAACGTCAAGCCGGTCTGGTGGAAAGCGTGAGCGAAACTAAGCACCTGAAGATCACCGCCTCGGCCAGCAACGCCGTAGTGCGACCCTTCCAACTCATCCGACTTCGCCTCGACGCACAGACTAAGGGCAAAATGCACGTCTATGCCCCGGGTGTCACCGGTTACAAGCCCATCGCCTGGGAAATCGATCCCTCGCCCGCCTTCACCACCCGCAAGCTCACATACCCGACCGCCAAGCGTCTCCATCTCAAGGCCATCCAGGAGACTCTGGACGTCTACGAAGGCGCCTTCACCCTGCAGGTGGAGATCGCCATGGTCGGCCACCCCGATATCTCCAAGGCTACCGGCGTTGAGCAATTGCGCGTCACAGGTAAGCTCATCTACCAAGCCTGCGACGGTAAGACCTGCTATCTCCCGGTGACCGTTCCCGTCGAGTGGGCGCTACGCTACGAGAATCTCCAGGAGGGGCGAGTGCCCGAGCACTTGCAACACCGCAAGCCCCACTAGCCGACCCCGAAGCCGCCCAAATCCGCTCTTCCCCCGCAGAAGGGCAAGGCACCGCCCAACGACCGGAAGCGCCGCTGATGAGTGAGAAATCGGACAGCCTGACCTTTCACAATTGGTCTATCCGTAAAAGAACCCGACGAATACCTTCACTCTATACGCCCGTTCATGTGGAAGATGGCTCAATCAGTCCGAAATGGTGCCAACGCCTTAGTAAGCGGCGTAAGCGGCGCATTCCTAGCCTGGAAATCCTCGACCGGGAAACGCGAGCCTGGAATCTCCGCATGAACCACTTCCGCATCGAAATCAAGTGGACATTTTCCCGCGAAAAAATGCCGCAATGGTGTACTTCGTTTCGGAACCGTCACTTCACCGGCCCACCCGAGTTCGCCTTGCCTTCGATTCCCTTCGATCTTTCAGGCAGCGACAGACATTCATAGCGGGCCTGGATCTTCCACGCACCCGGATTCGGATACTTCACCGGCACCTTGACCGTCACCTTGCCGCGAGGCTCGATCCGCTTCGAGGCATCCTCAGGGGCTTGGTACTCGCCAATCGTCAGATTCGCCGGAGGCAATGGTGCCGGACCCTTCAGATCGGGCGGCAGCTTGCTCGTCTCAAGGAATCCTTCCACCCGCACGTGGACCTTCTTCCAATCCAATTCCACCGCCTGCGACCCGGGATTCGATAGTTCCACCGAGATCTCACTCGCGCTTCCCGCGCCAGCCAAACGGATCTGCAGAGCGCGTACGGGATGCTTTTCGGCTTCCCCAGCCAGACGCATCACCTCCGCTCGCAGCGGAAGATGCGCATCCCACTCGGGCGATGGGCGAGGCAGCGTCCAGGACTGGCCCTTGGAGAGGATCACAGCAACGGGCGTATCGGGACGCATGGAAGGCTGCTTCCCAGAAAGCGCCTTGGCCAACGCCGTGAGTTTCTCGATACTGCCGGACGGCGCGACCAACTCGAACAACCCGATGGGACCCGCAAGCTGCGCTGCCTCACGCCGCTGCACAGTCATGAGGCGCGATGTGGCTTCGAAGCGGAAAACCTCTCCGCCATAGCCTTCCAACGCGATATAGGTGAAATCCGCCGCTTCGGCCATGGCAAGTGCTCCCAAGAACAGAAAAGCTCGTATCAAGTGATCTTCAACTCCGCGCGGTTAGAACCCATGCAGCCCGCCCATCTCGGCGTGCCGTCGATCGCCTCGCTGGATGCGAAAGCCCCGTATTGGGCGTCGAAACAATAGCGTCCCGTTGTCGATAGATCCAGTGCGACCGTAAATTCGAATGTGCTTGCGCCACCCGGTTCCAGTAGAACATACAAGTCTTCGCCCGCAGCCGGCCTTTTGTCGGGCGCAACCTCCAAATAGGCGTACAGCGTCTCGGGAGGTAACGGCGTCGGGCCAGTGGATGACGATGGGGGCGCGAGTCTGTAGACCAACCGCCGCACGTCATCGGCCTCCGCCTCGCCCTGCAATGGCGCGTAAGGATTTCGCACCCAATGGGCCTGATTTCCAGAGTTGTGAAACGTCAACTGCACCGGCGCTCGGACCTTGCCTCGCGGCAGCCGGATGGGCATTTGCAGTTCCATCCCAAGCGTCCGAATCGGGTTGAGTAGAGCTTCGTCGATCATCGGCGCGAGCGCGGTGCGGATCGGAGCCAGTAGCAGTTTGTGAGACAGCTTGTCTCCTGAAAACAGAAAGGTCTGGAACGCGCCGGTCGCGACAACGCGCACCCAGAACATCAGATCGCCTGGTTCCACGTGCGCGGGCGGAGCTTGATCCAAATGCGCTTCGACGATCTTTTGCGCGAGATTCCGCATCGCTTCCGGATCCGAAGTGCGGGCCTGCCAAACGCCGGTTTCGGCGGATGCATCGATCATCGAGGCGAAGAGCGTTCGGCGAACCATGCCAACGCCCGTAGCTTGCACGAGATCGTCGTAACGGCTGCATCCGGCGGGCATGAGCCGTCCATAGGTCCGCCGAAATTCGAAGGCGAAGGTCGATAACTCGTCGCCAGCGGCAAGCATCGAATGCAGCCGCAGGAGCGCGCTCATACTTTATTGACCGCAACGTACTCATAGTCGCGGCCATAGGCCTTTTTGATGAGTCGTGTGTTCATCTCGACAATCGCCTTCAAGTGACGTTTCCGAAGCTTCGTGCCTCGCCCCATCAAAGTATCGGTGCCGGCCACTTGCACGCCGTTTACAATCTCGCCGGGCACGTTGACCGCCGGATCGATCGCTCCGTTCAAATATTCATCCGGATTGTCCAGATGATGTCCGGTTTCGTGAGCGGCAACGTTGGCATCCCCTCCCATATACCAGCAGCGGGCATGCGCGCGAAGGTCGCCGGGACACATCGCAATGGTGTGTTTGCCGTACTCGAAGACCTCGTTGAAGGCGATGTTCACTTCCACGTCATAGCGGCAACAGCGCGTTCCGATATCCGATGGGCAGTTCTTCCGTTTGATCCGCAGGATATCGGTCCAAAGATCGTGGGTGGCCTGCACCATTCGCCGGCGCTGCTCGACATAAACGGCGGCTTTGATCAGATAGTCTTCGAATCCGCCGGGGAACTCATCGTCATCGTCGTCGAGCGAGACCCATTTACTGCCTTTCTTGATGAAAGCCACGCTGTTATAGTCGAATGTCGAATCTTTCCAGGCGGCGGGAATCGGTTTCCATTCGCTGCCGTCATGGTATTCCTCCGGCTCCATACCAGCG
>CAZCPL010000325.1:0-2350 GCA_964500255.1 uncultured Solibacteraceae bacterium | reverse complement strand
TTGCTGAATCCGGGTCCGCCCGACGCGGGCCACCATCCGATTTTGTCACCGGTAAGCACGTAGCCGCCACGGGCCTTGATGAAATCGAAGTTGGCGGCGACCATGTTGCGAAACTTGACGATCTTCTGCTTGAACTCGCTATGGTTGACGTATTCCTGATTCGCGCCCCACTCGTTGTTGCGGTCTTTCACATAGGTTTGCTCGGCGGCGTCCAGCAGCGCCTCGATGGTGAGAATCGCTTTGTCGCCTTCCACCACAGCGACGTTTTCCTGCAAGACTGCCTCAGCCAGAATCTTGTCCGCAAAAGTCGCGCCGTCGGTAAACGCCACGTTCTTGATGAGGAATTCGTGCTCGAACTTTCCACCCGCGACGGTGGTTTCGAAGGTATGCGCGGCTTTGGATAGATCGCCTTTGGGTGCCGTAAGATCCCATTTCAGTACCGTCCCGTCGACGAGATTTGTCGCGCCTGTGAACTTGGCTTTATCTCCGCAGACGCCTTTTTCTGGAGTCCATTGCAGGTTCCAGATCTTCATCAGCGTCGGAGGCGCCTGCAAACTCTCGCAAGGCGATGCACTCGCAATGCGGTGGTAAAAACGGCAGGCAAATGTGTCGTGGGTGCTTTCGAACAAGCGTCGATCCGCGCCCAACGTCAGTCGTGCCGCCGAATCGGACCAGAACCGCTTCTTGCATCCGGCGACGCCATCCTTGGCTGCAGGGCAGGGCCACTTGCCGGGATCCACTACCGTATCCTTACGGAACAGGTACGCGATGACGCGCCGGTTCGGGCCGTTTTCCTGATTTCGTTTATTGTGATTCTGCGGTTTCTTGAATTCTGTATCTTCCGCTTTCGAAAAAAGCAATAAAGGATTGAACTCGCCGCAACCTTGATAGTCACCCTTGCCGTTGGCGTCCGCACCCTTGCCGAGAAAGCGGCCCTTGTCGAGCTGGAAATCTCCGCAGAGAAAATCCATGTAGGTCAGAAAGACTTCGGCGCGCTTGGACTTCGTATTCGGGGTGTTTTTGTCCATCCCCACGGCCTCAAGCATCGTCTTGTAACTCTTCGATCCCCAGATGTCTCCACCGGAATTCGATTTACTGTACAGCTCTTCCCAGGCGTCGGTATCGCGCGTGACAAGCGCGTAAACCGCTCGTGCACGGCGTCCGCTAAGGCCTTTGTTATAGTCGTCGTTGCCGACGGGATCCGCATGGCCAAAGATCGTGACCGGTGAATCGGGATGCTCACCGCAGAGTCGCTTGAAGTCGGCTAGCTCATCCTGCGCATCGGGCAGCACAAACGAGGAATCGAACTCGAAACGAATATCGTAGATATGCCAGCACGCCACCGGAAAATAGGGCGGCCTGTAGGTATTGAATTTCTGATCCACCGTCGGCGCCATGTACATGTCATGGCCCTTGTCGATGGTCACCAGTCCGGAATGTCCGCCTTTATCGGAAGCCATGTTTTAGCACCCGTGCTCGCTCTTCAGTTGCGCCTGTGTCTCGCTATCGCAGATGCCGGTCACTTTCAGTTTGCGATCGCACTGAAACTCTTCCACCGCCGAGCGAAACTCCATGTCATCCACCGAGTCCATCGAGCCTCTGTAGTAGCCGAGATTCATGAGCCGCGCCTGCTGGCCTTTGGCACTGTCGACGTCATCCAGCGCCCCGATGCCGATCTTGAATTCGTCGGTCTCGATCAGCACCCTGCCTTTGTGGGAATTCCGCGGAATCTTGTGGCGCGTGCCGATGCCGCCGCCGTCCGTTTTGACCCGTTCCACCTTCGATTCCACTTCGATATCGGCGTCTTTGCCGGGACGCGGGTCGCCATCCACCTTGAGAAACCGGATCCGCAAACGAGGATTGATGAGCCGCGCTTCGAACACGTGCGTTTTGCCCGTCGCACAGGCTTCTTCGCGCTTCTTTTTGTCCGGGATGTTGATGGTATCGCCAGGATTTAGAACGTCAGGGTTGTCGCGCAGCTTCTTGAGGGACGCGTTGCTGCCGTCGTCCCAGATATTTTTGTAGTCCCGGAATTTGAACTCGTCGGCGATACTCGAAATGTGATCGCCATGCTTGACTGTGTAACTCTGTGCCATCAGCTTTTTCTCTTGTATTCTCGTGCGTCCAGATCGGGAAAACGCAGCGTGCAGGTACCCGGATCGATACCGCGCACCGCGGTTTTGCCCTCGGCATCCAGAGTTCCTTCACGGGTGCTGCCGTCGGTGATCTTCAGAATGTAGCGTTCTCCCGCGATCGGATTGCCTTCCTCATCCACCAACTGGATCTCAATCCAAGTCTTTTCTTTTTCTGTCCCGCCACCGCCGCCGCCACCGCCGGGCGGAGGAGGGGG
>CAZCPL010000324.1:0-5904 GCA_964500255.1 uncultured Solibacteraceae bacterium | reverse complement strand
GGTGCGGGGCGCGTCAGCGGCAAACGAAGCAACGCGCTCATCGTCTGCATTGAGCACAGCGACTCCATCGGCTGGCAGCGCTTCGACGAGTTCCCGCTTCGCTCCGGCGATGCCTTCGATGGAATCGAAGTTCTCAATATGCGCCGGGCCAACATTCGTCACCACCGCGATCGAATGCCTGGAAATCTTCGATAAATCGCGAATTTCGCCCGCGTGGTTCATGCCGAGTTCCAGCACCGCGGCCTTGGAATCCGGCGGAAGCCGCAACACAGACAAGGGCACTCCAACGTGGTTGTTGAAGTTGCCGATCGTCTTGCCAACAGGCATCGCGGTCGCCAATAGCGATGCGATTGCGTCCTTCGTGCTCGTCTTTCCAGCGCTTCCCGTGACGCCGATCACGCGACCCTTATACTGCTCACGAGCCCAGCTTGCGGCTTGTTGCAGGGCAGCAAGCGTATCCGGAACCTGGAGCAGACGCGGACCTTCACCGTACTCCACAACGGCAGCAATAGCTCCGGATTCGAGCACCTGCGAGACATACCGATGCGCATCGTGATTCGGCCCCTTCAACGCAAAGAACAGATCTCCGGGATGAACGTTACGCGAGTCGATTGACCAACCGGTGACGCGTCCTTGGGTGCCAGCGGAGCAACCCACGGCAGCAGCAATGGCGGCGAGTTCAAATGTCATGCTTGAACCCCATCTCGCCAATCACAAGGCGTGCCACGTCGCGGTCGTCGAATGCAATTGTGCGGTCCCGCAGCACTTGATAGGGCTCGTGCCCTTTGCCCGCAAGGATCACGATATCGCCGGGTTTTGCCTCTGCGAAAGCCGCGCGGATCGCCTTTTCGCGATCCGGTTCCGTGATGTTTGGCGTATCGAACCTGCGGACACCGACCATCGCATCGTTGATGATCGCCAGCGGATCTTCAGAACGCGGATTGTCCGAAGTGATCACCACGAAATCGCTGGCTTCCGCAGCCGCCGCGCCCATCAGCGGACGCTTGGCGCGATCGCGGTCGCCTCCACATCCGAACAGCGTGATCACGCGGCCCGGGTTGAGTCCGCGAGCAACGGCGATGACGTTGCGCAAAGCGTCAGCGGTGTGCGCGTAGTCGACGGCTACCAGAAACGGCTGGCCTTGGGCGATGCGCTCAAAGCGCCCGGGAACGGCGGCGCAATCCGCAATCCCCTGCAGCACGGCGGAGGCATCGAGACCCAAACTCAGGCCGGAACAAAATGCGGCCAGAATGTTGTAGACGTTGATCTGCCCAACCATTGGCGACACCACCGGATACACGCGATCCGGTGCTTGGATTTCGAAGCGGAGCCCATCGAAGCTGCTCTCGATCTTCTGCGCGCGATAAGCCGCGTCGGCCCCAAGACCATACCGGTAAGTTTCGGAGCGAGTCTCAATCCGCCGCCCGTAGGCATCGTCGTGATTGATCACCGAGTACGAAGGCGATTCGAACAACTTGCACTTGCTCTGAAAGTAAGCTTCCATCGTGCCGTGAAAATCGAGATGATCCTGTGTGAGATTGGTGAACACCGCAGTGTGATAGCGCAGGCCATGCACACGGCCCAGTTCAAGGGCATGCGACGAGGTTTCCATCACCGCATGTGTGCCGCCCAGATCCACCAATTCGCGAAAGATTCGGAACAGATCGACGGAATCGGGAGTGGTGTTCACTGCGGGAAGTTTGCGCCCCGCGATGTGGTATTCAATGGTCCCAATGAGAGCGGTGGTGCGACCGGCAGAGCGCAGAATCTGATCGAGCAGATACGATGTCGTGGTCTTGCCGTTGGTGCCGGTGATTCCGGTCACCTTCAGCGCTTCATCGGGCGCACCGAAGAAAGACCTGGCAGCGGCGGCCATGGCTTGACGACCATGCGCCACGCGGATCCACGGGCCTGTGAAACCCGCAGGGCTTTCCAACTCACTGACCACGGCAACAGCGCCACGATCGAGAGCGTCTTTGGCGAATGAACGACCATCGACACGCGCACCTGGAAACGCAAAGAAGAGCACGCCGGGCGCAACGCGCCGCGAATCGTACTCAATTCCCGTCACACCGATCGCGGACAAATCAGGCGGGATCCGCTGCGCCAGTGAAGCATTGCGCAGAACCTGATCCACCGTGCTGGGTCCAAACGTCATGGTCCGGATTTCTTCCGCATCGCCTTACCTCTCGCCTTGTCCTCTTTGGATAGAAGAGTGTTCGGTAAAAAATTCCGTTGGCCCTCTGTTTGACCAGAAGGGGCCAACGGATAAGGGACGGAGGCAAGAGAAAACTCGTTTGTATTGACGGGTGTCACCACGCCCGTGGCCTCTGCGATCTCTTCCGCAATGGGAGGGGAGGCATCCTCGGTCGGAACATCCTTCATGAGCTTGGGGTCAGGAGGAATCCCAAGGATACGCAAAGACGCCTGGGCAACTTCACGGAAAACCGGGGCGGCAGTCGCGCCGCCAAAACCAATGTTTTCGCCGTGAGTTCCGAACATATTCACAACCACGACAATGCGCGGATCGTTTACCGGAGCCATACCGGCAAAGCTTCCGTTGAACTTGCCGGGCACATACCGGCGCAGCGCGACATCGTAGTAGCGGGCCGTTCCGGTCTTGCCGGCGGCGGCGTAACCTTCCAATCGAGCGGTGCGGCGGCCGGTGCCCTTTAGGATCACGCTTTCCATCAGATTGCGCATCGTGATGGCGGTTTCGGGGCGAATGATACGACGGCCAGTGATGGGCTTGTAGACATCGAGGCGTCCGTTGGCGAAGCTGCGAGAAGCAACCAGATAGGGCTTCACCAGCATGCCACCATTGGCGATCACCGACGTGGCGCGTGCCAATTGCAACGAGGTGACGTTCACCGCATAGCCAATGGATTGCGATGCGCGAGTAATTTCCTGCATACCCGGCTGCACGTAGCCAGGCTCTTCGGGAATCTCGATGCCCGTCTTCGATCCGAAGCCGAATTCCTGAATATAGTGGCGCAGATTGATGCTGCCGACGCGTTGACCGACGCGAATCGAACCAGTGTTCATCGATTGAGAAAAGATGTGCTCCATCGAGCGAACGCCGCCGCCGTGCACATCGCGGATCTTGAATCCGCCGATGGCGATGGTACCTGTTCCGCAGTCGATCATCGTCTGGGGACGCAAATCTGTGGTTTCGAGCGCAGCCGCCATGGTGACGATCTTGAACACTGACCCAGGCTCAAACGGATGCTTCACGGCAAGGTTGATCAGCGCCGGATCTTTCGGCGTCGCCGGAGGCTTGCCCAGATCGAATACCGGATAGCTCGCCATCGCCAGCACCGCGCCGGTGCGCGGATCCATCACGGTCACTGTACCGCGCGAAACACCGTGCCGCCGGATCGCACTCAACAGCGCCTGCTCGGCCGCATATTGAATGTCGGAGTTGAGCGTCAAGCGAACGTGTGCGCCAAACTTGGCGGCTTCTGTAATCTCTTCCTGATAAGCGTTGCGCGCCGAGTCGGTAACCACGCGAGCCTTGCCATGCGACCCAACGAGGTCGGATTCCAACGACCGCTCAATACCGTATTGGCCGTGATGATCGCGACCGACGGGTCCTAGAACATGTGCCGCGAGGTTGCCGGCGGGATGCTCACGCAGGTCTTCTTCCTCGCACCACATGTAATCGAAACCGGGAGACTGCGAGAGTCCGCAAAGATTTGCCGATTGCTTGCGGGGCACTTGACGAGCGATGCGAACCGAACCCTTGCCTTCGCCTTCCAGAATCAGATTGCGTACCATCGCGCGATCCATCTTCAAGCCGGTCGACAAAACCAGAGCAGCGGTATCGACATTGGTAATTCGAAGCGGACTGACATAGATCGTGTCGGTCGGAACGCTAATTGCAAGCGGTTGGCCGTTCTCATCACTGATTGACCCGCGAACGCCATGCAGGCTCACGGGGCGTTCCTGCTGTTTCCCGGCTGCCTTCTTGATCTGATCGTGACGGCGGATCTGCAGATCGCCAAGGCGCACCAACAGAACGATCGCCCAGACGGACGCGATGCGCGCGATCCATCTGAGACGGCGTTCCGAATTCGGTTCCTGGCGGCTGAACATCATAAGAGCCTTAAACGAAGAGAGCGGTTTCCAAGGCGGAGGCGGGGCGCATCATCGAGACGCCACGCGTCCACTGGCGACGCAGACGGCGAGCGTGCTGCTCGGCCCTGCAATCCGTAGCGGCGCGCGGCAGCACGCGATCGAGTTCCGCCCAATCCAGACCGGCGAACAGCGGCGCGTAGAGCTCATGCGCCATGGCTCCGTCGGATTCCACTGCCCTCGGCATCGCCTGCGGCTTTGCAGCGGATTTGTCGGCAACCACCGAATAAAGCACCGAATGATGCATCGAACTCAGCAATTCAGCGGCCCAACGCGTTGAAGCGGTCCATTGCATGGCGATACAAGTCGGCTCGATCGCGCAGAACTCACGTCGCAGTTCATCGCGATTGGCGCGAACTTTGCCACGCAGCGCAATCTCGCCGGCTGCGTTCAGAACGACGTAGTGAAAGTGCGAATTCGAGTAATGGATGCCAATGGCGCGCATAATTTATTTGCCTTCGATCGACATGGCGACGTTGTCGCTGGGCTGCAGGTAAACCATCTTCTTATTGTTGGGCGTCTGCATATTGCCCTTCACGGCGTATTGTTCGAGATTGGCGGGCGAAGTCTTGCGGGCGATTTCGACGTCAAGCAGGGTGGTTTCGGCGCGAAGCTGCGCATTCTTGCGCTTGAGTTCCTGCAGCTTGTATCCGGCGGTGAGCGAATAGGCGCTCGGCAGCAGAATCGCGATCAGCAGCACCACCATGCCGGCGAATCCGAACATTACGCGCCATGAGGCGGAACGATCTTTGCCGTCGGCCTTTGGCACGACGCGCGAATTGTCGATCGGCTTGACCGGAAACAGCAGGTCTTCATTCGGCCATTGGCGCAAACGAAACATCTCGTTGCGGCGCGGCGTGCGCGCGTTGGCGACAGCTTCGGTGCGGCCCGGAATGAAACGCGTAAACATCGTTGCGAACGTTGCCATGATGAAATGAACTCTCCCAGTAAACTCTGACGACAGGTCTAAACTTTCTCAAAAATACGCAATTTTGCACTGCGTGAGGCCGGATTCTTTCCCACTTCCGACTCTCCAGGGACAATAACTTTCTTATTGATCAATGCCACTCGCTTGTCCCGCGCGAGCGCCTGAAAACTCTGTTTGACCTTGCGATCGTCTAGCGACATGAAGCTAATGACCGCGGCTCTCGATCCGGATCTGCGTAAGGCCGAGGGAAGGAATTCGAGTAACGAATCCAATTCCTCCGGCTCGCGATTCACGGCGAGGCGCAAGGCTTGAAACGTCTGCGTAGCCGGATGGATTCGGCTTGTGCGAGGCACCGCCCTCTCGATCAGAGTGGCGAGCTGACTTGTTGTCCGCAGTGGACGGGCCCGCACGATGGCTCTGGCAATTCTCCGCCACCACCTCCTCTCTTCGCCAAGTTCGGCGATCAGACGACCTAGCTCCAATTCGGAGCTGAAGTTGATGACATCCGCGGCCGTCGTTTCCTGCGATCTGCTCATACGCATATCGAGCGGCCCATCGGACATAAAACTGAACCCGCGCTCCGGGTTGGTGAGCTGATAACGCGAGACCCCAAGGTCTGCCAACACGCCATCCACACCGGCCATTCCGTTGGCCTTCAGCGCGAGAGGTAACTCGGAAAACCGGCCGTGATAGAAACGGATTCGCGAGGCGTACTGCGCCGTGTTGACGCGCGCTTTCTCGAGCGATTCCTCGTCCCGGTCGTTGGAAATCACAAAGCCCGTCGTGAGCTGGGCTGCGATCGCGCCCGTGTGGCCTCCGAGCCCACACGTGCAGTCGAGATA
>CAZCPL010000323.1:2383-5954 GCA_964500255.1 uncultured Solibacteraceae bacterium | reverse complement strand
GGCAGCGAACGCAATCCCCAGAATCCCATCGTGGCAAGCGCCACCGCGGCCGCGGCGCCGCCGATCCACTTCCACGGCGGCTTGGCCTTTGGCGCATTGAGATCGCGCAATACCCCGCGCAGTTTTCCCGCTACCGCACCCATCGAAGGATGCCGTTCTTCCGGCTTTTTGCGCATGGCACGTTCGACGATTTCCACCAGTGCCGACGGCGTGTCCGCTCGCAGCTTGCGAATCGACGGCGGCTCTGTATACAGAACTTCGTGAAACAGGTCGATCTGGCTTTTGGCTTGAAAAGGCCGAGCGTTGGTGAGCATTTCGAACAGCACTACGCCGAACGAAAAGATGTCGGTTTTCGGAGTGCTGTCTTCACCCTTCGCCTGCTCCGGGGCCATATACGCAAGGGTTCCGACCATCGCGCCCGGTTGCGTCAGTACGGACTCATCCGATGCGGACGCACCGGCTTCGGGATTCAACTTGGCGAGGCCGAAATCCAACAGCTTCACCAAACCCGTAGGCGTCACCATCACGTTCGAGGGCTTCAGATCCCGATGCGCCAAGCCCGCGGAGTGGGCGCATTCCAACGCTTCGGCGATCTGGATCGCGTACCGCGTGGTCTCGTCAAAAGGCAACTTGCGCGAATGCAGAACCTGGGACAAAGTCTGGCCGAGGACCAGTTCCATCGCAATGTAATGATGGCCGGATTCCGTGCCCGCCTCGTAAACCGTCACAATGTTTGGATGGTTCAACGCGGACGCGGCTTTGGCCTCGCGCATCAGACGGCGACGGCTCGAAGCGTCTTCGGCATCCTTGGCCAGCAGGACTTTGATCGCGGCATCGCGGCCCAAATTGAGATCGCGCGCCGCATAGACGGCACCCATGCCGCCTTCTCCAAGCTTCTCCATCAACTGGTAATGTCCCAGACGCTCGCCTGTCATTGCTACGCGATCCTGTCTCCCTCAGGAACCGTTATGATATCTCACCGCTTCAAGAAAGATGCCTCCCATGACACCTGAAACCTGGACGCTGGTTCGCGAATGGTTCGACGAGGCGTCGGCATTGGCTGGCACCCGGTTGGCGAAGTTTCTCGATGCGCTTCCCAATCCGGAAATGCGCCGCGAGGTGGAAACCCTGCTCGCGGCCGCTACAAACCCGGATTCAATACTCGATACGCCCGCCCTCGCCGGCCTTCCCGGAGCAATGGCGGAACTCTGTGACGATGCCGCCGTCGAACCAGCGTCGTTGGTATTCGAATCCGGCGATTCCATCGAGCAATATCGGATTGTGCGGCTGCTCGGCCAGGGCGGTTCGGGCTCCGTTTATCAGGCCGTCCATACCCCTGACGGTATGATCGTCGCGCTCAAGTTGCTGCGCGCGAGTGGCGATTTAGATAGCGAGCACAGCAAGCGATTTCAGCGCGAAGCGCGGATGCTTACTGCCCTGCGGCATCCCAATATAGTAAGCGTGTTGGGCGTTTTCGATACCGCGGGACGGTCGGTGATTGCGATGGAATTTGTCGACGGCGTACCGCTTGGCGATCTCATTCAGCCGGGTTGCGGGATGCCGCTAGACGAGGTGCTTCGCGTCGCCAGAGGCGTGGCTGAAGCCCTCAGTGTCGCCCACGCTGCCGGCATTACTCATCGCGATCTGAAGCCCGGCAACATTTTGGTGACCCGTCAAGATGGGCAGGCCAAGCTGGTGGATTTCGGTGCCGCCAAGCAGTCCCGCAGCACGCTTGGCGAATCCGTTGCGGGCTTCACCAGTACGGGTAATGGGTTGTTGATCGGCTCGCCGGCATACATGTCTCCGGAACAGGCGGAGGGCGATCCAGTGGATGCGCGATCGGATATTTTTTCTTTCGGATCGCTGCTTTATGAGATGGTGTCGGGCGTCCGCGTTTTCGAGAGAAGGACTATGTTCGCTTCGATGTCCGCGGTGGTCCGCGAACAGGCCGCACCTGTGGCCAGCATCGTACCGGACATTCCCGAGCGGTTCGCGGCCGTGATTCATCGCTGCCTGCGCAAGGATGCGCGGCTGCGATTTGCCGACGGCACCGCTTTGTTGAAGGCGCTCGAAAGACTGTGAGCTTTCGAGCGCCTCACCTCGGCGCATGGTTACAGTTGGTTCACGCGGACTTTGTCGCTTTGCGATCGCGCAGTTCGGTGAGTAGCTTTTCCACTTCGTCGTCGCGTTCCAGTGCCGCGAGCTTGTCATCCAGCGAATCCGCGGCCATCTCGTTGCGAGCCATGCCCACCGCTTCTGTCTGCCGGACCTTGGACTTCATTCGGACGAAAGCCCCCGCGTCATCCATCGCCGCTACGTTCCAGCATGCATCGGCGGCCTTTTTCAGCACCCTGCTGCGACGATGCTGCGCGATGATCACCTCTGCGTGCGTTTGCGTTTCGGCAAGTTTCACCTGTAGCTTCAGCAGGGCGCTCTTCAACGATTCGACCTGCGCATGCTGATCTTCCACTTGTTGCGCGAAGCTCTCGCCGGCGCGGCGATAGGTCACCGATTTTTCGAGTGCCGCACGCGCCAGATCGTCTTGCTTCTTGTCGACTGCGAATTCCGCCTTGCGAATCCAGCCGGCCGCTGTAGTTTCGTTTTCCTGCTGTTTCTTCGCCAGCAGATGATGATCGGCGATCGCCATTGCCATCTGGGTCTTCACTTGCAATAGCTGATTCTGCATGTCCAGAATCACCTGCTTGATCGTCTTTTCCGGATCCTCCGCCCTGTCGATCAGGTCATTCAGATTGGCCCGGATCAAGGTTGCCACTCGATCGAGTAACGCCATGTTCAATCTCCCTTCGATTCCTTGAGGTTCGCGATCTTGCTCATTAGGTCGGACATCTTCATGCCGGACAAAGTCTCGAACAGAGCCGGAACCTGTGCGGCCATCCGGGTCATATCTCCAGCAATCTTGTTCATGCCTGTATCCGAGCCATTGCCGGTCGACACGATGGTGATTTTGTCGATCTGCGATAGCGGAGCCGACATCGCGCGGACAATCTCAGGCATGCTTGCGATCAGCCTGTCGACCACCGCGGCCTGATTGTACTGCTGGTAAGCTTCCGCCTTCATGTTCATCGCTTTCGCTTCCGCCTCACCTTTCAGAAGAATGATTTCAGCTTCGGCCTGTCCGCGCTTGCGGATGATGTCGGCTTCCGCCTCACCCTGCGCTCTCACGGTCTGCGCACGCCCTTCGGATTCGAGCACCACACGATTCTTGTCCGCCATGGCAATCGCTTCCATGCGCAGCTTCTCGATTTCCGCACCCTTCAATACGGTCGCGATCAACTCACGTTCGCGGCGCAGAATTTCCGCTTCCTGCACCTTTACTTCCTGTTCTTTCTGTACCTGCTGAATCTTGACCTGCTCGACCATCACCTTCTGCTGTTGGATGTTGGCCTGCAAATCGTAAGCCTTGTCGGCCTGCGCCTGCTGCCGCTTGACGAATTCAGAATACTCGGCCCTTTTCACTTCGAGATCGCGCTGCGCTTCGGCCTGCGCGGCCTGCGACAACGCCTCCGCCAAGACTCGCGCCTGATCCGCCTGCGACTTGGCCACCGCGGCC
>CAZCPL010000323.1:0-2373 GCA_964500255.1 uncultured Solibacteraceae bacterium | reverse complement strand
GCCGTATCGCGTTCCGCTTCAGCCGTCGCAACATCGGCGTCACGTTTGATTCGCGCCACATCCGGACGGCCCATGTTGGAAATGTAATCGTTCTTGTCGCGGACCTCTTTGATCGTGAACGAAATCACTTCCAAGCCCATCTTCGACAGGTCTTCCGCACAGTTGGCGCGCATCCGGTCTCCCACCATTTCCGGCTGCTTCACGATCTCTTCCACGGTCAACTGCCCAATGATGCCTCGCAAATGACCCTCCATCACAAGGCGGATGAGTCCCTGCATGGCGATATCGGTCTTTGTAAGAAACTGCTCCGCAGCGGTTTGAATCGATTCCGGATCGCTTTTCACTTTGATCTGCGCGACCGCTTCGACGGTCACAGCCACGCCCTGTTTGGTGTAGACATCCTGCTGCGGTGCCACGTCGAACGACATCAATTCCAAAGACAGCTCACGCGCGGTTTCGATCATTGGAAAGATGACTGTTCCTCGCCCTTTCACGATGCGTGTTCCGCGAAATCCGTAGATGATCAACGCTTGGTTCGGTCCAGCTTTGCGATAAAGCTTGGCCATGACAGTTAAGAGAAACAGGATGGTCGCAACCATCAGCCCGGCAATCACCAGGGCGTCCTGTGGAATGTTGTTCATTGGGTCCTCCGACTAGTCGAAACCGCCGCTGAGTTCGTCCCAGCGCCGCACATACGCGATACCTCGTTCATAACGGGTCACGACTACCTCGATCTCTTTGGCAATCGCAGTCACTCCGTCTTCGGCGCGGATCGCCGCCGCTTTGCGTGATTCATCGCGCTTGTAAATCATCTCTCCTGTGCCGCCGTTTTCGTGTACAGGGCTGGAGACACGCCCCAAAACACCAATCATGTCGTAGTCAGCCGGATCCAGATCTTTCTCATTTCGCAGCAACACTTTTGCGATCAGAAAGAAGACAATCGATGCGCCGATGACGCCGCTTGCGATCGCCAGCAGCAGAGCGAAGACAAGTCCGAGGCTTGCGTAGCGTTCCAGTAAATATCCGGTCCCGCCAAACCAGGCGAGAAAAGCCGATAGCGTCGTGAAGTTAAACTTCGAGAAGCCGTGATGAAAATGTCCGCCCGCTGCGTGATGCGGCAGGTGGGCCTGGTCACCGGGCAGGTGAAAGTCCACTGCATGCATCAGAATCGCCAGCAGGCTGAGCAGGAATCCCAGGAAGAAACAAATCAGATACAGCTTTTGCGCGGTCACATCGCCACCTTCTTGAGCGTCTCGGGCTTCAGCACCTGCAGCAGCCGTTCCATGAGTCCTGGAGTCTCTAGAATCTCGTTGAAGAGTTTGAGGCAACGCCGGGAATCATCGTGCCGGGCCAAGCGCAGTAGCGCCCGACTCACTTCCGGATCCCGCTTGAACCGCTCCGCGCCGTCGATGAGCCACAAATCCAACTGATCTTCGGCAAGCCGGACGTCGGAGATCAGTTCCTCGCGAAACCCATCCGGATCGTCCACCAGATATCCCGGGTGGACCTTGAAAAAGCCCGCCAACAGTTGCCTGGTGGAGTTGGTTAAATGCGGCCGAGCGCCACTTTCGATCTGCGACAAATACGACTGGCTGATGGATTGCCGCAGTTCGGTCTTCATCGCGCGTACGACTTCCTGTTGGGTCAGTTCGCGGCCAAGACCGCGGAGAGCACCTTCGACTTCTCTGAGATAGCGTAACTTCTCGCCGAGTTTCATATTGCAATCTGTGATTGATCATATTGCAGATTGCGATTGTCTGTCAAGAGAAATCGAAAGCCCTTCTCTCAACGCTTGTCCGGGCGAATCCGCCCTCTACGCTATCGCTGGGTATTCATTGCGGATCGCAGGGCCTTCGCCAGGCTCTCCGCGGGACCCTTGCCCCAGTAATGCAGAAAGATGTATTGCGGCTCTTCATGCGTCATGTGGTTGTGAATCGCGACGATCTGGATATCGGCCTTGCGCAGAGCCTTGAGCACGGGCTGTATTTCGGCAGCGGTCATCGCGAAATCGCCATCCACAACGGCGGCGTCATCCGAGCCTGCGAACGCCGCCCACGTGTTGACGCCCATCTGCGTACCGATTCTGCTGCCATGCATCGTCGCGGGACGCCCAATGGTGGCTTTGTACATGCCTGCGTTCACTTGCCCTTTCGTCCCGAGAATCCGGTCGATCGGCCCTTTTGCGATGGAATTTGTCTCTGGAATTACGGGTCCCGCAAACTTCGATGGCATGGCTGGCCTTGCATCGCGCACCTGTTTGACCGCATCGAGGGTTTTCTTCACCGCCGTGGCCAGTTTGGCGGCGGACCCCGATCCACTGATGTGCAGGAACATCACGCGTGGGGATTCGTAAAAGAAGTGATTGTGCAGAGC
>CAZCPL010000322.1:0-5987 GCA_964500255.1 uncultured Solibacteraceae bacterium | reverse complement strand
GCACGGGAGCGAGCCGCTACCTTCCCGTAATGTCCCAGAGCCGCCCATGCCTGTCAAGGCGGGCAGCCTGCGGCGTCACATGTGCTTCTTTGTCTGCCCTGTTGAGGCCGCACCGACCAGTTGCAGGCCGATCGGCCGCGCTGTTTGCGGCATGTAGGACACACATGACCAGAGGCACAACGCCGAGGCCCCGCCGGCTAGCCGTCATCCTTGAACGGCAAGACCCCGTGCGGTGGGGCGCGAAGTACATCCCCGGACAACTCGGAACCAAAGAAGAGGCTCCTGAAGCCTCCAGGCCCGGCACGGTCTACAGCCACTTGCTGGGACGCGAAGTCCACGTAATGGGAAATCCCGAGCGCTACGCTCTTCTGCTTGGCTTCTATAGCGGGCTTGTGGGTGAACTGCACGAAGGTCGGATGATCCATTCAGAGCCTGCTTCGGGACCACTGACAGGCTATGAACCCGCCAAAGGAATTCCGATGGTGGGTCACTCTGGCACGATCAACGTGGCCGAAAGTCTTGGACTCCTTCGTTGGCATCCAACGATTCAGGTCCCCGACAAGGCTGATGCTACGAAAAAGTTGACTGTCGGGTATCCCTTGCTAGGCGACCTGCTGTGGTACCTCCATCTGCCGGGAAGAATTCGCTGCGTTAACTGGACGGTCAAGGATAAAGAAGAGGATTTTGAAAAGCCATACGAAGGTAGTTGGCCACCGCGAAGGATAAGCGCATCTCAGGTCGAAGCCGCCAGGGCAAGGGTCCTGATTGAGGAGGCGACCTACTTGGAGGCAAAGGTACCAACCATCAGGGTTGCATTGGAGTTAATACCTGTCAGCTTAAGGGAAAACCTTCGCGCAATCTACAAGTTCCTCCGGTATCCATGCGCTCTAGATGAAAATCTTCGAAGAGACTTCATTGGAGATATAAACCTGCGCTTATCTGACTGTACTTCCATATTTGAAACTGCTAGAGGCTATCTTTCCAAATATGGGGGTACGCTGAATGAATATCAAAAAGCGGCGAACCAAGCAATCTGGAACAAGGAAGTCCGAATAAACTTAAATCAATCATTCTGTTTTGACCAACCAGTAAGGCCCGAGCCCGCAAAGATGTTGTCCAAGTTCGCGCAGTGGTTCGATCCGCCGGTGACTTGAAATGAGCGAACAAAGCATCCGTATGGGAGCCCAATTTGAATCACCAGAGGGAATTGGAACCATCCCCAAGGGCATAACTGTCTACTTTCTTGTGAATGCACCTAGTGAAGGGATCGCTCGATTGGTTCACTTCGAGGAAGTTGAGGCCAAGCTTATGGGAATCGAAAAACCCAAGAAGCAAAAGCCCCCACCCGTAGTTGTATTGCACAAGATGCTGAGCGCAAAGTTCGAGCACGCAATAGAGCACGGCGATCTGGTCGCCTCCAAAAACCCCACGATATTGCCACCTTGGCGAGCCGCGTTGGGTGATCGCGATGTAGTCGCGTCAGCGAAGACGTCAAAAAACGAAGAAGGTCAGGAATCGGTTACCCACGAAACGCGCCTCGCAAACAAGCTTGAACACATGGCGCCGATTTTGGAATCGATTCGCGAGTTTCTGACTTCGAGCGATCCAATCGCCAGAGCTAATGAGGTGGCGAGATCGGCCACGCCTGCACAAAATCAGGCTCGCTTCCGGGCAGATCTTTTCCTGTATCTTGCCTTTAACAGGAACCCAAATGCCATTGCCTACCGCATCGAAGCACTTGGGTGTTGGGACCGGCGCAATCACCACGGTAAAAAGTGCGGGGTTGAGCCTAAAGGTATGGGTCGGGGCTTTGGAACACGAGCCAACGACGATGAGTCATGGGACTCGGTGGAAAAGGGCTGGGACATGTTCTCTAAGCCGGGCCGAGAAGTCAGCGAGGTCTACCGACTAACGCAGGTCTACATTCGGAAGTGCAAGGTCGTCAGGGACGCCAAGAAGCGAAAGCGCTTCGTGCTGCCCACAGGTGAGCCGAGCTATACGTACAACCAGTTCTACTACCGTCTACTTAAAACCATTGGCCGAAAAGCCATCAACAAAAAAATCTACGGACGGGCTCGATACCGCGAGAACTACGCGCCATCAGAAGGGCGATTCTCCCAGCAAGTCAACTCGATTGCCGAAATTGTTCAAGAGGATGGGTATTACGTTTCCGAGTTAGCCATGGGCCCCGACGGCAAGACTCCTTTGCCTGCGCTTCTGGTTGTGAGAATTGTCTGTGTAGCTACTGCGATGTGCCTAGGCATCGGCTTCGCGCTCGGTGGCGAGACGGGCGCTGCATACCGGATGGCAAGATTTTGCATGGAAGTTGACAAGGTCTTCTTTTGCTGGCTCTTGGGCATCGACATTGACAAAGAAAGCTGGCCCAGCGAAGGCGGCAACGATGACTGTGTGCGCGATAGAGGCCCAGGCCAAGCGAAGACTGCCATGCCAAACGACGGCGCACCCGGGCCGACGTTTCGCGAGATGCCTCCAACTGGGTTCGGGCAAGGTAAGCCGAATGTGGAAGCAACGAACCCGCGGGATATTCATATCGGTGATCGGCCAACGTACGTCACAACGACGATTCCTCTAATTCATCTCATTCGTAGGGCGGTCCAGATTGAGATCGCACGCATGGACAGTGCTAGTGTCGAATCGAGGCTGGGCCCCGCTCGAATTGCCGCCGCAGATCGATTAACTCCGCTTAATCTGTATGAGAAATTGGCTGAAAGGGGGCGGACGTTTGAAGTCACTCGACCGCGCGAGGAGGCAATTCGGCGTTGGACTACAAAGATAAAGCTCGTCGCCAAACATGATGGTGTGTATATCGGGTTCCAGCGGTACTACTCGTCGACGCTGAAGGACTCCGGGGCACTAGATCATGTGCCAACTGATGGCGAGCAAGACTGCACCGGTTACGCACTCGATATGGCTCGAAGGTACGTGTGGGTCGAAGTTCAGGGGCGCCTTCTGCTTGTGGCTGCAATGCTTCCTCTGCGAGAGGATGAAGATCAGCTTTATCTCTGCGCACTAGAACAGCGCATCCTGCAAGAAAAATTGGATGAAATGCGTTCGGATTTGAGTATGCATCGCGATGCAGTACAGGGTGAGGTCGAGATGAACTTCAAAGAGGAAACCGGTGCGAGCATGCAGGATCGAACTCATCGGCAGGGTAAAGCTCCCAAAAAGACCCCCGGTGCCAAGGCGATGGCATCCAGTGCGAAGGGCTTTTTGACACCGAAGAAGCTTGCAGCATGACCGCGAGAAGTCCCTGGGTTGATCGATTCGCCGGATTGGAGTCGCGTGAGTCGATAGTGGACCGGGCAACGGTGCGGGCTGCTCCATTACATGATCTCAATGGCGTGAGCGTCCTAGCTGCATCCAACGCGATCAAGCTGGCCATTGATAGTTTCTATGCACCTGCCGATCAGGAAGTCGACTACCTGACAGAAATTGTTGGTTCTGCTCGCCTTTATTCAACAGCCACATACGAGAGTGAGTCCCACTTTCTTCGCGGGCTTAATGCTCGGACCCCGCCGCGATGTTCTACTCCTCCGCGATGTCTATCGGCGTTGGCGGGCGTAGGGAAGTCTGCATTACTACGCGCAATTGAACGGGTCATGCCCGCTGAAGGAACAATCGCGCTCCCTCTAGCCATTGCTCATGACCTTCCCTTGCGATCATGTCAACTCATTGTCGTCGACGCCGCGAGTACGCTGCGAGAACTGTTGGACCCGTTACTGCCACAAGACTTGCAATTGCATCAGGACGAAAGCTTTGGCACCCAACAAACCGCTAAGCGGCGAAGTCGCACAACGACAGGTGACCTGCACCGAGTGGCATCGCGACGGTCCTTTGCGATGGGCATCTCCGAACTCATGTTGGATGAAACCCAGTTCGCCAGCCACAGCCCGGCTGCCGGTGCACGCGCTGTATCCTGGATATTGACCTTTGCTCGCCTTCCGCCACCGTTCCACTACGCAGTCAATTACGACTTGCTGAAGAAACTTCTCGATCGGCCGGACTATGACAAAGACCGGATCCTTGCTGACCCCAAAGTCCTTACACCGGATCCACCTCGGTCTACCGGGATGGAAAAATACTTGACAGAGTGTCAGGTAATCTTGGACGAGGTTCTCGGATTCAAACTGGCGGAAGAACCAGACTTAATATTCTCGCTTACAGCGAATGTCCGCCGAAAGGTGGCGCGCCTCCTCGAGCTTTCGTATGAGGCCATGCGTACTAGAAAGGAGAAGGCCATCACACCGCAGCATCTGCGCTTGGCTTATGCTTCGCTCAAGTACAGTGGGATGCGAAGTGACGTTACCGCGATCCTGACGCAGTCGTTGCAGGGTGCGCCAGTCACGGGGAAGCAGGCGCTCTGGTGTCCGCTCGGGGTTGAGTACAACGTCTTGACTCCGGTAGCGAACAAAATCGCGGCGGCCGCGTCGACGGGAGACTTCAGCAGTTTTTTCTTGGCGCAAGGACTTCCTAAACCAACTCGCTCGTTAGGCCAGGCAGCACCTTCTATCAAGCCTGCGGCAAGTACTCAATCGGATCAACCGTCGAAGAGTCGAGTCATTGGTTTCCCGCGAGTAAAAGGTATCGACAAATCCACGTTGTTGAAGAACACCATGGTTTCTCGAGGCAAAGATCCTCAGGTTTAGCATCTGAATGTCCGCTCCTCTCGCGGCGCGGGTAGTCGACCTTCTAAATCGTCGAAAAAGTCGGCGGGAGAGCCGTACATGATCGCTAGTGCTACGCAATGCCCCGCCGTCACCGCGTGACCTGTCGGCTTCAGCGCATAATCGATAGGAGGGAACAACTCGCCGGGCGTTGAGTTAACGATTCCGGGAAACACGTCATAGAGCCACTGGGGTGGAAAGAGGCGCGTGGCAAACTCGCTTATGCGTTGGCACTTGACCCTCGGGCGCGTTACAAAGCCATGCGCAGTTCCTCGACGAATCACAGTTTCGGAGTATTGTTTCGCGTCAATGGGCTGTGCACGTCCGAGAAACGCCACGGAAAATCGTTGAAACCGCACTACGGCTTCCGACTCTAGGACTTCAGTGCTGTTGGCTAAAGGATCGACTTCTGCATCTTCCAGGGATTCAGAGGGCTGATCGTCAAGAGCGGACAAGTCAGGCATTCGGAGCAGCGGCTCTTTATGTCGCTGACAAACGTAGGCTCCGGGTAATTGATGGTCGCGCCGCCAGTAGCTATATCCATCTGCGAGATCGTTCGCCACGCAGGATCGACAAAGATATGCATGGGAGCGTGGAAGCGCTAACCCAAGACGTCGCAAAGTCCCCGACGGCCATGCACAGTTGGGAGTCGCCACGTCGCCACTCGATACGTGGGCAGTGTAGGGAAGCATCGTGTTGCGGGCAATCAGGTCTCGAAGTGAAACGCCGCAGCCTAGTGCAAGCGCCTCTGAAACGGTCAAGCTCTTGTTTTCGACGGCCGCATGAAGTCGGATGCATCCCACTGCCACTGCGTAACTTGGTAGTTCGTTGAACACTTTGTACCTGCCGATCGCGCCGCGGGCCAACTCACCGTCTTGGATACGCGGCCTGATCACGCGCGTCTGCCTTCAATCGTGCCGTCGCTTAAGCCTTCCTCGCCATAGGCGCTAGATTCCCCGCGTAGTAGGCAGAAGTAGATTGAGTCGGGCGAAGCAGATCCTGGGAGCATGGCCACACAATGGCCGTGGACACCAATCCAAGCTACGGCATATATGCGTTCTCGTGGTCAGCTCGTGTTTTAACGGTCGATCGACAGACTTCTTTAAAACCGCAGTCTGACTTCCTTGTGTGGGCGCGTCATTCGACAGACCTTGCCCGCTTTGCGCGCTCCTTAAGAATCAAGCACTTAGCAGACGGCTATTCGACAGACCTTATTCAGAACATCATTCTTTGTTCCGACCAAAAATAGTCGTAAACAGGTCATTAGAGTCGTAAACAGAACAATAAAGTCGAAAACAGGTC
>CAZCPL010000321.1:0-5989 GCA_964500255.1 uncultured Solibacteraceae bacterium | reverse complement strand
GGAATACACCGGCACCGCTCTCACGGCGATTCTCAAGCAGCCCGTAACGAGCGCGCCCGCGGATGTGTTGGCGCAGGTTCGATCGGCCTATCTGAAGCAGTTTCAGACCGAATGGCTCGACCCTCTCGGCGTCGACAACGGGTTCGCAATGGTCGTTCAAGGAGCGGAGGCAAGAAGTATGAACCTCGAGACTCTCAGCGATGCCGCACGCTTTATGGACCGTTGGTCGCTCGGAGTGGGATATGAATTCGAGCAGCGGCCAGATGGGTTGCCCGCCCTCACCAAGACGTATGGTTTCCAATGGAAGGGGCGTCCACGGAGCATGGATCTCGGCTTGCTCTACGCGGCGCTCCAGCAGGGACAGGTGAAGATGATCGCCGCGAACGCCACGGACGGCTTACTCTCCAACCTCGATTTGAGGGTGTTGCGGGACGACCGGCATGCCTTTCCACCGTATGAAGTCGCAGTCGCTGTGCGGCAGGATTCACTTCGGGGGACGCTTGGACTTCGCGAGGCGCTGCTCGAACTGTCCGGGAAGTTCACCAACTCCGCGATGCAGAAACTCAACCAGCAAGTGGATGGCGAACATCGTTCCGTAGCCGAAGTAGCCAGGGGGTTTTTGAAAGCCGCAAAACTCGATGTCGATCGCTAATCCAGTTCATCTGATGCCGACACTCTCACACACTTGTTGGATCGTGATCCGCCGCAGTCGCTCTACGCGCTGTTTCGTGCCCACGTGGATGCGACGCCAGATCAACTGCGTTTCGCTTGGCGGATGCGCACGCTCGAACTGCAGGTGCAGAGTGCGGATCCGGCCGAGCGGTCTGCGGTCGAGCGCGCGTTCAATATCCTGGCGAATCCTGAACTGAGGTCTTGCTACGACGCGCTTCGCAAGGATGAGGACGCCGCGCCGCTGTTTCCCTACGGCGGGTTCGGGCTGATCGTTGCCGAGGAACTGCTTTCCGCGGACGGCCAGGCGTTCTTCGCGGATCGGATTCTCTCGTACAAGCCGGAGATGGTCACGCGTAAGATTTCGCTGTTGCTACGGCGCTGCGAGTTCTTTTTCGATCATGTGGTTTGCCGGGATCCTCGGCGAAAGTTGGAGGAGTTGCTCGACGCGAAGCTGCTACCGGGACTCGATTGGGATCTGACGTGGAACCATTGGAAACATTGGCTCCGGGAGCGTGCCCACGTGGATGCGACGTTCGTGTATTCGGGGCAGTTGCGCCTTGTGAAGGGTGAGTGGATCCTGCGGAAGCGCTTGGTCGCGTTGCCGTCGCGGCTGGAAGTGAAGATGCCGGATGCGGTCGCGGAGGATGTCCGGCAGGCGCGCGCGATGCATGCGCTGCTTGGCCAGCATGCAGACCTGCTTCGGCGGAGGTGGGCTTCTATGTGGAGAAAACTGGGAACTGAATGGGCATAAGTTTTATGCTTTGGAATACGATCAAGCCTTCTACCTCGCAGTCGTTCTCAATGCACCCTGCTGATCGGTCGTCATGGCTTACGCACCCTGGACTCCCGTGAATTGAATTGCCCGCAATAGCTGAAAGGCATGCCGTAGAAGTTGAGGGCTTCTACAGGACTTCGGTCAGTTGCCTTGGGAAGAGACAATTCATGTTCATTCAGTCGCCGAGCTACTCGCATGATCTGTCGCTCGCGGTGTCGGTCGAGCATCTTCAAGCTGCTTTCAATGATCGACCGACCCTTGAGTCCTCTAAAGCCGTGACACCAACACATTGGCATAATTTCGCTCAGATCCTGTCCTAGCTTGCGGCGGCCCACCGAGATCGAGATCAGTCGCTGTCTAAGACGATGCTTGATCTGTTGGGCGGTTCTTCTTACTGTTGGACTCAATGCTGGTACTTCGCCGACGCGCTTACGCCCCGGGTTGAGCGTCGCAAGCACTTCATCTGCAACTTCTGTAATTCGTCGTCGCTGCTTCTTGAGAGACTTCAGCCGAACTCGTACCATGCCATCATGTCGAACCTGATACCCAACGAACTGGATCCATGGGAATTCCAATTGGGAGCCGCCCCACGGATATGGATTGTGGGATTTACCTGAATAGAAACTCTTGTCTGTGCCCGCATCTTTACATGGATGGATCAAAAATCCCAATTCTTCGACTCGGGAACAGTAGGCTTCAAGACCCTCAAGGCAAACATCGCCTTTCTTGGCCAGGAGAATCATGTCGTCGCAATAGCGTAAGTAAAGGAACTCACCGGGGTATCGCGAAGCGATGCCCTCAAGCTCCTTGTCCACAGCATGCAGTACGGCATTTGCAATCAGGCAAGAAAGAGCCCCTCCTTGGGGAACTCCGATTTCGCCAAGACTGCCATGTAATTGTAGCAATTCTGCCTCGGGCCACTTGAAGCACGCGCCGCGTCTATTCTTCTTGAGTTGCGGCTCCGCACCGAGCTTAACATTCCTCTGAAAGCAGTAAGCATTCAAATAAGCGACGAAGATGGTCCATGCTCGCTGGTCAATGTGTTGCGCTGCGGGGGCTGCGGTAGACACATACTCACGGATCAGCGCTTCGACAGACCGTCGCGCAAGGTCGTGAGGCACGCAATCGAAGAAGCCCTTGATGTCACATTCTGCTACAAATACCGGAGCAGACTGGGGTTTGCCCCGGAAAGAGACGATTCGCTCTAAAGCATCGTGAATTGTCGGTGGCGGGACTCGGTTTCGCGAGCACCGGAAAGCGAGACACGATGGAAGGAATAGGTAGTCTAGAGTGCGCCGCAGGTATGACGCGGTTTGGCGCTCAATCAGCTTGTCTTCGAGGCGGAACACCGAAAGAGGTCGAAACACCCCGCTGCCTTTCTCTTTCTCTTCGGCAAGGACCGTCGGAGCCCCAAAGGCAAATTGTTGGTCAGAAAGAGCTCGCTCTCGAATGCGCTTCACAACCTCATTCAGTCTCTGGACCCAAGGTGCGGTCGGATTCTCCTTGCGCAGGGTGAGAACTGCCTTGATGAGAGAATTCAAATTGACATCGATTGACGAACGGTCACGCTCAGACCTCCGCGCCCTAAAGCTCTTCCATGCGCGCCGCGGCGGGAAGATGTCAAGAGCGATGCCTTCATCCCAGTGCAACGGCTTCTCTAGTTTGGGCTTGGGGTTCCTTGGATCGATGTTAAATAGGAACATTGCCTCGTGGCGTTGCTTGGCCAGCTTCACGCGCTCCTTACAGAGCTGAAGAATCACCTCCCTATCGCTAAAAAAACTAGAAAACTCCATTGCATCAGCCTACGAACAAATCGAGCCACGGAACGCAGCGCGCGGCTGCGTCATTGCGTTGGTATTGCCATACCATAGCGAACTTTAGTCAGCGGGAGCCTTACCCTCTCAAGGGGCTCAATGCCACGCCCGTTTCCGAGCCTCCCAGAACGCTCTGGGCCGCCTCTTCGGTGCACGCGAACCGTGCCCCACATGACTTCGATGGAAATAGTCTATCACTTGGAGAACCACTCTGGACCACCGTCGGCAAGGTTATGACTCTGGTTCACTTTCTAAAAGCCGCAACTTCCGCCCCCCGGACCTCGACAGCATCCCATCAAGCTCAGCGGAAATCGAGCTCATCCCCGCCTTCAGTCGGATCCGCAAATCTCCTGCAGTCCGCAGATGATCAGCCTCCACACCCTGCAACATTCCTCGCGCCCTCGAGACCAACAACTGCAAATTCTGGTCATCCGTCACGTTCCGGAATGAGAAGTTCGACAGGAACTCCACCAGCTTCGACACCGTCGACTCCTTGAACCGCAGCGGCTTCCCATCCGGACCCTCCTTCAGCCGCTCCGCCATGTGCGCGACCAGATCCGCCATAGATTGCCGCAGCACCTGCTGGATCTCCGACGACGCCTCGGCCATCCGTTGCGCGGCCTTCTCGCGCTCCTGCTCCCAGACCTCTTGCGAGATGCCCTTCAACTGGTCTGGCACGCCGAAGCTCACGTATTGCCGCGAGAATCCGAACTCGCGCGTGACGTCTTCGAGCGGCGGATAGTCGGAGGGATTGTAGGAGTCCGCGGAGGCGCTTGGCGGCATCCTGGCACAGGCTCGGATACGCGGCGAGAAACGCCTTAGCCAACTCCGCGCGGTCCGTGGCAAATGTGCGCAAGCGCTGCTCCACCACCTCCAGCGCGGCGCATCGCCTACTGAGCCGGTTGAGCACGCGCGGACTCGGCAGTCTCTAGCTGGAACTGGACCCAGGCTACGCAGACTTCTCCGACACGATCATTCTGTGGCACCCGCTAGTTAGTTAGCTGGTCGCATTGGAAATGGCGAGGGCCTTCTTCAGCGAAGGCGACTTCTTCAACTCGAACTGCTCCATCCAGTCGCTCTTTTGAGGCGGCTTCCTGGCCGCCGTGGACGGTGTTTGACGCGCGAGTGGTTCGGTGGCAACACCGGAGTCACTCTCAGCACCGATAGCGCAAGTACGTCTGTTCAAAACCCACCGCGATGGTGCCGTCGCGGCGTTTCTCGATGCGTACGGCGGCACCGCGCAAGCCGCTGCGGATGTCGGCGCGTTCGACCGTTACTGCCGGCCCTCGAACTGAAACGTGTAATCGGGCTTCACGATCCGGGACTCGACGTGACTCAGAATCGCTGGCAACTCGTGTCCTTTCTCCAGCGGTCGATGCGCATCCTCGGGGTCTACCGGCTCGACCGTCAGAGTCTTTTGCCACCAAGGCTGGAACTCTGTTTCCAGATGCTTGTTGGCTTGGTCCCGAGTCGTCACATTGGCAATTCGCGGATCTTTCACCAACCGGTCCTGGTCAGTTTGGAAAGGATCTCTCAACCCGCTCTTTGGACTGCGGAGAATGGGCCGCCAACGCCCTGCCGATCTGTGTCGGTGGCAAGTCCTTCTGATCGCGACTCTCAGCCCTTTGCCGTTGGAATCGTAGGCCGCGCCCAACCTGCTCGCCAATCTTGATAACGCCGTTCACAACCTTCAAAACTTTCTCTGAAAATCTTTCTCTCTTCTTTGCCACAACATCCCGGACCACATGTTCTGAACACTGTTCACGCCCCTCTCCCGGCCTGCTATCCTCAAACCGAAAAGGCACTGCCGCCCCCACCCGGGGCAGCGGTGCCTTTCTCATTTTGCAGCCACAATAAGGACACCAACACCATGAGCTCCACCGCAGCCGTTGCCTTCGCCTCCACCGGACCCCGCTCCCCTGAAGGTAAATCCATCTCCGCTCTCAACTCCACCACCCATGGACTCACCTCCAAATCCCCACTCCTGCCCTCCGAGAGTCCCTACGAATACGACGCCTATCAATCCGCCATTTTCGAGCGCTACGATCCCGAATCGCTCGAAGATATCGCAATTGTCGACGACTATGCCGATATCTCCTGGCGCCTGCGCCGAATCCCCGCGCACGAAGCCCGCCTCATCACCGTCGAATTGAAGCGCATGCAGATCGAACGCAAAGACAACAAGGCCCTCGCCGAACTCCTCGAAGGCCTCGACGGCGTCTCCCTCGAAGCCGTCGCTTATGAGCGGTTGCTCCAATCCCACACGCTCACCAACCTCCATCGCCAGGAAGCCCGCCTCAGCCGCCGCCTCTCCTTGCTCAAGCCCGAACTCGACCGGCTTCTCAAGATCCAGGCGCGACGCCGCGCCGTCAACTTTCAAAGAGCCCACATCGAAGCCGCCGCCCAGGTCCACCCCGATCAAGACACCTCGGACCCCAACAATCCCGCATGGCGCGACTCCAAATTCTCCGCCGCCCCACGCAATATCCTCAAGGCTTGAGCAGCAACAAAACGAACTACCCCTATCTCAGCCGGAAGACGTTTTCGACACCGTCAAGTTCCGGCCCGGCTCTTTGACATCCTGAATATTTCCCCAGGGGCGGGGCGCAATGGTCGCTCAAGGAGCGGATGCAAGAAGTATGAATTTCGAGACTCTCAGCGATGCCGCACACGTTATGGACCGTTGGTCGCTCGGAGTGGGATATGAATTCGAGCAGCGGCCAGATGG
>CAZCPL010000320.1:0-6099 GCA_964500255.1 uncultured Solibacteraceae bacterium | reverse complement strand
CGGTGTACCCAGCCGGGCTGAAGATCGGCAGACCGTCTGAATTCTGGCCCTGATTCGATCCCTTGATGCCAGCCTTCTCGCCGAGTTGCGAGCCGGGCGTCGCGCCTTCCTGCAAGAAGACAAGATTGAACCGCGCAAAGCCCATGCGGGCTTCCATCACCATCGTCGGCGTGAACGTGCGGATCCAAGTGAGATTGGCGTTATAGGTATTCAGCTTCGAATCGCCCGCGAATGTGTCTTCATTACCGAGGCCCACGGGGCCGCTCGAACCAGGAACGCCGGTCACATTCTGAAACGTGGAAGGGCGCGTGGTGACGGTGTCCTGACGCGAAAAGCGGCCGTAAACGACATTCTTCTCGTTCCAGTTCCAGTCGATGCGTCCGTCGCCTTGGTCCCAACGCTGGGCTTCCTTCGGATTCGTGGTGTGGTTGTTCACGAGGCCCGCGCGTTGCGGCAGCGGGTAGAGCTGTGCGAACTTGCCCATCACCGTATCGAAACGGGATGTCGGAATGATGCGACCGGGGAAGGGTCTCGCACAAAGCCGGTGGCGACCGTGGGATCCGCTCGCAGGCTGAAAGGATCGAAGATATCGCGTACTTCGCTGAAGTTGCCGCCGCGCATCGCAGCCGTCGGAACCGTGTTCACGAACGTACGTTCGATGCGTCGACGAAAGCCTTCGTAGTTGCCAAAGAAGAAGAGCTTGTTGGGAATCACCTTACCGCCAAGACTCGCGCCAAACTGATTCTGGCGGAAGGCTGGCTTGGCTTGAGTAGGCGATGCGAAGTAGTTGCGCGCGTCCAGTTTGTCGTTGCGAAGAAACTCGTAGGCGCTGCCGTGCCAGTCGTTCGAACCAGACTTGGTGATCACGTTCACCGTCGCGCCTGAATTGCGGCCCTGTTCCGCCGCAAAGAGATTGGTCTGGATCTTGAACTCGCGAACCGCTTCTACCGAAGGCCGCAACACGATGCTGAGCGTCAGGCGATCGTTGTTGTCAGCACCATCCATCAGAAAGTTATTCGAACCTTCGCGATTGCCGTTGGCGAACAGCTCTGAGCCGGGGCGAAGATCGTCGGGACGGGAACCGCTCATGATTGTGCCGCGCGATCCAAAGCCGACTCCCGTGACGCCGGGTCCAAGAATGGCGAGTTGGACGAAGTTGCGACCGTTCAACGGCAGATCTTGAATCGCTTTGGTTTCGACCACTTGTCCCAGCGATGAGCTTTCGCTTTCAACGAGCGGCGGACGCTCGCTGACATTGATCGATTCGCTGACCTGACCCACTTCGAGAACGAAATCGAGGCGCGCGACCTGGTTCACTTCAAGGCGCAGGTTGTCTTGCGTGATGCCGCGGAAACCCTGCTTTTGAACAGTGACTTTGTAGTTGCCGGGTGTGAGAAAGGGGAGGTTGAAAGATCCCGATTCGTTGGAGTTGGTTTTACGTTCGACGCCGGTGTCCGCGTTGATGACGGTGACGTCAGCGTTGGGAACTGCTGCGCCGGACTTGTCTGTGATCGATCCGGTCAGTTGGGATGAGGTTTGCGCAAACATTACGGATGCGCCAAGTAACGTGGCTGCAAGGATACGTTGAAGCTTCGACATGGTGAAGACAACATATCAAATTGCCGGTGTGAAATGTTACGGCAAGAAGAATCTTGGCGGATCCCCCTGCCGATTGACTGCGAAATCAAACGATGAATGCGGCGGAAGCTCCGACCCATTCCATGTTCTTGTTGTGGTCGACACCCATCATCTTGCCGCGCCCCATGCGGATAATCATGGTGACCGGCCGGAGTTCGTCGGTCCAGATGTACATCACGCGGATCTCGGCTTTGGTGGCACCGTGCGGCGTCTCAACCGTCGGAATGAACTTCACCCGCTCTTGCAGGATGTAATCGCTGCGTTGTCCCGAGGGTACGGCGGCGATGTCTGCGGCGGTTGGTCCTACAATGACCCCGAGTCCCGCGAACGAGTAGAGCGGCTTTAAGACGTAGTTGTCGAGGTCGGGAGGGATCTCGGGCAGAGCATCGAGAAACCAGGTCTTCGGCACACTCGGATGATTCAGAAAGGGGATTGAAAACTTACTGATGCGGAAATACCAGTTGGGATGCCCGGCCCACTCGACATCGAGTTCGTCGCGGAAGTCGAAACCCGGTTTGAAGTCAGGCCTTCGCGCCAGTTCATCCACAATCGCGCGGTTGTAGATCCGCTCGATGAGCGTCTCTTTGCCGTCGCGGTCGTAATAGAGGTTCCGTCCTTGTTTCTTGACCTTGGACCAACAAACAGGCCGGATTCCAAGCATTTTCCGCGTCAAAGAGAAGTCGCACCAAGTCTTCTGTTTTTCCGGCTCAATCTCGAGCAGCACGACGTTCTCGGGCTCGTGCTTTCCAACGATCGCCTCGCGTAGCAGGGCCGCATAAGACGCCGTGTCGAGTCCGCTGAGAAAGCAGTTCAACGACGGATCGAGATCGTAGGCCGTGCGATAGGTATCCGCGAGAAACGGCTGATAGGCATAGAGAGACGGAAAGGCCTGGATCTCGACGAGCTTCGGCGCAAAGCCTTCCACGAGGCCGAAATCCGCTTGCAGAAACATCGGCAGCGGATCCTCATTGGGCACGTGATATTGGGCAGGGATCGTGATATCCGAACGCTTGCGGTAATCGGCGTTCGATGTGAGTTGGTGGATCAGATCTTTGCCTGCGATTGCGAGATTCCCGGCGATGTCGCGGGGCAGAAACATGGGAGTCTCACAGTTTCGAAATCCTACGTGCGCTCCGATGCCTTGATCGAGCAGCGAGAGGAAGCGGTTGTACTTCTCAGGATTCCAGGAGGCGTTGAACGCATTGCGCAACGAAGAGACCATGTTTTCTATTATGAAGAGATGACACGGCGACAATTTGGTCTTGCGTCCGCTGGCGCGATGGCGGCGGTCTCGGCCGCGCAAGCGAAACCGGTTCGCTTGGGCGGTCCGATCTTTCTCAAGTCCGACGACCCTAGAGAACTCGCGCAAGAACATCGCCGTCTCGGATACAGCGCGGCCTACTGTCCAAACGCGGCGCTCAAAGACACGGCGCGCATCAAAGCGATTGCGGATGCATTCGCCAGCGAAAACGTGATCATCGCAGAAGTGGGCGCGTGGAAGAACATTCAAGATCCAGATCCAGCGCTGCGCAAGGCCAATCTGCAATACGTCATCGAGCGCTTGGCGTTGGCGGAAGAAGTGGGCGCGCGCTGTTGCGTCGACATTGCTGGATCATACAATCCCAAAGTCTGGTATGGACCGCATCCCGGCAATCTCTCGCAGAAGTTCTTCGACGAGACCGTCGAAAACGCCCGGACGATCATCGACGCCGTGAAGCCGACGCGCGCCAAGTTCGCCTTCGAGATGATGGGCTGGAATATTCCGGATTCCGCCGAATCGTATCTGAAGCTGTTGAAGGCTATCGATCGCAAAGCGTTCGCCGTCCATGTGGATGTTTGCAATGTGATCAACAGTCCAGACCGCTTCTATCGCAACGCCGACGTGACGCGCGAGATCTTTTCGAAGCTCGGCAAGTGGATCGTGTCGTGCCACGCGAAAGACCTGGAGTTTCAACCGGAAATGAACGTCCACTTCGTGGAAGTGATCCCCGGGCGCGGTGCGATCGACTACAAGACCTATCTGCTATCGATCGCCTATTTGCCGCGGGAGACGCCCTTCATGCTCGAACATCTGAAGAATGCCTCCGAATACGACGAAGGCCGCAAATTTATCCGGCAGACGGGAACGGATTGTGGGGTTCGGTTCGTTTAAGAGTACATGACCCGCCGTCAGAGAATCGCGTCCGTCGCCGCCGTGCTGCTTACTGCAGGAATATCGGTCTAGGCTGCCGATCGCTACATCACCCGGCAGTATCGAACGAATTACTATGCACGTGTCCCGCAGCATCGTGTGGCGCTATTGTTGGGAACTGCCGAACCAAGCGCGCCGCGGGTGCTGCGTCCAGCAAGACTTTGACAGTGTCTCCAGAGACTATCCGCTTGTACAGTCGTGATTGTCTCAAGCCGTTCGTTCCTCCTGCTGAAACTCAGCGTAACCTCGCCCACGGAGCAGCGCGAATTAGTCTCTTGCCTCTAAATCTCGAGCCTTTTCTGCTTCTCTTCCCGAGCACTGATAACATTCATAAAGCAAGCTCCAAACTCGCACCGCAACCTTCGGTTCTTCCCACGTAAGTAGCTGGTGCGGGTCGATTTCAACGCACAGAAGCTGCAGAATCCGAATCGCGAGATCGTAGCGCTTCACCTCGAAGAGAGCTTGCGCAAAGTCGACCTTCTTCGCGAACTTTTCCCGCTCCGATCCCGTGGCTGTCAGGACGGATTTCAGCCAGACGGCTGCCGAATCGAACTGCAGCGAACGAACGAGTTCCAGAGCGCGAGTCCATCGAGCCTCTTTGGAATCCTCTACCGGCGGGCACTACTCGCGCAATCCGAGGATCGCGGTGCCCGGTGAGTTGGCAAAGACGCGCTGCGCGATCTGCAGAAGCGCAATGAACCTCCCACTCGATTCGCTGGACAAGCTAGAACAGGCGCTGATCGGCTATCAGGCGGTCTATGAGGCGACCTCCGACCGGGCGGCGCGTCAGGCTCTGCGATCCGTTCTCATTCAGGCCAAGACCAAAGCCCGCGTGGCCGCGCAGAAAGCCAGGCGCGAGACCAAGCGGGCTGACAAGACAGAGATGGCTTTGTGGATTCTGACCTGGTTGGAGAATCCGCTCATCTTTAGTGAGTGGATCAAAGTCCGGAGACAGACTACTTCCGCGCAATCACCGTGATTTCGATGCGCGAGTTGCCAACCAGCTTCAGGACGCCAACGGTTGCCCGGACAGGCTTCGGCTCTTTGTCGAAGTATTTCACGAATACGCCGTTCATCCGCTGAAACAGCTCCATGTCCGTGAGATAGACGTTGACCGAAACGACGTCTTTGTAATCCATCCCACCAGCCTTGAGGATGATGCCGATGTTCTCGATACAGGTCTTGACCTCGTCTTCGAATGCCTCCGGCCGTTGACCGGACTTCAGATCGTTGCCGACCTGGCCCGCGACATAGAGCGTTCCGTCTACCAGCACCCCAGGACTGAAGGGGCGTCCCTGAGGGAATTCCTTGGGGTGAATGAGCCTTTTCTCGGCGAACGCAAGTGTGGAACATGCGGCGAGTAGGGCAATGCAAAGAGTAGTACGCATATAAGGCTAGTTTACATGGATGGGCCTGAGACGTCGCGAGTACTACTTGCAATTGCAACTCTGACGCTATTGCTGGCTCATCCGCCGATTGGCAAAATGACGTTACGGTGATTGCAACGGATGCGGTTGCCGGAGATTTCCCGATAGAGGTTCCATTGTGATCGAACAGAAAAGCGCGCCAGACCGCCGGGGTTCAGACCGTTTTCCCATTGAACGGGAAGTGAAGTACAAGGCCCTCACCCGCAAAGGCCTGGATGAGCCGGGCGTCGGGAAGACCATTAACATGAGCAGCAATGGCATCCTGTTTAAGACATCGTCCACGCTCCTGCCAGGGCGGCGCCTGGAACTTGCAGTGAACTGGCCGGCGCAGCTAGGCAACGGATGCCCATTGAAGCTGGTGGCGAAGGGCAAGGTGGTGCGTTCGGATTCCAACACCGCCGCAGTCGAAATTCTGCAGTATGAGTTCCGTACAGTCGGCAAAGCGGCGGCCACCGCAGCGGAACAGGCCTAAATTCAAAACGGGGCCTGCCGATAGTTCTCTTGTGAAGAAGAAATTTCGGCAGACCCCGGATTTGCAGCGCGAACTGCTGGCCGTGAATGCCGGTCTCGGTGTGGATGGGCTGCTGGCGCTCGCTGCCGCGATCGACAGCCTTAGATCGAAAACGCGTCCGCCTGGCGGTAGGAGTCGACAACCCTCCGAAAGCCATCGAGACCCGGTTTCAGCATCGAGTGTTCGAGACCGATGATGCCCTTATACCCCTTGGTGTGCAGCACCTTGAAGATGTTCTGGTAGTTCATCTCGCCCGTGCCTGGCTCTTTGCGCCCTGGGACATCGCCTGTCTGGAAGTAGCCGATCAGATCCCAGTACATGTTGATGTTATT
>CAZCPL010000319.1:0-6141 GCA_964500255.1 uncultured Solibacteraceae bacterium | reverse complement strand
TCTGTCCATTGAGCAATGGTATGCATGTCACATGCCAAGGCAAGAGCCATTTATCCTTTATCTATGTACAAGCGAGGAAAAGTCGATGTTGGTTCGTCCGATCGTGCCGGTGAAGAGTAGACGGGCACTGTTGGAGTTGAGAAAAGGAGGCTTACCGCCCCGCTCACAGCACTGCAGGAACAATCTATGCGGTTTTAACTCGTCTGGTACCGATTTTCCAAGAGTCGCCGGAGCTCATTGGCGGTTACGGTCGGATACCTTGCCATCAGATCAGTCGAGAAGTTTTCCTTGAGCCCGTTGGGCAACTGGACGGTGGTGAACCTGTGTGTATAGCCACCACCCGGGTAAGAAACAAACTCTTCATGTGCTTCGAACTTGAACTGCCCTGTGTCGTAGCCCAACTCCGTCAGGGCCAATCGAACCGCTTCTGACGGATCGATGGGGGGTGTCGTGACCTTGTCGCCTTCTCCTGCAGCCGCCTTTGCACTGCCTGACTTGACGACGCCAGCTTTGGACAGGAGGGCGGCCGTGGTGGGCTTTGCCGTCGCGCTTGCGTTGGTAGCGAGCGTCTTGTTCGTAAGGCTTTTTGCAGCCAGCGTTTGCGCCTTGTCCTTTGCCGTCGGAGTGCCCGTCGAATGGGCCAGTTTCGAATGGTCAGGTACCGCCAAAGATTTGGCGCTGGCGGAATTTTGCCGCTCCGGGATCCTGACGGATCGAGTAGCCGAGGCAGCCGTTGCCTCTTCCCCAAAGACAGGAATGGACTTTACCCCCGGATTTCGCGTTTGCGAGAGGGCGAGAGGCGATGCAAGCGGCGTTGCTGAAGTCAGTTTGGAGGGAATCGAGGAGAACATGTCGATGTTGCCTATGCAGGTGCTTTGCCAAAGTTGCGGGATTGGGGATAATGGGGACAAGATGGCTGCAAGCGTTTGGAAGGGTCACATCACATTCGGACTGGTCTCGATTCCGGTCCGGCTCTCAGTCGCCGCGCGTTCGGAAACGATCGGTTTCAATCAACTGCACAAGTCAGACCACTCTCGGGTCAAGCAGAAGCTGTTCTGCGATGCCGAAGACAAGATGATCGAGCGCAGCGAGATCGTCAAGGGCTACGAGTACGAGAAGGGCAAGTATGTCGTCATCAGCGACGAGGACATCAAGAAGATGCAGCCCAAGACCGCCAAGGTCATGGAAATTCTCGAGTTCGTAAAGGTCGAAGAACTCGATCCGGTTTATCTTGAGAATTCCTACTATGCGCAGCCCGAGGAAGCGGGCGAGAAGCCTTATACACTGCTGTTCGAAGCGATGCGCCGCTCCGGTGTAGTGGGGATCGCGAAGGCCACGATGAGCCAGCGCGAGCATGTGGTGGTTGTGCGCCCGGGCAAGTTCGGCTTGCTGCTGCATACGATGTATTATCAGGATGAAGTCCGCGCCACGGACGAGTTCCGCACCAATCTGGAAATCGTGAAAGATCAGGAACTGAAGATGGCGCAGACGTTCATCGAAGCGCTCGCCGGCACGTTCGAACCATCGAAGTTCCACGATACCTACCGGCTCAGTGTGAAGGCGATGATCGATGCCAAGATCGCCGGTGAAGAAGTGGTTGCCGCCCCGGAAGCGGTGGAACTCGCCCCGGTTGTCGACATTATGGAAGCGTTGCGGTCGAGCCTTGAGGCTCTGAAGAAGCCCAATGCTCCCGTGCTCGAAATGCCAAAGAAACGCCGCGTTGCCGGCGGCTCGTAAAACGAAGGACGATCACTTGAAACTGAACCGCCGTCAGATGTTGCAGGTCGCCGCCTCCGGCGCTGCTGCCATGGGGTGTTCGCAAGCCGCAGTACCGGCGTTACCGAATCGAAAGCGTGAAGCCAAGGTTGTCACCGCAGCCGAACGCCAGCGCCGCATCCTGCGGGCGCAAGAGTTGATCAACGAAAACAAGCTTGGCGCGATCGCCGTTGCGGGCGGAACCTCGCTGCAGTACTTCGCAGGCGTCCGCTGGGGAACCAGCGAGCGCATGTTCATCATGGTGCTACCTGGCAAGGGCGATCCGTTCTTTGTGGTTCCAGCGTTCGAACGCGATCGCGCGGTAGAACAGATCCAGCTTGGGCCGTTCGGCAAGAACTTCCAAGTGGTCACGTGGGAAGAAGACGATAGCCCGTATCAGAAAATGGCCTTTATGCTGAAGGAACGCGGCTTGGCCACTGCTTCGATCGGTATTGAAGAGACCACCGATTTCGTCTTCGCCGACGGCATCGGCAAGGCTGCAACGCAGGCCAAAGTGATGACCGCGACAGACGTTACGGCGGGCTGCCGGATGGTGAAGAGTCCGCTGGAATTGGACATCATGCGGTTCGCCAACGATGTCACGATCCGCGCGTTCGAGTGGGCCTACAAGCAGATCAAAGAGGGCATGACGCAGAACGATTTCGCGGCGTTGATTGCCGAAGGGCACGCGCAGCAGGGCTTTCAAGGATACGCGATGGTGCTGGTGGGCGAGTATTCGGCGCTGCCGCATGGCACGATTCAGCCGCAGAAGATCCGCGAGGGAACGATCATCCTGATCGATGGCGGTTGCACGGTGGAAGGCTACAAATCGGACATTTCGCGGACGTTCGTAGTCGGTGGCAAGGCTCCGGAAAAGATGAAGCAGGTGTTTGAAGTGGTTCAGCGCGCTCAGGCCGCGGCGTTGAAGGCCGCAAAGCCGGGGGCTGCGTGCGAGAGCGTGGACGCGGCTGCGCGCAAGGTGATTGAGGATGCGGGTTGGGGTCCGGGGTATAAATACTTTACGCATCGTGTGGGGCACGGCATCGGGATGGATGGCCACGAATGGCCGTATCTGGTGAAAGCGAATACGAAGCCGCTGGCTCCGGGGATGACGTTTTCGGATGAGCCTGGGATTTATATCAAGGGTGAGTTCGGCGTCCGGCTGGAGGATGACATGGTGATCACGGCGGATGGCGCGGAGCTGTTCACGGGGCAGAGTCGCTCGCTGGAGGAGCCTTTCGCTAAGTTGTAAATCACGGACCCGATCGGAGCAACAGAAAAAACTGAACTTGCATGAGTGACTTCGCCTGCGGTTCTCGCTCAAATAGGCGAGTTCATTCAAACATGTTCGAAGCCCTGGTCGAAGTTGCCTACAGCAAGCTAAAACAAACCTACGATCAAGCCAAAGAGGTCGTCACCTACGCCGCCAATTTTGACGGCTCACTGTCGAGTAGCGTCGGCATTGGAGGTATGAATACGAAACCCGATATTCTTTCCGTCCGTCTGCTGCTCAATCAATACATATCCGGAGACACGCGGATGCGCCCGTTGGTCGAGATTCCGATCGAGTCTCCGTATAATCCCTTTAACATGGCGGACCCCACCATTACCGCTATCGTCTATTTTCAACGGGAAATCGCTGGTTTCAACAAGGCCGATGGATTGGTGCAGGCAAACGGCAGGACCCACCAGGCCTTGCTCGGGGAGAAGGCGAAAACCATCAAGCCCAAGAAAGTGATCGAGAACCCGATTGGGGAACTCGGCGCGAGACCGGTGCTATTGACAGAGGACCAAACGCAAGGCTTCTCGAGCGGAGGTTCCATCGCTCTCGACTGCCACTTTGGCGGAACCGCAGTGATCACAGCAGGCGAGGTTTGGATGGCCATTGACGGGCAGCGCGCCGTCTACGCGGCGAGCCATCACAGCATTGTCTACGTTCTCTTGAAACCTCGTGGAGGCGTGCGTCCCGGAACCTATATGCAGAAGTCCCGATCGTTCGTCAACGACGTCACGATGGGTCTCGCCGCCGGCGAAATCGCTTCGCGTTGCGAGTACATCCGCTACATGATGGAACTGGAATGCGAATTCCTAATGGCACTGGGATGCGCGGTTTCCGCACCGGCCGCGATGTTTGTGATTTCCCAGGAAATCGGCCCGTTTCTCGTCCAGAACTATACGAAGTTCCCGGCGTGGGGCCTGATGCTGTATCACCTGTCGCGTCTGGCATGGACGGTTTATTCGGCCTGCCCGAAGTTTTTTCATGCGATTCTCAAGCTTGCGATGTACCGAATCTGGGACCATATGGGCCAGGGTCCGCTGGAGTTCAATGCGCGTTCTCTCGCAAAACTGGCGGGAAAACTGATCGGCAAAGTTGGCATCAAAGGCTTCACGGCGACGGCGGGTGCCCTTCGCACTGTGATGACCGCGATCATTGGTCAGTTGACTCTTTCCGCGCTCAATGCCTCGGCGAAGATCAGTGTCCAGCTACAGACCAAGTCGCGCAACTGAAAGCAGCGGCGATCAGCATGGGTTCCGCCATCGACGAGGGCACAGCACAAGCCATTGTGGTGGAACTCGTGGAAAACGCTGTACTGTTGTATCCACTGGTTCGCGACTTGAAGCAAGAAGTCGATCGCCTCGTGTAGTCTGTCGATGGGCGATGCAGATCTCCGGCTGGCGCGACAGAGCAGGAAAACGCATGGCGCAGTCGTCATCCCGGGTGTAAACTCGGGATAGAGTGAGGCGCCTTCCAGCATATTGGGCGATATCCGTTGACAGCGTTGGGCTGTGCGCACCGCTTCTTGCCGTGGCGACCGCCATTCCACAATCGAATCGAAGCTGCCAACCAGTTGCTTTATTAATCGAACAATCCATCAAACGCGGCTCGCCAACGTCGGTCGGCGCTCCGCTTGCTTCCATTCCTGAGGAGGATCTCGATTGATCCATATACTGTTTTCCATCGCTCTGCTTGCGGAGACCCGCATCGATCCACCGGCGCGCGAACAAAGTGGCATGGCTTTTCTGGAACGAGGTCCCGCTGGCGAGGTGTATCTTTCGTGGACGGAATCGGAGGCTGGTATGAACACGCTTCGTTTTGCGGAGTGGAAGGGCAGTGCATGGTCCCCGGCGGAAACCATCGCGACGGGGAAGAACTGGTTCGTGAATTGGGCCGATTTTCCTGCAATTGCGGCGCATCCCGATGGGTCGCTCTACGCGCACTGGTTGCCGCGCCCCGATGGCGCGCAGAAATGGGGGTACGGAATCCGCATCGCACGACGTGACGTCAAAACGGGCAAGTGGCGCGAATCCACCGATCTCAATACCAAAAATATCGTCACCTATGCGGGCTTTTTGAGCTTTATCACGGCGGGTCCCATCGCGGGGGCTGTGTATCTTGGACCACCGCCTGGCGAGAAACCGCACGATCACGGCCATGATGCGGAATCTTCTTATAAGACAGTACGCTTCGCGGCTTTCAAGCCCGACGGCTCGTTGCTGAGCGATCGCGAAATCGATGGCGATGCCTGTTCCTGCTGCCAGACCGCCGTTGCGGCTACCGATAAAGGACTCATCGTCGCTTATCGCGATCACTTGCCCGGTGAGATTCGCGACATCGCCGTCACGCGCTTTTCCGACGGTGCCTGGACGCAACCTCGAACTTTGTATGCGGACGGATGGAAGATCAATGGATGTCCGACTGACGGACCGTCGATCACCGCTTCGCGCAGCCAGGCGGCCATTGCATGGCTCACCCGTGCCAATGGCATCGCCAAAGTTCAAGCGTCGTTTTCAAGCGATAGCGGTGAGACGTTTCGCAAGCCCGTTCGCATCGACGACGGCAACCCGCTGGGACGCGCGTCCATCGTAGGTTTTGACGACGCAAGCTATCTGGCTGTATGGCTCGAAAAGCTGTCGGCGCCATTGGGACACGTCGAAGTACGGGTGAGGCGCATTTTTCGCGACGGCCGCATCCTGCCTGCGCGCATGGTTGCCTCGGGTATGGGTGGGCGTGCGATGGGTTTTCCAAAGATCGTCATCTCCGGAGAACGCGTATTCATTGCATGGCGCGATGATCGCGTCCGCGTGAGTCTTCTGTCCAAAAGCGACTTTATGCCTCGGCAAGACGAGCCGAGGTGAGTCTTTGGAACGTGTTCGACGCGTCAATCGCCAAGTCAACGGCCAGTGACTGGCCGCATTCCCACCTTGAGGATGACCGTAAATCCAACAAACGCAACGCTCCCGCCACTCCGTTCGACTACTTTCAAATTTACACAGCGGAAAAGCTTGCAATGGAGTTGGAACTTTGATAAGCTCAGTGATGTTGGCAAGAAAGCAGTAGCCAGCACGAAAGCGGTCGAAGTCAAAGCGAGCTGAACTAGCTGCTAG
>CAZCPL010000318.1:0-6156 GCA_964500255.1 uncultured Solibacteraceae bacterium | reverse complement strand
GATGAATTGAGCACACCGGTGGTCTCGGTGGACTGGCGCGTCAGGCCATAACGAAAGTTGCTCACCATCGAGTTTGAAACAAGCCAGGTGTGGCCGATCGCAATGCCCTTGGCGTTGGTCAAACTCACCGAACGGGGAGGCTGCCCAGGGAACTGGGGGGCGCCGTTCTCACGGTCGTATTGCATTTGGCCGCGGGCAAACAACGTGTGCTTGCTGCTCAGGTTGTAATCGAAACGGGATAGGTAGGTGTCCTGCTTGCTCTGCAGCGGGGCGGCGAAACGGTATCCAACAATGTTCAGACCGTCGCCGAGAGTGTTGTCGTTGGCGACCGGATACTGCTGCAGGACCCTGAGTGCTTCGGCATTGGGACCGATGCCCGCGGGATCGATTCGGCGCATGTCCGCGGCGTTGAGAGTGACGATCTGGCCGGTGTTGTTGATGTACTGCGCTCCGCCTTGGCGCATGATCGCCGACGGAACGGTACGGGACACCGCAGCGGCGCTAGCGTCGCGGCGTGTTTCGAAATTCAGGAAGTAAAAGAGCTTGTTTCTCTTGATCGGCCCGCCGATCGAAGCACCGGGAATATTGATGAGCAGCGGCGCGCGAGGTACGCCGGAGGCATTGAAGAACCAGCGGTTCGCGGAGGTGATCGTGTTGCGATGCACGTGGTAGAGAGACCCGTGCAATCCGTTGGTTCCGCTCTTGGTGACGAGTGAAACCTGTGCGCCTGACGAACGGCCCTGGTCGGCACCGGCACCCGATGTGGTGGTGCGGAACTCCGCCGTGGAATCCAGTGTAGTGCGGAGCACGGAGGTAAAGGATGTGCGGGAACTCTGATTGTTGACGTCCACGCCATCGAGTGTCACGTTGGCCTGATCGGATTTGCCGCCATTGACGGAGCCTGAACGGTCGTCCAGGGGGGAACCCGAGACTTCGGCGAAGCTTGTCACACCGGGCTGAAAGGCCAAGAGCGAAGCGAGGTTGCGCGCGAACAGCGGGAGCTGCAGAATCGGCTTTGTGCCGATCGCGTTTCCGATGGTGGCGTCGACCGTGTTGAGCTGGGCACCCGTTTCGATAACCGCAACGGTGGTCATGACCTGTCCGACCTTTTCGAAGACGACGTTGACGGTGGAGGGCTGGCTGACAAGGAGACGGATGTCGTTGAACACCATGTCGTTGAATCCGGCGGCCTTGGCCGTGAGCTTATAGGTTCCGGGGCTGAGTTGCGGGAAGCCATAGCGGCCTTGAGAGTCGGACGTTCCTTCGCGGAAAGCTCCGGTTGCGGAGCTCTGCAGGATTAAGGTTGCGGCCGGAATGACAGCGCCACTGGGGTCGCTGACGGAACCGTTCAGAGAGGTCGACTGACCAAGTAGACCAAAGGAACACAAGCACAGCAGTGCGAGCGTAGAAAGCAGCTTCTTCATATTTCCCCAATCAAGAGATTCTGATCATCGACAGCGTCGCTGACACGGCGACAGTTGTTTGTATAGCGTTAAGGATACATAAAAACGCGGTGGTCGCCAAGTATCATGAAGCAAGTTTAATCTTCTAAATGATTGATTCTCTTCAGTTTATGGTAGTTTTACGATTCCAGAAATGGTAACCCTTTGTAAACAAACCAAAACGGCTGGTCCACCTTTGAGGGGTGAACCAGCCGTTCGTGGTGTTGTTTTCTGTGGAAATCCGGGAGATCTAGAAGATCACACGCATGCCCAAGCGGATTTCGCGCGGATTCTGGTAACTGATCGCCCGATTGAAGATCGGGTTGTAGAAGATACCAGGGGTCGGATTCGAAGGATTCACGAGCTTGTTGATGTCATAGCCGGAGAAGAAGGTCTTCAACGGAAGTGTAGTCTCCGTCAATGCGCCCGAACGATTGATGCCGTTGTTGACGTTGGTCAGAGCAGCGCGGTTGAGCGCATTGATCACGTTGATTTCCGGCACGAACTGCCAGCGCTCACCCATCTTGAAGGTGTGCTTGGCGGTCAGGTCGGTTTGGATGTATGCAGGCGAGCGTCCCAAATCGCCACGGCCGTTGGGGAACGTGGGAGCCGAGATGTAGATCACCTGCGTCGTGAACGGGGTACCGGAGAAGATGGCCTGGTTGATGCCGATGTTCGTGGCTCCGACCTTGCCCCACTTGATGTCGTGGCTGGCGAAGAAGGTCACGGTGTTCGGGCGATCAGTGGCCAAGCGTCCGACCGAGTTCTGACCCTTCGAGTTGAAGTAGTAGTACGGCAAATCGAAGGCGCGGGAAACACCTGGATCGGAACGTCCGTTCTCGTCAGAGTTCGCGCTGCCCGAGTAGTTACCAAACAAGCGGCTGTAGGTGTAGCTAGCCAACATGTAGGTATTGCGGAACACCTGACCCTGGACGCGGAATTCGAGTCCATCGTAGTCGCGAATTGCCGGAGGAACGAGAAACTCACCGCTAGGGGCCTTCTGGCCATAGGGGGTCTTCGTGTCACGGGTGTCACCGAAACCGGGGTTGCCGATCAGGTAGACTTCGTCATCGCCGTCAAGGACGCCGATGTCTTCAATCGCTTTGAGAAGGCGCTTGCGGCTATAGCGGATCGTACCGGTCAAGCGGCTGTTGAGCGCGTGGTCGAGACGAACCGTGAATTCGCGTTGGGTGTAGGGCTTGATGTTCTTGTCGATGCCCTCAAGTTCACCAGCCGCGTTGATCGGAATGGAGCGATTGTTGTAGGAGACGATCTCCGTGCCCAAGGCACCAGGATTGGCGCGACCGAGGTTGAGAACGTTCGGATTGTCTAAGCGATACACATGGGTGACCCAGTAATCGCCACCGAAGCTTCCGCGAGCAAGTTCATACTTCATGACATCGTAGTAGATTCCGAATGAACCGGAGAGTTTCCACTTGCCATCGCCCAACACGTCCCAGGCTACGCCGAGGCGGGGAGCCACTTTGCTGAACCAATCGAACGAGACGGGGTTGGCGACATTCTTGCCGTTGACAACGGGGGTGTATGGCGGCAGGAACTCGTTCTCGAGGCGTACACCGAGGTTGAGAGTGAGTTGCTTGGTGACGCGCCAGTTGTCGTTGATGTAGAGACCCTGGTTGCGGCCATTCACGCCGTTGTTCAGGCGGACGCCATCTTCCCAGCGGTAGTAGCCGAGTGCGCCGCGAACGTTGTTGATCGAACCGCGGCTAAAGGCCTCACCCCAGTTGACGCTGAAGCTGCCGTTGGTGAAATCGGAGACGACGCGGTTGCCGAGGCGATTGAGCAAGTAGCCAAACTTGAGGGTGTGCTTGCCAGCGAGGTACGAGGCGTCGAGGTAAAGATTGTGACGGTCCGTGATGTCGAACTCCGTACGCAATGTGCTGGACACATTCGCAAAGCCAGCGCCACCGGGCGTCGGAACGCCAGCGGGAGCCGCTGTGTTGTACACGATGCGGGGAAGTCCAGACAAACCGTAGTTGAACAATTTATCGTTCTGGTAGCGGTAGCCGTAGCGCGCACTGATCAGGAACTTCGGAGTAAAGGTGTAGGTGGCTGATGTGCTGTACTGCTGCGACGGCTGAAATCCACCCTGAACTGTGAGGTCGTTGGTGGGAGCGGCGATACGGATGTCCTGGTTGGGCAGTGCACCACCCTGCACCTTGACGGGACTCCAGATCCAAGAACTATTCACCTGCAGCTTTGCAAGCGGGTTGTAATCGATACGAGCCAAGCTGAAGTGCGAAGTGGTTTTCTGGTTGAAGTTGCGGGTTCCGGCAGCGTAGTTGATCGTACGGTCCCTGTTTTCGAACTGGGGCATATAGCCCATGTTGAAGAAGAGGCGGTTCTTGATGATCGGTCCACCAATCATGAAACCGGGGTAGCGGACGCTGTAGTCATCTTCGCGGGGAGCAAAGAAGTCGGGCAGATTGGCATTGCCGGGCAGCAGCTTCCAGAATCCACGCGGGCGGGGATTCAAGGAGGAGTTGGTGAACTGATAGAGTACCTGGCCGTGGAAGTCGTTGGTACCAGACTTGGTCGCGATGTTGACCACACCACCGGTCGCGCCGCCGGAGTCGGCGTCCATACCAGCGGACTTGACCTGCACGTCCGAGATGAATTCGAACGGGATCGCGCTGTTGTTGCGAAGAGTTCCGCGGCGGACATCGGAAACGTCAACACCATCGATGATGAAGCTGTTTTCGGATCCCGATGCGCCGTCCACCTGAATGCCAGTGGTGCGACTGGCGTTGCCCGCGCCCGCGGAAGAGGACGATTTGGGTTCGAGACGGACGCCGGGGGCCATTGTCAGGATTGACTCAAAGCTACGGCTGCGCGGCAGGTTCGAGAACACCTCAGAGGTAATGTTGACCGCCGTGCGGCTTGAGGTCGGGTCGATGGAGACGGCGGAGTCTGTGACTTCAACGGTCTCGGCAATGTTACTGACCTTGAGCGACGGGTTCAGGGTGATCTGCGAGCCGAGGCTCACATTCACGTTGTTTTGTTTGACGGTGGCGAAGCCGGTCTTGGTGACGGTGATGGTGTAGATACCGATGGGCAAACGCTGCATGGCGTAGCGACCGGAGCCGTCGGATTCAACTTCGACGGGTCTCGGGAGACTGGGTGTGGTAGCAACCAGTTTGGCTCCGGGGATACCGGCACCGGACTGATCGATAACAGTGCCAAGGATGGCACCGTAATTTTCCTGGGCCACTGCGCATGTGGTGACAAGCAATGCGGCCAGGAGGAATGTAGCAACTTTGGATAGACGAGTGATTCTCATCTCCCCTCCTTCTTAACGAATTTCGGAGGAGAAAAAAGCGAAGCGAGACTTTGCAAACATCAAGCACTTCGAAATTTACAAAGTTACTCATGCCTTTCCCCTAATTGTGACTAGAGTATCACGTTCCAGTCACAGAGTTGCAGCAGGTTCCGCTGCTTAGTGGACGCGCCAGTCTACAGACGACAGTTATGAGTCATCCGGCGCATCGTGCTATTGGTGCTTCCTGCGTGAGTTAGCCGACGATCTCGGTGAGGATCCGATTCACTTCCCCAGCGGGATCGGAGGCTCGCGTCACTTGGCGTCCGATGACAAGGTACGAGGCACCGGAAGCGATGGCTTGCTTGGGTGTGGCAACTCGTTTTTGGTCACCCACGGCAGCACCAGCGGAACGAACGCCGGGGGTGACGAGGATCGTGTCGGGTCCTGTCATCTGCCGCACTTTGGCTACTTCAAGAGGCGAGCACACCAGCCCGTGAACCTTCGCTTCCACGGTCTGACGAACGCGCTTTTCTACCAGTTCGGCCACGCTTGAAGCGACACCCATCTCATGGAGGTCGTCGTCATCCAAACTTGTGAGTACTGTTACCGCAAGAAGTTTGAGTTGTGTTCCACTGGCACCTTCCATCGCAGCGCGCATCACTTGGGGAACGGAATGTACGGTCAGAAACTGAGCGCCGAGCTTGGCAACTTGCGCAACCGCGCGTTTGACGGTTTCTCCGATATCGTACATCTTGAGATCGAGGAAGACTTGGTTGCCTTCGCCGAGGAGCTCTTCGACAAACGAGCGTCCGGCGGCGGCGTAGAGTTCGAGCCCCACTTTGTAGAAGCGGCAAGCGCCACCGATGTTGCGGACAAGCGCGCGGGCTTCGTCCGCAGACTCAAGATCGAGCGCGATGATGATGGGGTTGTTCATGTGGTGAGAGTGATGGGTTTCGGACCTTGGCTGCGCACAGTTCCAATGCGGAACGCGGCTGGGAAGGCTGCTTCGAACGCAGAGGCGTCGGAGGCTGCGATGCTAATGCAGAGTCCGCCGGAGGTTTGGGGATCGTAGAACAGGTCATGAGCGTCGCCGTCCACATCTGGAGAAGCGAACTCGCGATTGTTTTTGAGTCCACCGGGAATTGCGCCTTGGGCGGCGTATTCGGCTGCGCCGGGCAGGAATCGGATTCCGGCGGTGTCGATATCGATGGTGACGCTACTGCCCTTGGCCATTTCGCGAAGGTGGCCGATGAGTCCGAAGCCGGTGATGTCGGTGCAGCCGTGGACGTCGAAAGGGAGCATCGCTTCGCAGGCGGCGCGGTTGAGAGTCAACATGGATTCGATCATGGCGTAGACATGGTGGTCTGCGGCGATGCCTTTTTTGAGGGCGGTTCCAATGATGCCTGTGCCAATCGCTTTCGTGAGAAAGAGGAC
>CAZCPL010000317.1:0-6158 GCA_964500255.1 uncultured Solibacteraceae bacterium | reverse complement strand
GTCGAGCCGCTGGATCAACCTCTACTACAGGCTAGCCAAGCGACGGCGACGCGCCACCGGTCGGCCATAGTTCAAAAAACTACGCTTTCGCGTGATCGATAACATCATGGCCAGTCACTCTGCGATTCAACTAGGAGGCGCGCCAAGATTTGCGCTAGGTTGGCGCGAGAAGCCCGGGTGTCGGCAACGGCAATCGAAAACTCGGGTCCATGAATGCATGGTTCTGATCGAGTACAAAACCGGTCCAGTCCAAATCCGCAAGATCTACAGCCGTATTGCAATTACTCCGAAGTACCGCGGGCACAATGATTCGAGTCTTGCCGGCGGCCACCAGTTCGGCATTCAACCTGATTCGTACGACACGGCCTTTGCGCCGCGATGGTGACCTATTTCCATCGCGATGGACTGGTGAAGCAGTCTGCGATCTACGCGAGAAGCTGCTTCGCGCAAAGCGCGCCATCGGGAGTCTCTTCATGCTTGAAAAACACGTAAACATCCTTGCCCAGCGCCAATAGCGAATCGCATTTGGCGCGGATCTCGGCCACTTCCTCCGCCGAGTAGAAATCCTTGCGCAAGCGGAAGTAGACGAAGTCCGCAGTGATGCGCTCAGGCGCGACCAGTTTCTCCGATTCCGCCAGACACAGCGCAAAATTGCGGGCTTCGAGCGCCTCGTAGACTTCCTCAATAAACCAGCTCTTGTTGCGGAACTCGAACGTCAGCGGCAGGTCTTCAGGAACGCTCGCCAGGAAACTCTTCAACAGATCGAGATCCAGCTTCAAGTTCGGCGCAAGTTGAAACAGAACGGGACCCAGTCGTCCCGTCACCCGCAGCGGGTCAATCGCCTTGAAGAAGATCTCATTGAATTCGGTGACCTGCAGACGTTGGATATGCGTCAGCCGTTGATGTGCCTTTAGAGCGAACTTGAAATGCGCGGGCGTCTGTTCCACCCAGCCCTGCAGCGTCGAAGCCGACGGTAGGCGACGAAACGTGTAGTTGATTTCCACCGCGTTGAGCACGGTCGCGTAGTGGTTCAGAAACTTCTTCGCGGGCAGCTTTTCCGGGTAGAAGACCGGTTTCCATGCAGGGTATGCGAAGCCCGAAGCTCCGGCGTAGAGGGTTGCCATGCCGTTATTCTAGCCCCAACAGCACGCCACTTTGGCTTCTGCGTCCCGCGACTTCGAGCGTGACGGGCATGTTTCCGGAGACCCCATCGGGAATCACGATCACAACGCGGTACAGCCCCGGCGCAATCATCGCAGCCGCTTCCAGAACGGCGGGAGTTTCCGCAATGGTGAACGAAAACCCGGCCAAATCGAGCACAGGAAGTGGAGCGAGAAGGGCCGCGCCGTCCGCTAGTGCGGGTCCCGTCGCGCCGAGCCCTGTGGCCAACAAAGCGAGGCGCTCGCCTGCCTTCGCGGCCCGCCCACCAGGACCAATCACCACCGATGCATCGTCCGCCAGCGTGGCGCGTGCGAAATCCAAACCATCGGCGCGATCCACAAACAACGCAGGCGCAAAGGCATCGATTTCGATGGGCGCAATCGTCGTGCCCCGGCGGGTGGTGAGTTCGAGCGGCGCAGTGCCACGGAGATCGGTGCCGGGAACCATGGCGACAATTTGCTTGGGACTGACCGACAGCAGATAAGCGGTCTTGCCATCGATGCGGAGGGATGACAATCCCAATTCCGCAGGCAGTTCCGGCGCGGCTTCATCCCACGCCAACGTATCTGCCGCGAGATTCTCGCCTTCGATCAGGACGCGCGTAAATGGCGTCACAGCCGGAACAGCAACACTCGCCGCACTGCTCACCGATGTGATGCGGGGCAGTTCGAGATTCGGAGGGATGCCCAATCCACAGGCAATTCGCCGCACGCGATGGTTGCCAGTATCGGCCACCCAGATCTTGGAATCGCTATCGACGGCCACGCTCGAAGGCGCGTTGAAAGCGGTCTGCGGACCAATGCCGTCGCCATTGAACGCCCCCGTTCCGGTACCCGCGACGGTCACGATGGTATTGCCGGAAACCTGCCGGATGCGGTTGTTGCCGCGATCGGCGATGTAAATGCGGTTCTGCGCATCGAGCGCCAGCGAGACAGGCGTGTTGAGGCGCGCTTGCGCGGCTGGTCCATTGTCGCCCGAAAAGCCCGCGACACCGGTTCCGGCGACGGTGCGAACATTCGCCATGGAATCGATGACCCGCACGCGATGGTTGCCGGTGTCGGCGATAAAAAGGTCGCCCGCCGCGTTCATCGCAAGCCCTGTGGGGGTGTTGAACACGGCGTTGGAAGCGAAGCCGAAATCCCCACCGAATCCAGGGGATCCACTGCCTGCAAAGGTCTTGATTGTGCCGTCGCGTTCAACGACCCGGATCACATGATTGCCGGTATCGGCGATGAATACCTGATCGCCCGGTCCAATAGCGACGCCCCGCGGACTGTTGAGCACCGCTTCATTGGCTGGCGTTCCATTGGTGGAAAAGCCTGCGCGTCCGGAAACACCGGCGATGGTGGTGACGCGGCCCAAGAAGTCGACACGGCGGATGACGTGATTCACTTCATCGGCGATATAGAGGTTGGCAAACGAATCCAGAACCATCGCCGAAGGCTGAAACGGACCGGCCTGCGGATTGGCATCCGGAAAGGCGCGCACGATGAGATCCTGGGTCCACTTGCGGAGTCGTGTGTTGCCGGTGTCGCCGATCAGGACATCGTTGACAGGCGTGGGCACAACGGCGCGCGGCGCATTCAAGCGAGCCGCTAGCGCAGGTCCATTGTCGCCCGTGTTGCCGGTTTCGCCGGATCCAACAATGGTGTTGACGCGGCAGATCTGTTCCTGAATGAGTGCGATATTGGCGGACTGCACAACCGTATAGCTGACGCCGCCGACGGTGATGGTTCCGGCGCGCCAACTGCCGGAATTGGCTGCAACGTTGAAGCTCACCGCGCTATCGCCGCTGCCGATATTGCCACTGGTGATGGTGAGAAAACCGGCGTTGGAGTTGACGGTCCAAAGGCAGCCGGCCGGTGCGGAAATACGCATGGTTCCAGAGGTGGCGGCGGAACCTGCGGTGAAGCTGCCGGGTAAGATCCGGTAGCTGCATTCGGATGCGGGCAGTGCGACGACCAAACTTACGGGGATGATGAGCGGTGTGATTCCCGATGCCGGGGGCGGCGTAACAATGATACTGCCGGTGTAAGTGCCGGCGTTGAGACCGGTCGTGTTGATGCCGATGCGCAGCGTGGCGGGCGTGGTTCCGCTCGTGGGGTTGACGCTCAGCCAAGGCGCGCCAGCGGCGGGTGCGGCGGTGAACGTGCTGGAATTGCCGTTGCTCGTCACGATCACGGTTTGCGGTGGAGGGGCGTCGCCGTTGAATGGCGCGAGAAACGATATCGTGGGAATCGAGCTGTTGAGATTCTGCTGGACGATGCCGTTGCGGGCTTGAAACACCAGCCGGCCGGGGATGTCGGAATTGATGCGGCGGTAGATCAGTCCGTTGGGGTTGGAATCGAGAAAGCTGCCTGGAATGGCGGATCCGTTGAGCTCGAAGGACGTGCCTGGCTGGCCTGTGCCGTTCGAATAGCCGACGCGTCCGGAGATGCCTCCAAAGCCGAAGTAGCCGCCGCTGACATCGCCGGTTTCCCAGCGGATCCGTTCGTAGTTGTATTCGATGTCGAAGTTGCCGGGGCCTGTGTCTGAACGGTCGATGAGAATGATCTGAAAGCGGTTCAGCTTTTCGCTGTTGGCGATGAAGTAACCGACGTCGATGTAATTGGCTCCAAAAGCGCGGCGCCCGTCGACAGTGTCGGGTCCAAAGGTCACAGTTTGCGAGCCGAAGCCGCGGGTGTCCACATCGGCCCAGAAGCCTGCGATGATTTCGCGGCGGATGCCGACGAGGCCGATGGGCGTGTATTCGGAGAGCGGCAGATCGAAGGTCAGATTGCCGTTATTGTTGACGAAGACACTCGAACGTTGGCGTCCGAAGAAATTGATATTGAAGCCAAGGTTTTGCGAAAACGAAGATCCGTCATCGTTGCGCGGGACGATGTTGCGGCGGAATCCGGCGTTGGTGCGGATCGATTGCGCGGTAGCAAACTCGAAAGAAGAAACCAGCAAGAAGAAAGCAATGAGGCGGGTCATGCATTCGATGGTAATCCACGCCTAAAGTGTTACGCCCAACTCCTTCCATTCGACAAGCCGCTCTTTGCTCATCGCCCAATGACCGAGGATGGCGGTGAGCGCCGCAGTCGCACCGATACGGATATCCGCCGGATTCGTCTGGGCGTTGCGCAGACAATCATAGAAAGCGGCGATATGCGCATGCGGATGCTCGCCTGCGTCCGGCTTTTCCGCCAACGGTTGCCCCGGTGACGCCGCGGGCGATTGTGGATACATTGTGTAGTTCTGCATGAGATCGACTGTGGCTTTCGACCCGAAAACATGAAGGTACTGTCCGCCGGCGGGCATCTGGCGCGGATGAAAAACATTTTGCGTGAACGACATCTGGACAGCGCCCGGATACTCGAACACCATGCTGCCGCAATCGTAGATGGTGCGGCCCGTGGGCTCGTTCTTATGCAGGTTGATCGATCCGAATCCCACAGCCCGCTTCGGCGGAGCCTGCATCGCCCAATTGCAGAGATCGAGATTGTGCACGGATTGTTCAATCAGATAACCGCCTGACTTTGTGACGTCGTAATACCAATCAGCGGAAGATCCGTTGTAAGGAAGATCGGCAACGGCATGGCGTTGCGCCTTGAGCATCAGGATGTCGCCGATGTCTCCCGCGTGTATGCGGCGCATCGCATCGCGCATCTGGCGGGTCGAACGCAACTGCTGGCCCGCGGTGAAGGTGCTGCGGGGATTGCGGCGGACGGCATCGACCACGGCTTGCACCTGTTCGGGGTTGATGCCAATGGGTTTTTCGCAATAGACATGCTTGCCGCTCTTGAGCGCGGCGACGGCCATTTCGGCGTGCAAATACGGGGGCGTCGCGATGTACACGGCATCGATATCGGTGCGTTCGATGACGCGCCGCCAGTCGGTGTAGGTCTTGGGATTGTCCCGTTTGGCCGCGGTTGCGGCCTTGTCCAAGCGGTCTGGCTGGTTGTCGCAGATGGCGGTGACGACTGCGGCGTCCGCCTGAGTGAGGACGCCTTCGAGAAGATAAGATCCCCGATTGCCGACACCGATGAAGGCTGTGCGTGTCTTCGTGGCTGCCACAGTGGATTGGGCCAATGCCGAGGTGATTCCGGCTGCGGAGAGGATGAGAGATCGACGATTCATCTGCCCACATCTTACCAACGCGGAGGATCGAGTGGAGCGAAACAAGACCGGGCTTCGCCGCTAGGAGGCCAGCGCCGCCTGCAGCATCGCGCGCGTGTACCCGACGCTGTACATCTCGGCAGCGAGTCCACCGCCTCCGACCTTGGCGTACTGGCCAACGATGCTGTTCGTGCGCTCGCGATCCAAATCCACCGCCCGAGGATGTTCCGGATAAAGACCGCGCGAATACTTTTGTCGCACCAGCTCTTTCATCACCGCAAACATATTGACGGTGCCCTCATCGATGAAGACCTCCGCGTAGTCGAGGTTCGCCTTGCGCACCTTCACGTTGCGGTAGTGCGCGTGATTGATCACGTCGCGATCGCCCAAATACTTGCAAACGGCCACCGGATCTTCGCCGATTTCCGCCGACACCCCGCAATCGTATGTCATGCCATTGTAGGGGCTCTTCACCAGATCGAGATAGCGCTTCCAATCCGCAAAGGTGGCCATCAGTTGTTCGGATCCGCGGCTTTTCGGCGACGGTGGGTCGTTCGGATGCAATGCCAGCCGCACGTTCGCCTTCGCCGCCTCCGGTACAACCGCTTTCAGAAAATACCCGGCGCGCTGAAACAACTGTTCCTTCGTATGCACGCCCCGGCCCTCAATCGGCGGCAGATCTTTGATTCGATCGTAGGAAAACGCGGTCATGCCGGCGCCTCCGCGGCCGAGTTCCTCGTAATATCCTTCCACGATGCGATGGGCGTAGAAATTGTATTCGATTACCGGAAGTCCGACGCGCCCCGCTGCCCGGATCGATTGAATGACCTTATCGATCTCTTCATCGCGCTTCGGGCCACCGCGAATGACGTCCTCGATGCCGCCAATCATGAAGT
>CAZCPL010000316.1:0-6183 GCA_964500255.1 uncultured Solibacteraceae bacterium | reverse complement strand
CAAGAGGCGAATGGGCGGATGTTTCCGCAGGTTTGCAGGCTGCGGATCGTGAATTTCCGAGAGAGCCGTCCGTCGCTGCACTTCGTGCCGCTGCGGCAGCCGCCCAAGAGCAGGAGAAACGGGAGGTCAGCATCAAGGCGGTCTTGGCCGAAGCGGAGCGGCAAACCGACCCGGGCGCAGCCTTCGAGATCATCGCCAGGGAACTCCAGCAGTCCGGCGAACACCAGGCGTTGCGGCAAGCCTCCGCGCGATTCGAAAAAATCAAGGCGAAGCGCCAACAGGAATCGGTCGGAATGGTGGCTAATGCCAGCAAACTGATCGCGAACGGGGACCCCAGTGGTGCGCTTCGCTATTTGGAAGGCCTTTCGCCGGAGTGGCGTCACGAACCCGAATGGATCGCGCTTGCCCAGCAGGCCCGCGAGGTTGCCGGGGTCGCTGAGGAACGGCAACGGGAAACGGAAATCGCCTCAGCGGTGCGTAAGATCAACGAACTGCTGGCTTCGGGCGCGAGCACTCAATCGAAAACTGTCGCACAACAATACCTCGGCCGATTCCCATCCGCGCCGTCTCTTCAAGAAGCTGCGAAAAAGGTCGATGCCGCGCTGGACTTTGAATCGCGGATCCGGAAGTGTCTCGCCTCTGGCCGGTTCGACGATGCGGAGACCGCCTGGCTTGAGGGCGGAGACTTTCCTTCGGTCGCGGACTTGGGATCGGAAATTGAAAGGCACAGGGCCGATCATGAGCGCGCGTCCGCCGAATTCGCACTTCGCGTCCGCCTGCTGATCCGTGAATCCCGGCTGGATGAAGCGGCCCGGGCGATTGACGACGGATCGAAGTTTGCGCCGCTTCCCGATTCCTTGCGATCCGAATTGGCGGGGGAGCGGACCCAACTGGCCGCCAGACAGCGAATCGCGGAGTATGGCCGCAAGCTGGGCCAAGCGTGGGCTGCGGGCGATCTCACTGCCGCTGGTGACATCGTTCAGAGCGCGGTGCAGACGGATGGCGAGTCTCCCAGTGTGTTCGAGTGGATGTTGGAGCACGAGCGCAAACGCGCCGAGTGGGACCAGCGCCGGAAACTCGATCAATTCGAAACCAGATTCAAACGCGGTTTGGAATCGAACGATCTCGATGCGTGCCGTGAAATCGTTGACCGGGTCTTCAAGGAATTCCCAACGGCACCGCAGCTCGGGGACTGGACGCTTCGCCTGCGGCAACAGCAGGAACGGGCGCATCGCGCCGAAGAGACCCTGCGTCTCGCGAGTGGTCTCGTCGAGCAAGGCCACTGGAAGGAAGCCCTCGAGGCCCTGGAGAAGGTTCCCGCTGGCACCCCTTCGTCTCAGGAAGAAGCCAGATTGAGGCGTTCGATTCAGGAAGGGAAGCTGGCTGCGGAACGCAGTTTGGCGCCCCCTCCCCAGCCGGTACCGGTCGATGACCGGACGATGGTGACCGAGACGCCCAAGAGCGCCCAAGCCCCAACGTTCGATTCGCAGGCTGCAATACCAGTTCCGGAGCCTCCAGCGAAGACAAAGGGACCTCTGGTGGCGATCCTGGCCCTTGCGGCGGTCGCAGTTGTCGCCATGGGCGTTTGGCTGTCCCGGGACACGGGTGAGCGGGTCGAGTTGAGCGTGAGTAAGGCCAAGCTTGAGTTTCCAGGGCCGGGGGTTCAGACGATTCGAGTAAACAGTCCGGTCTCCGTGCCGTATAGCGTGTCCGGCGGAGATGCATGGATCGACATCCGGGAAAAGAGTGGCAAAACGCCGGGAGTACTCACTGTTGAGGCGAAATCCGGCCAACTCGCCCCGGGTCGGCATCGTACCGTGATCGTGATTCAGGCTGACGTTGACGGGCGGGCGTCCAAGAAAGAAGTCGAAGTGATTCTCCAACTCGAGACGAAGAAGGCGACGGCGACTCAACAGCCGGTGCTCACCGTTTTGCCGCGTGCTTTGAATATCGTCTATCAGGTCTCCCAACCGCTGCCCGCTGCGCGGCGGCTCGAACTGAGTGGCGCAAAGCCCGATCAATGCAAGGTTCGGGTGGCAAAAGGAGCGGATTGGTTGAACGCTACGATCGGCCCCGGTTCAGCCGTGACCGTGTCCTTCCGGCTGTCCGGAAAATCGGCGGGATCCTACGCCGGTGAACTGGAAATCACCGTCGCCGGCGGCGCAACCACACGGATTCCGGTCAATCTTGAAATTCAGGCCTTTAAATTGTGACGATGCGACGGAACTTACGACATTTCACGGCGTGGCTGCTAGCATTCTGTCTCCCGCTGGTCGGTCAGCAGATGACGAACGGGGATGCGGAGATGGCGGCGGGAAATTTCTTGAAAGCGAGAGCGATCTTCACCGCGGCTGCGGTTCGACTGGCCTCCACCGTGGGTGGGGAGGCTCAGTTTCACTCCATGTTTATTCGACAGTTGGAGGCGGAGGTTCTCACCGGAGACTATCCGGTTGCCCTTCTGACCGCTCAGGGAATGCTGGCGAAAAAGGTGAGCCGCACTCCGGAGGAGCAAGCGCAAGTTTACCTGCTACAAGGCCGGATTGCTTTGGAACAAGGCGATTTCGACGCAGCGGCTGGCTATTTTGACCGTGCGACCGCGGGCGGCGTCGCTGCGGTGGGTTTGGCAAGGGCGGGCATCGCGGAGACATTCAGGCGTCAGGAGAAGTTCACGGAAGCTACGGGCAAGTTCGCGGAAGCCGCATCGATGCTTGGACGGGATGGCCATTCAGCGACACGAGAGGTTCTCCTCGGCCCTCTCGAGATTCTTGTCTCTCTGGGCAAGTATGCCGAAGCCAGGCGCGCGGTCGAAGCCATCCGGAGAACCTGGAGGATGGTGCCATCGCATCCGGATACGATCCACCTCCGCAACCTGGCGGGCTATGTCGCCTATCGTCTGGGCGACGTCGATCAAGCTTCGAAAGAGGTGAATGGGAATGCTCAACTGATCGAAGCGGCTGCAGGCACCATGCACCCCGATTTCGCCGGGTCGGTGCTATTGGAAGCCGTCATTTCCCACGGCCGTCGCGACGAACGCCCGGCCCAGGCGGGTTTTGACAGGATCTCCAAAATCGTTGCTTCCCTGCCGGACAACGCACCGTCCAAGTCGCGGCTTCAACTTGCGACGGGAACTTACCTTCTTTCGCGAGGCGACACCGTTGGTGCGCAACGAAACCTACTGGAAGCCCTGAAGCTCCGAAAGGCGCAAGCCGGGGAGAATTCCCTGGCGTTCGCCGAGGCCAGCGTTATGGTGGCCTTGTTGGAGATACGGGCCAATCGTCATGCGCTCGCGGAAACGTATCTCAAAAGAGCGATGACGGTCTTCGATTCACGCCAGGTGAGCGCCACACAGGAGTACCGGTTGGCTGCCGATTTTGCCATGGGCGCGATTTTGCACCAGCAGAAGGATTTCGAAGGATCCAAGGGGCTTTTAACCCGGTGGATCTCCACCGTCAAACCAGCCGTGGAGTTGGGAACGGCGCAGGCGCGCGAAATCGTAGGTGGAATTTTGCTGTCCCAGGGACAAGCTACGGAATCCGCCAAGCTGTTGAAGGAGGCCCTAGATATCGAGGTCGTCAACCGGCCCGGCCCGGCCGTATTGGCGCGAATCTCACTGCTATTGGGGAAAGCAAGGTTCGTTGCGGGGGATCTTCCCGGTGCTGTCAGCATGTTCGAGGCCGTGCTGGGGCGGGAGGAATCCGTGAAGACGCTCGAACCTCTGGATGCCGCCCACGCTCATCGGTTGCTTGGCGACGTTTACACAAGAATGCATCTCCCGCTCAACGCCGCAAATGAGTACCAGACGGCGCTGAAGATGTTCGAGGGCCGACTCCCGGCGGCCGATCCGGTGTTCTTGAGCACCATGGCCGCTGCCGGCAAAGCTATGGTGGAGGCGAAGCGTTCCGCGGACGCCATCCCCCTGCTGGCCCGCCTGCTCGCCTTGCGCGATCAGAGCCAGGACAAGTACTCGCCGGATTCGATCGCAATCGTCAGTAGCCTCGCGGATCTTTATTTCGAGAGTGGTCGGCTCGTTCAGGCGTCGCCGCTGTACGAGCGGTTGATCGACGCAACGATCAAGGGCAAGACCATCGGGGACCGGAAAAGCCTGCTGGAACGAGTCGGTGACACGTACGCACGCACCGGCCGCCGCGATGAAGCGGCCTTAGCTTACGATCAGCGAGCCCGTCTCGCGCTTGACCGCCATGCCTACGCCGAAGCCGAAGCGTTCGCCAAGAAGGTCCAGGCCTTGCCCGGCGCTTTGACGGCTAGCGCATCGCAACGCGCGAGCGCACTGAACATTCTCGGGGACATCCGTGCCGCGCAGGGCAAACGCGAAGAGGCGGAGCAGTTCTATCGAGAAGCGGTAGGTCTGGCGTCAGGCAACTCATCCATCGAGGCTTCCAGCCTGAATGGACTCGGTCGCCTTGCCCTGAAGCAGAAAGATTTGCCGGGTGCGAAGACGCAACTGGATCGTGCCCTTTCTCTGGTCAAAAGCGGCGGGTCGCCGGCCAGCGCGAGCCGCGGACTGGAGGCAATGGTTGTCGCCAATCTTGCGGCCTGGAATGCCGTTAAGGGCGATACGGCGATGTCACTGGAGTTGTATGCAAAGTTCCTCCAAATCGAAGCCGGGACGACGGTTGACGATCCCCCGTTGATTGAGTATCTCGACGAAGCCGCGAACCTGTACGCGCGCACGCCCGGGAAAAGCGAAGAGGTTGAGGAGTTGTATCGTCGTCGGCTCGGCGCCAGTGGCAGGTCGTTCGGAGACTCGAGTCCGGAAACCGCTTACGCCCATTACAATTTGGCGGAACACTATGCGCTGCGCAAAGCGTATCCGAAGGCGCTGGACTCATACCGGGAAGCCCAACGGATTTTCGAGGGGCTCAAGGGCCCCGATAGCGACGAGGCAGTCACTGTCCTGACTGGTATTGCGTCAACCCAGGCAAAGTCGGGCGATCTGGACTCGGCCATCGCAACGTACGGCACGCTGCTGGCAATTGCGCAAAGCAGCGCGGTGGATGGGGTCCGCAAGCAAGCCGCGATTCTTAACGCCTTGGCCCTCGTCTACCGTCAGGCGAACCGGCACACGGTCGCGCGCGAGACGTTTCAAAAAGTCATGGCGCTCTGGACGTCCGCGGGGGCTGCCGAACCAGCTTGGATTGCGGCGGCGAAAAATGCAGGCGTTTCTTATCTTGACGAGGGCCTGATCAAAGAGGGATCCTCCAGTTTGACCAATCTTCGAGCAGTCGTTCGCAAGACGGCGGGGAATCGCGACAGCTCCGCGGAGATCGACATCCTTCGAGCGATGGGGCAGGGGCTGAAACGCCAGAATCGCAACAAAGAAGCGGATGACGCCATCCGGCAGGCGGACTTGGCCGAGAAGCGTTTGGGGGTAAGGAGGTAAGATTCGAACCGGCATATCGCTCCAGACCCCTGGCACCACGAGGCCCGTGGTATGTCCCGTCTATTCACCGCTATGACTAGGCCCTGGCAATCCAAAGGCCCGCGTTATCTTTGCTTGATAGGGACACACGCCTCAATCGGTGGGATTGGCTTGCTAGACCACAGTTGCCGCATCGTCACTTGATGCGTTGCGATCGCCTTATCCAAGACCAAGACTGACGCTCAGTTGTGGTGGATTCGCAAATCCGACCTCCCGCAGATTGAATGGCTTTGAGGTCAAACCGCACCTGGGTTCTGTGGAGAGGGTGGCATTTTGAAGGTTGGCTTCGATTTCGCGGGGGACATAGCGGTTTTCCTCTCTGGAATGAAAAAGCGCCCGGCAGCGGGGCGCTTTTAGTGGAGGGATTCACTCTCTATCGTTGCGGTAGCATTGGCGTCCAAGTGTCTAACGCGCAATGGGTCCAGATGTTGTTAATTGGGTGGGTTCCCGCAGACGCCTCACCCCTGTAACCATTTGGCAGCAGTCTTGTTGATCGTTTCGGGCAATGGCGACTGCCGACCTTGCACGGTATCGCCTAAACTTACGTCCTGAGGGTGCCGGCGCGCCCTTTCCAGGCTGGTTAGCTTATTGAGTTAGCGGCGTCCGCCTCGGCCACCACCGCCGCCTCCGCGGTTCCAGCCTCCGCCACCACGGTTCCAGCCTCCGCCACCACGGTTCCAGCCTCCGCCACCACGGTTCCAGCCGCCGCCGCCAATCCACATGCGGTTCGAGTAAAATCCAGT
>CAZCPL010000315.1:0-6193 GCA_964500255.1 uncultured Solibacteraceae bacterium | reverse complement strand
GGAGACTCGCCCGTGACCGCCGATTCAATCACAGCCGACGCGCGCTCGCTGTTTCAGCGGCAGTTCGGTGACGCCGGCCACGGATTCATTTTGGCGGGCAAGCCGTGGAACTGGTATCAACATCGTGGCACAGATGTGAAGAGCAGCGGCTGGAAGATTGAAGCGCTGAGCCAGGCACCACGCGCCAAAGATAACTTGCATGGCTTGGGTGGCGTGAACTTCGAAGGCGCAGCCGGGGCAACTTCGCGCATCCGGCTGGCCGATGCAACTCATTCGCAGGTTGAGGTGTTGTATCTGAAGCAGCCCAACGGCGGCGAGTTCCGGGTGGAAGCGAAGGGCACGCCCATTCTTACGGTGCAAACCGAGGCTGCGGAAAAGGGCAGCGGATTTGCCGTCGCCGAGTTGCCTGCCGGAACCACCGAGATCAAGCTGACCGTCGTTCGAGGGCCTGTCCGTATCTTCGGATATGAATTCGAAAAACAGCACACAGGCGTCATCTATTCAAGCCTGGGACTCAACGGTGCTTCAACGCAGTCGCTGTTGCGATTTCTCGATGCGGGCCACTGGGCGGAACAGATCCAACACCAAAAGCCAGATTTGCTCGTCTTAAACTACGGAACCAATGAGAGTGTTTTCCCAAAGTATGTGGACACTTTGTACGCCGGAGAGCTAAAGCAGGTGCTCACCAGAATGAAAACCGCCGCGCCCCAGGCGTCGATTCTGGTGATGGCACCGATGGATCGTGGCGAGAAGGCCGCCACCGGTGGGATCGTCACGCCACCGGTCATGGCGAGGATCGTCGCCGTGCAGCGACAAGTCGCGACCGAGACCGGCTGCGCATTCTTCAATACCTATGAGGCAATGGGCGGCGCGGGAACCATGGCGAAGTGGTATGCCGCTAAGCCGCGCTTGGTGAATGCAGACTACATTCATCCTTTGCCCGGCGGCGCTGCGATCGTTGGTGGCTTGTTTAACGATGCGCTCGTGCAAGGATATCGACATTGGAAGGTGGGCGGTCGATGAGGCTTTTGCTGGCGATCCTGGCCTGTCTACTCGCGGGCTTGGCGGCGGCCCCGCCCGCTGCCAAAAAGCCAGCAGCGAAGAACCCGGCAACGAAGTCTACGGCGAAGAGAAGCACGGTTGCCAAGGCGAGACCCAAGGGCATTGCCAAGGCGCCTGCCGTGGTTCGCAAGCCAGTCTACGTCACCTACACGTATCAACATCTCGATCGCGATAGTTCGTTCAAATGGGTGACCGACAGCATGGAACCGCAGCAGGAGACGTTCGACAACGTCCGCGGACTCGTTCCGTTCTTCGAACAGCTCTATCAATCGTCAAAAACAAAGAGTCCCATTCATGTTTTGCATTATGGAGACTCCCATACCGCCTCCGACGACTGGCCGAACGCGATGCGCCACTTCTTTCAGGACAAGTTTGGGAATGGCGGCCCCGGGTTTGCGTTTGCAGGACGCCCGTTTCGCGGCTACCGCCGTTTCGACATGACGTCGAACAGCACTGACACCTGGATAACCGAAGGCACGCTGGCACGACGCGGAGATCCGATGCAAGGGCTGGGAGGCATGAGTATCACGTCGGTGAAGCCTGGCGAAACGGTGACGTTTTCGGCATCGGGCGATGAGTCTGAACTGCTGTTTCTGCAGCATCCCGAAGGCGGTGCGATGGAGGTCTGGGTGGACGATAACCTGCTGGGCACGGTCTCCACGGTTGGCGAACTTCGTCCCGCGACGCTGCCGCTGGCGGAAACGCCGGGCAATCATCGGTACCTGCTCAAGACGCTCACTCCTGAACCTGTTCGCCTCTTTGGCACTGTGGTGCAAAACAAATCCGGCATCACTTGGGAAACGCTGGGCATCAACGGAGCTTACGCGCCAATGATCGCCGATTGGGATGAAGGCATCCTCGCCGCCCATCTGGCCAAGCGCAAGCCATCGCTTATTGTGCTCGCCTACGGCACGAACGAAGCCAACGGTCCCCGTTGGGATGGCAATGAATACTATCAGGGTTTGAAGAAAGTGGTCACACGTTTTCGCAACGCCGCACCTACCGCGAGTATTCTGATAGTGGGTCCGCCGGATTGTAACATTCGCTTTCAACAGAACCTCGATGCTGTCATCAATATCCAATTGCGGGTCGCTGCGGAAACCGGTGCGACGTACTGGCATTGGCGGGACCGTATGGGCGGACCCGGATCGATGCGATACTGGGTGGCAGCAGGATTGGCGCAGGGAGACTACGTGCACCTGACATCGCCCGGTTACGAATTGCTTGGAAAGACCCTTGCTCAGGAATTGTATTTGCAGTACCAGCGATTTGTAAGCGCCCGCTCGGAAGTGGATCAGTAATGAACGAGAAAATCATCAAGATCATCCAGGATGTTTCCCAAAAGTCCGATGTGCCAGCCGAAGATGAGTCGTTGTTCGACTCCGGGCTGCTCGACTCTTTCGCGCTCACGGACATGGTGGCAGCTTTAGAGCAAACCTTCGACATCAAGGTTCCCGATTCCGATTTGAATCCCCGCAAGTTCGACACCGTTGAGAAGATAGCGGCCTACGTCGAAAGCCGGAAATAGGAAATGGCCTTTATTCGTGGTCTCGGCGCATACGTTCCCTCTCGTATCGTTACCAATGAGGAGTTGGCGGTTCGCGTGGGCAAAGCGGCCTCCTGGTTCAAGGATGTTTCAGGGATCGAAGAACGCCGCTGGGCCGCCCCGGATGTCGCGGTGGCGCACCTCGGCTTGCATGCCGCGAAAGATTGCCTTCTGCGATCGAATGCGGATGCCAGCGAGATCGGTATGGTCATCATGTCCTCCGGTTCGAACGAACGGCGGTTTCCAGGCGCTGCGGCCGAAGTTGCCAAAGGCCTGGGATTGACCGATGTTCCTGCGATCGATCTGCCGGTAGCCAGTGCGGGTACGCTGTTTGGCTTGGCGTTGGCGCGCGATCTTGTGGAACGCTACCGCAACATCCTCGTGATCGGGGCGGAGAAGATGTCTTCGGTGATCGATCGGGAACCAATGGACGCGAACACGGGTATCCTGTTTGGCGATGGAGCGGGGGCGTGTCTTGTGAGCGCCGACTTGGGACGTTTAAAGATCGTGGATTCGCTGATGCGGTCCGACGGATCCTACACCGAGGCCCTGCATCTGGGCTTGACCGGGACGCTGGTAATGAATGGCATGACCGTAATCATGCAAGCTTCGCGCAAGGTTCCTTCGGTGATTTCAGACCTGTTGAAGCGCAACAACCGTAGACCGGAATCGATCGATTGGTTCGTGATGCATCAGGCGAATCAGAACCTGATCGCACGAATCGCGAAAGCAGTGGGTGTCGATACAGAGAAGTTCTACTCGAACATCGCGCGCTATGGCAACACGTCGTCGGCCTCAATGCTGATCGCCGCTTCGGAATGTTGGGAAGAAGCGATGTCGATCTGTTTCGCCGCTTTCGGCGCGGGGTTCCACTGGGGAGCGCTGCTGGCCGAGGTCGAGAAGTAAGTTACAGGTCCAATTTCATGGCGGTAGATTCCGCCGGACATGCCCCGTCCCGCTCGTGCGATTGCGCGATGCTGGCCGGGGCATTGTTGCGTTCGATGGTCACGAATCCGAACCGTGGCCAATACTTCGAAGCCGTGGTCGTGAGCAGATAGAGCGCACTGAGACCCTGCCCGCGGGCCCACTGGATACGATTTTCAACGAGCGCCGCGCCCAGGCGAAGCGAGCGATATTGTGGAACGAGGCAGACGGAGCGTAGCAGTCCCTCGGATCCATAGACTTCGATCCCGGCCACGCCGATGACCTTGTCACCGGCGAGAGCAAGAATGTATTGCGGGCCAAACTGATCGTCCGGCGTGATCGGTACGAGCCTCGCCTCAGCAAGGAGCTGGGAGACTGCTGGAAGGTCTGCAATGGCGTCGGCGGGGCGGATGCTGATGGAATCTGCCATGCCTAATTATTACGCATTGCGACGAAACACGAAACCAACCATCTCTTTGCCATCCTGCACCGGACGCGGTGCGCAGACAGACTGTTTGAATCCGTACGTGGCCAGCGCTTCTGTCAGCTCCGATTCCGGGATCAAGTGCGGCTGTGCCTTTTCACCGACGACAGCCATGGTTCCGGGCAGGATTCGCCCGGGGGTGACCGCGGTCTGCATCGATTCGGGATTGCGTTGGATGATGATCCACAGAACCTCGCTCACAAGCTTGTTCAGTGACAACAGGGCCCCGCGCCAATCGAGATGCTCGAGCACCAGCACGACCAACGCTCCGGCATAGGGCCCTTCGAGTTTGGGTTGCAGAAGATCGTCCTGCACGACGGTGCAGCGGCGCAATCCCGCGAACTCGATGCGCGGTTTCAAGGCGTCAAGAAACGGCTGGCTGATGTCGGTGAAAGTGACATCGTAGGCCGACAGGAACTCGGAGTCGACGAAGTCGAACATTTGTCCCGATCCGGCTCCGGCCACGAGAATCGACTTTCCTTCCGGCGGATTCCGATCGATCAGTTCGCGCGCGAGGTCGGCGTTGGTGGGCCCTTGCCCGATGCTGCGCATATAGGTGTCGTAGTCGTCTGGATCGATGACGGTGGTCCATGCTTGACGGAGTTCTTCGAGGCGTTCGGCGTTCATCCTCTCACCAATCCTTCCGGTGACCGCAAAACCGCTTTTGTGGCTGCGGCGCGGCCCATTTCGATGCAATCGGGCAGGCCGATGCCTTGGTATCCATTTCCTGCAAGGTGCAGACCTGGAATCTGGTCGCAGAGCGACATCATTGTTTTCACTCTTTTCTGGTGGCCCACTGTGTATTGAGCCATGGATTTGCGCCAACGTTGGACACGATAAAACGCCGTGGGCGCAGTGATGCCAAGCAGTTCGCGCAGTTCGTCGCGGACGATTGCAAGAATGCTTTCGTCGGATTCTTCGAGTACACCTTCGTCGGCGGTGCCGCCGAGGAAGCAGCGAATGACCTCGTACCCTTCCGCCACACGGTGCGAAAACTTGTTGGAAACGAAGGTACAGGCGCGCATACGCTTGCGTTCCACGCCAGGGATGAGGATGCCAAAGCCCTTGAGTTCGCGTCCCAGTTCCGCCTTGCGATATCCCAACGTGACCGTTGCCGATGAACTGTAGCCGGTGGATTGCAAAAGCTCACCCAGGCGGCCTTCGAGCAAGCGTCCGGCTTCGTAAGACGGCCCCGTGAGAATGACGTCGGTTGCCTGGATCCAATCTCCGTTGCGGCGAAGACGAAAACCTTCGGCGTTGCCTTCGAGGGTTTCGACGGCCGATCCGAACAGCACGGTTTGCTTTGGTTGTAAGGCTTCCACCAGCGACGTTAGCCCACCCTTCATCGTGCGGAAGAGCGATGCTGGCCCCGTTGCCGGTGTCGGCGGGGCAGGTACAGCCAAAGCAGCTTTCGAGAGGCTCCCGTACTTGCGTTCCATTTCGACGAAGCGAGGCAGCGTGCTCAGGGCGCTCAGTTGTTTGGGATCGCCTCCGAATACGCCGGCGAGCAATGGTTCGGCGAGGTAATCAACGGCTTCCTGTCCGAAGTGATCGCCAATAAAGTCGGCTACGCTGCGGTCTGGCGGTTGCTCGACCGACGGCTTGCGGAAGTACTCAAGCCCCATGCGGATCTTGGTGCCCCAGCTCAATAAAGGGCTCTTCGCCATGGGCCATGCTTTGGTCGGGATCATCATCATGAGGCCGTCGGGCATGGGGATCAACTTGCCGTTTTTTCGAATAAAGGTACTGCGAAGATGGTCGTTGGATCCGATCACTTGATCGGCGAGGCCGAGTTCGCGGATAAGTTGCAGCGCGGCGGGCTTTTGGGAAATGAAACTATCGGGTCCGGCTTCGAGAGTGTTGCCTTCGACTCGGTGAGTCAAAATCACACCCCCCAGCCGGGCGTCGCGCTCAATCAGCGTATAGCCGATGCCAGCCTTGTCGAGTTCGAAGGCGGCGGACAATCCGGAGATGCCGCCGCCGACTATGACAACGTGTTTCTTCACTGCTTAAGGACGGAAGTTGCGAACCATATCGACGACAGCCTTTACGTGGTCGACCGGAGTCTCAGGTAGAATGCCGTGTCCAACGTTGAAGATATGCCCGGGACGGGTGCCCGTGCGCTTCAACAACTCATGCACACGCACCTTCAACTCGGGCAGGGGAGCGAGCAACAC
>CAZCPL010000314.1:0-6209 GCA_964500255.1 uncultured Solibacteraceae bacterium | reverse complement strand
GGCTGCGTCGGACTTGTTCGTGCTTGCCTATCACACCACCTACAAACTACCGGTGATGGTGACCCGCGCGTCGAACAATTACGGGCCGTATCACTTCCCGGAGAAGCTGATCCCGCTCATGATTTCGAACGCCATGGAAGACAAGAGCCTGCCGGTTTATGGCAACGGCTTGCAGATCCGCGACTGGCTTTATGTCGAAGATCATTGCCGAGGCATTTATTCGGTTTTGGAACATGGCCGTGAAGGCGAAGCCTACAACATTGGGGGCAACTGCTCGCTTCCGAATATCGAAGTGGTCAAGCGGATTCTTGTTGCGACCGGTAAATCGGAAAGCCTGATCAAGTACGTCGCAGATCGTCCAGGACACGATCTTCGTTACGCGCTCACTAACGAAAAGCTGACCAAAGCCACGGGCTGGGAACCGAAGATGACCTTCGATGAAGGTCTCGCGGCGACCGTCCAGTGGTATCGGGACAACCAGGAATGGGTGAAGCGCGTGAAGTCCGGCGAGTATCAGAAGTTCTACGAAACGAACTACACGAACCGCTAGCCTCGCAGCAACTCGCTGATCTCGCGGTAGCTCACGGCATCTGCCGCGAACGTGAACGTGCCTTGCTCACGCATCTCTTTCGCGGCTCTGAGAAATGCTCCCAGAGCCGCGCGCGAGAGCGCACTGCCTACACTGATGCGTTTCACGCCGAGTGCGGATAGCTCATCCACTGTCAATTGAGCGCCTTGCAAGCCCATCACGACGTTCACTGGACGATCGACAGACCGAACCACTTCCGCGATGTCTTCTTTCGACGTCAGCCCCGGCGCGTAGAGGACTTCTGCACCGGCTTCCTGATAGCCTTGCAGCCTTCGGATCGTGTCCTTCAGATCTGGACGCCCAACCAGATAGTTCTCGCAGCGCGCGGTGAGCACCAAGTCCGCTGGCCGTGCGGCTTCGGCGGCGGCGCGGATGCGATCCACGGCGAGATCGAAAGCATAGATCGGCTCGTCGGCCCGCCCCGTGGAATCTTCAATCGAGCCTCCCGCGAGACCAGCGATTGCGCCTAGCCGGATGGTTTCCGCGGCGTCTTCGGGCGTGTCTCCGAAGCCGTTCTCGAGGTCGCCGTTGACCGGCAACGCTGTTGCCGAACAGATTGCCGCGACATGCGCCATCATCTCTTCGCGCGATGTTGTGTTGTCAGGCCGCCCGGCCGAGAACGCGTATCCCGCGCTGGTCGTCGCGAGCGCTTCAAAGCCCATTGAGGCGAGCAATCGCGCGGTTCCGACATCCCAAGGGTTGGGGATGAGGAATGCCCGATCACTTTGATGAAGTGCCCTGAAGTTCATATACGCTCCACGAAAGTTCGTTCTTCTTTCAGTATGAAGCGCAGCGACTGTGCCACCGCGAAGTTCTCCCGGCCTTCTGCGTCACTCTTCAATCTCGCACGATAGCTTTCGTAGGACGCGAGGCTGTCGAAGCCGATCATGCCCCAGGCTATGTTGTTCGTGCCCTCATGAGGCATGAAATAGCCGAGCAGGTCTCCGCCGCAGCGTGGAATGATCGCGAGCCAATTGCGTGCGTACTCGGCGAATGCCTCTCTTTGAAACGGATCGATCTCATAGCGGATCAGGCAAACGATGGTCATCTGCACCAGTATGCCCGGATTGCAACATCCACGCTTCAACTACGATTGAACTATGGATGTTGATCGAGAGGTCGTGGAGATCGCCGCAGCGATCGGCGAGCCTGCCCGCGCGCGGATGCTGTTCTTTCTGCTCGATGGCCGCTCCCGCACCACCACCGAACTCGCCATCGCCGCAGAGTTGAGTCCGTCGGCCGCGACGTTCCATTTGCAGAAGTTGCACACGCTTGGGCTGGTGAAACTGGATGTTCAGGGTCGGCATCGCTACTATACGCTCGCAGGAACCAAGGTTGCGAACGCGATCGAGAGCCTCAGTGTACTCGCCAGTGGACGCAAGGCGAGACCCTTCCGCCCATGCACGCCAGACCGGTTGCGCGGCGCGCGGACTTGCTACGACCATCTGGCCGGCCATCTCGGTGTGACGCTTCACGATCGATTGCGCGTTCTCGGTTGGTTCAAAGGCAAGCGCGATTCCAAGCAGTACGAGATCACGGTTGCTGGAATTGAAGGACTCACGAAACTGGGCATCGACATGGACCGCGTGCTCAATGCTCGCCGCCATACGGCGTCTGCGTGCATGGATTGGAGCGAGCGGCGTCCGCATCTCGGCGGTGCGCTGGGGGCTGCCTTGCTGGCGTTCCTGCTCAAGAAGCAATGGGTGAATCGCGATGAGGATAGCCGCGTGTTGAGCCTCAGCTATGGTGGTGCGAAAGAGTTTCACGCCAAGCTGGGGATGGAACTCTACTGAGTCTTCGGGCGGTGCTCATCGCGTCGGGCTGACTTGTCCTGTGAGCTGGCCGTACTGGCGATTTCCATCTTGTCGATTCGGACTTTTGCAATCCGATTCCGTTCCATCTCCATGATCGTGAACTTGCGGCCGCTATATTCCACGGCCTCTCCGGCCTTGGGGATCCGCCCCAGCTTGAACAGCAGGAACCCCGCCAGGGTCTCGAAGCCAGCATCGCCAGGCAGTTCGATCTGGTACATCGCGGTCAGATCTCGAATCGGAATCGTACCTTCCACGTCCACGCTGAGCGCTTCCATCTTCGGTTTTTCCAAACGCTGATCATGTTCATCCACAATCTCGCCGAAGATCTGTTCGAAGACATCTTCGAGCGTGACCACGCCGGAAATGGTGCCGAACTCATCCACCACAATCGCCATGTGGGTCTGGTTTACGCGGAACTCGTCCACCAACTGATTCAGCGGCTTCGATTCCGGAACCACCAGCTTGCGCCGGACATAACGACGGATGCGAAAAGGCCGTTCGTTACGATTCTGATGCAGCGCCGCGCGGCGTTCCTGCCAAGCTCTCATCAGGTCTTTGTAGTGGAGAATGCCAATGATCTTTTCAGTGGAACCTTCAAACACCGGCACGCGCGAATACTTGTGTTCCAGCATGATTCGCAGCACTTCGTCCAGTGTTGCTTCTACGGGTACGGCAACAATCGCATTGCGAGGCACCATGATCTCGCGCGCCGAGATGTTCTGCAGTTCCAGCAGCTTCTGGATGGCGTCCTCTTCGAACGTTTCGAGGTGGCCTTCGGTGCGGCTGGTGCGTACGATGAACTTCAGTTCCTCGGTGGAATGCCCGCCGGTGCCGTGGCCGGTTCGCGCGAGTCCCAACTTCTTCGAAAGCCAACTCGAACTGCGTTCCACGATCCAAACGAACGGCGCGATGACGCGTTGGAAAACCAATAACGGAGGTGCAAGCAGCACCGCCAATCGGTCAGGTTTTTCGAGCGCAAGGTTCTTGGGAATCACCTCGCCGATAATGATGTGCAGAAAACTGATGAAGAGAAATGCGACGATGAAACTCAGTGCGTGCAGCACCTTTTCGGATCCTGGAGTCAACACCGGATGAATCGCGGAGAGGATGAGCTCGTAGACGGTCTCTTCGCCGGCCCAGCCCAAGCCCAGTGACGCGAGCGTCATGCCCACTTGCGAAACCGAAAGCAGCCGTTCTGGATTGTCGAGGAGTTGTAGCGCGATGATTGCGCCGGTTTCACCCTGATCTGCGCGCGAACGCAGGCGGCTGCGTCGGACAGAAACCAAGGATACTTCCGCAGCGGCGAAAAACGCGTTGAGCGCGATGATCACCGCCAGCAGAATCAGACGTAAGCCCATTGAAAGTTAATCGCCGCGAGTGTGGAAGGGAGTCTGTTCGAACTGCTCTTCCGTCGCGTAACGTCCACGCTGTCCGCGGGGACGCGACCCCGGCCATTCGAGACGCATGTCTTTGCAGACTTCGTCCAACATCTCGCGTGTCGCTTCGTGGGTTTCGACAGCGAAACAGGTCAGCAGTAGATTGTCGCAAACCGCGTTGATCAAGCGTGGGATGCCCTGCGTGCGGGCGTGGATTTCCTGAATCAACTGCGGCGTAAAGACGTTCTGGTCGGGCATTCCAGCCAGCGCCATACGCGTGCCAATGTATTCGGTCGTGTCCTCAAGGGAGAACGGATTGAGGGTACAACGCAGTACCACTCGTTGTTTCAATTGCCGCAAGTTCGGAGCATCGAGTTTACGGTCGAGTTCCGGCTGGCCCGCCAGAATAATCTGCAGCAACTTGCCACGGCGGTTCTCGAGATTGCCCAACAAACGGATCTCTTCGAGCACTTCCCAGTCGAGATTGTGCGCCTCGTCGATGATGAGTACGCTGGTGCGCCCTTCGTTGGCACGGGTAACCAGCAAGTGATTGAGCGCGAACAGCACCTCGGTCTTCGATACATGATTGCATCGCAGATCGAGGTCGTAAGCGATCATCTGAAAGAACTGCTCCGTGGTGATGCGCGAATTGAAGACGAATGCAAACTCCATTCGCTGCGCTTCCAGATAGTCCCGCAGGCATTCCAGCATCGTCGTCTTGCCCGTGCCGACTTCGCCCGTCAAAACGATAAAGCCCTTTCGGCTTTGGACACCGTAAATCAGATTCGCCAACGCTTCCTCATGCTGAGCGGACCGGTAAAAAAAAGCCGGATCCGGGCTCAGGCTGAAGGGACTCTCCTCAAAACCAAAATAGGCGTTGTACATAGCTATTGTGGGCACCTACCGTGGGCACCCCTCCATTCTCAGTCTACTCGAATCGTAGCATGGGGTTTTGTGGCGGGGAAATGGCTGTTGGATGCAGTACGCGTTCTAGAAACATACTATGACCAGTACCCCGCGTACTCATCAGTGTTGTGAACTGCGCTACTATCCGATCTCGAGCAAGGTCCAGCCGGGAAGTGTCGCCGGTTGATCGCCCAGGAACACGATTCGACGCGTCTTGGGGAAGGGCATTCCCGATTGTATGGCACGCGAATAAAACGGCAGCTTGCGCATCACTTCACGGACGTATTCGGGCGAGCCATCGGCAACTGCGGCTTTGCCCAGAAACCCGCCTCCCCAGCCCAAGGGCAGCATGCATTGATGGGGCGCTAACCCTTCTACTTTGGTTCTCAGTTCCGCGATGGATGTCCTGAGGTTTGCAAGGCCGGCCGTTTCGGCGTAGGCTTGCTGATTGGCCAGGATCTCGGCAGCGAACCGTTTCGCTAATTCCAACGCTACGGTCTCGCCTTTCCAAGCGCCTTCGAAGACTGTTCCGGGCTTCGCCATCTCAACAAAAGTGGGCAGCCCGTCCGCGATGTTCCTCGAATTGCCGCGCACCGTCTTCCACCCGAGTTCGTAGCCGCCCGCCGCACCCGTAAGCGTGGACGTGCGTAGCAGGTACACCATCGTGTTCGCCATGGCCGGGACGGGCGAAGAGTCTCCGGCCATAAGTCCCTTGAGGTGGTTCTTTACGGCGCGATCTTCGACGATCGACGACAGGCGGCGCGCCGGGCGTTCTCCGCTTAGTTGCTCGCGCATCTTCTTCCAGTGATCTTCCGTAAGCCCAGCGAACATCGCACCGGTGCGCAGCGCACCCTTCAATGCCGATCCCGGAACATAGATGCCGCCCGTCATGCTCGAAAACGTCCGGATGAACAGATCTTGCGGCATCGCGCGCTCGAAGTGTTGCGTGATCGAAGGATGTTCGAAGACAATGCGGCGGCCCGCGTAGTTCTGGGCAAGTCCGCCCCAGGACGCGAAGTCGAGACGGTCACTACGCTTCAACTGGTCAAGGTATCCATCGAGTCTCGGGCCCTTTGCAAACAGGCGAAAGATGCGGCGTTGATCGAGGACATTGACCTGATCTCTCCAGACCATATAGTCGATGGGTGCCAGTTCCTGCCCGTCGCCAACGAGCGTTGGGGTCAAGCAAGTGAGTTGGTATTTCACTCAGCGGACTCCTCTGTTGCGTTCGTCTCCGGCGCGATTTCGAGAACCGCGTCTTCAAGCGGTACCGGTGCCGTTTCGGTGGATTCTTCGATCTTCAGCGGCTCGCGGCGCTTTGGTGCAACGGGCAGAGCCAGTGCGAATCCTGCGCGATACACAGGATGTGCAAATCCCTCTGGCGCGACGTCGCGCGCCGAACCCAATAACGGCGACGCTGCCACCAGCACTGAACCCTCGGCGATCACGCGTGACGTCTTCTTTGCCGCACCCCATCCGGCTGCGCTTTCCACTCGTCCGCCACGCATCGCCACGGCGTAGCTG
>CAZCPL010000313.1:0-6226 GCA_964500255.1 uncultured Solibacteraceae bacterium | reverse complement strand
AGACGGCATCGTGCATCCTCAGCGCGGACCCCGCAAGACGAGTCCCGCCGCGCAGCACCACCCGATCTCCAGGAGGCAACAACTCCACCTCCACTTCGCCCAGCATGTAGTCGCCCGGCTCGCATCCGGCGGGCATCACCGCATCGGTCACCAGCACTGAGCGTTCCACAGACTTCGCCCGTAGCGCCACCTTTAGAAACGGGGCGCTGAGATGGATGCCATCCACAATCATGCTGGCAGTGAGCCGGTCGTCCGCCAATTGATCCCATATATAGTTCGGATGCCTCGCCATCACCGCGTGCGCGCCATTGCCGATGTGTGTGGACATCGTCGCTCCCGCAGACACGCAATCGGCGATCTGCTGTGAGTTTGCCTTGGTGTGTCCGATGCTGATCACCACGCCGTCGCCTGCCAAATGGTCTGTAAACGCGGGCGCTTCAGGATACTCGGGCGAGATCGTCACCAAGCGCACTTGTCCGGCGGCTGCCTCCTGCCAGCGTTTGTACTCTTCGATATCCGGTTTGCGCGCCCAACGCACGGGATGTGCCCCTCGCGGACCATCCTCCGCCGAAATGAAAGGACCTTCCACATGAAAGCCTTCCATCGCGCGGCCCTCGTGTCCCAACGCTTCTTTCGCCGCGGCGAGATTGCGCAAACAACCCACGATTTCAGGCTCGGAATTCGTGATCAGAGTCGGATACAAACGCGTGACGCCCGTCGCGAACTGCGCTCGCAGCGAATGCAGAATCTGCTCATGCGTGGTTGTCGTCTTGTTGTAATCGACGCCCGCGAAACCGTTCACTTGCAGGTCGATGAATCCCGGAGCGAGATACGAACCGGTGCCGGCGACGGCGTCAATGAGCGAGTCCACACCTTCGATGACTTCGCTGAATCGCACCAAAATCGGCTCGCCGGAGAGTGCGTGAATTCCAGTACATTTCATAGGCTTGATGTTTTATGACAACTTATCCACACGAGGCTCACAGATGGCGTCGTGCAACCCGCTCAAAGCAAACGTTAACAATTCTGTGGATCTTTAGGCAAAAGGCCGCGAATGCTCTTTTTCACCGCGGCCCTTCCTGTTACAACTGTTGCAGATCCTTTCCAGGAACGGTGCGTTTGGAGATCTCGGGGGAGGTGGCCATCGCCCGTCTCCTGCAAATCGGATTTAGACCTTGACGCCTTCCGTCACGGGCGTCAACCAGCCGAACGTATCCGGCGCATTCCCCTCGACGATACCGAAGAAAGCCTTCTGCAACTTCTCTGTAATTGGACCTCTACTTCCCGCGCCCACCGTGATGCGGTCGACTGAACGGATTGGGGTCACTTCCACAGCCGTGCCGGTGAAGAAGATCTCGTCCGCTATGTAGAGCATTTCGCGCGGAATGAGCGATTCGACCACCGGTATATCCATCGAGCGGGCGATCTGAATGATGCTGTCGCGCGTGATGCCGGGCAGTACGCTCGCGCCAAGCGGAGGCGTCACAATCTTGCCGTCGCGAATCACAAAGATGTTTTCGCCGGAGCCTTCGCTCACATAGCCGGAGGAATCGAGGGCGATGCCCTCCGCATAGCCGTTGACATCCGCTTCCATGCGGATCAACTGAGAGTTCATGTAGTTCGCACCGGCCTTGCTCATCGAAGGCAGCGTATTCGGCGCCAGGCGGTTCCAGCTTGAAATGCAGACATCCACGCCCTGTTCGATCGCTTCGGGACCCAGATACTTGCCCCATTCCCAGCACGCGATGTAGACTTCGATCGGCACGTTCTTCGGCAGCACGCCGACGTCGCCATAGCCGCGAAGCACGATGGGGCGAATGTAGCAGGACTCAAGCTTGTTGACGTGTACGAGCTGCACGAAAGCTTCAGTAAGTTGCTCCATCGTCCATTCGACCTTGATGCGGTAAATCTTGGCGGAATCGATCAGCCGGCGGGCATGTTCGGCGGCGCGGAAGACTGCGGGTCCACTCTTGGTGTTGTAGCAGCGAATGCCCTCAAATACTGAACTTCCGTAGCTCACGACGTGAGAGAGCACGTGGATCTGCGCGTCGTTCCAATTGATCAGGCGGCCGTTATGCCATATTTTGCTCGTAGGCGTCAACATGAACGTATTATAACTGTATGAGGTTGAAACCCACCGTCATCTTTTAGCATCCTGAGACGGAGAAGTTACAAATCGAGGAGGATGAGGCATGTTGAAACGTTTGTCTGCGATCGGAATGCTCCTGGCGGTTGCCATCACGCCCGCAGTGGCTCAGAAGAAGAAAGAAATCAAAGAGCAGAAGCCTGGGTTCAACCTGTTCAGCAAAGAGCAGGACGTCCAGTTGGGGCGCGAGTCTGCGGTCGAAATTGAGAAGCAAGTGACAATCGTCAACAACCCGGAGATTGTGCAATACCTCAACATGGTGGGCAACAAGCTCGCAAAATCAAAGCGCGCGCAAGAGTTTCCCTATACGTTCAAGCTCGTCGCCGATGACAGCATCAACGCCTTCGCCTTGCCCGGCGGACCCATGTATGTCCATACTGGCTTGATCAAAGCCGCGGAAACCGAAGGTGAACTCGCAGGCGTGCTCGCGCACGAGATGTCGCACGTGGCGATGCGCCATGGAACGAATCAGGCGAGCAAGGCGAACCTGATGCAGATCCCGCTGGCTCTCGGCGGAGCGATGGCCGGCGATGGCATGCTCGGCCAGTTGATGCAGTTGGGCATCGGTGTCGGTGCCAATTCCGTACTCATGAAGTTCTCGCGCGGTGCGGAAACGCAAGCCGACTACAACGGTGCCTTGATGATGTCCGATGCTGGTTACAACCCGATCGACATGGCGCGTTTCTTTGAAAAGCTCGAAGCGCAATCTGGCAAGCAGAGCAAACTGACCACGTTTTTCGCATCGCATCCCAGCCCAGGCAATCGCGTCAAAAGCACAGAAGAACTAGTGACGCTCATGCCCAGGCAGAACTACAACGGCGACAGCGGCCAGTTCGATCGCATCAAACAGATGGTGAACGGAATACCTCAGGCGCCGAAAAAGCCGGCACAGCAACAGGCGGCACCTTCGCAGGTATCGGGTGCGCCTTCGCAAGTGCGCCCCTCAGGACGCATGAAAGACTTCCGCAATGCCGCCGTGGGGTTCCGCTATCCCGACAACTGGGAAGTGTTTGGCGATCAGAATGGCAACGCCGCCACCATTGCTCCACGCGCCGGTATTGGACAGGGCCAGCAAGGATCGGTCATCGCCTACGGCATTATGCAGAGCTACTACATGCCGCAGTCACAGGATCTGCAATTGAAGCGCGATACCGCTGCGCTGTTGCGGGAGCTGATGAAGGGCGATCCGCAGATGAAGATCGTGCAGCAGAACGATACGACGGTGGCGGGGCAGCGCGGGTTGGCCACGGTGATGCAGACGAAGTCGGCGTTTCCCAATGAGATTGAGACCGATCTGATGATCACGGTGCCGCGTCCCGACGGACTCTTTTACATCGTGTTCATTGCACCTTCGAGCGAGTGGCAGGCAGTGAAGCCGATGTTCGAAGACGTTGTCCGGTCGGTTCAGTTTGCCAACAAGTAGGCTGCCCATCGATGACTGCCTGGATGCAATTCGGCAGGCACCGAACAACATCGTGATCGAAGCAGCGCCAGGCGCCGGGAAGACCACCCGGGTGCCTCCGGCGCTGCTTTCGTCTTTGGGCAGTGTCCTTGTGTTGGAACCGCGTCGCATCGCAGCGCGCATGGCGGCGCGGCGAGTGGCACAAGAGATGGGCGTCCGCCTTGGTGCCGAAGTCGGATACCAAGTGCGCTTCGAAGAAGCCGCATCACGCGAGACACGGATCCGCTTTGTGACCGAAGGCGTGCTCACGCGCAGGCTCGTTGGAGATCCGTTGTTGGAAGGCGTCGCGACGGTCATCCTCGATGAGTTCCACGAGCGCCATCTGGATTCCGATTTGGCGTTGGCACTGCTGCGTCGGCTGCAGGTTGGCAAGCGGCCTGATTTGAAGATTGTGGTGATGTCCGCAACGTTGGATGCTGCGCCGGTGGCTGAGTTTCTGGGTGCGGACACGCGGCGGGTGAAGAGCGACGGTCGACTGTTTCCGATCGCGATCGAGTACACGCCAGCTTCGTCAGGGGCCCTGGAAACACAAGTGGCCGCAGCGTTCGAACGCCTGCAGCCACTCGATGGCGACGTGCTTGCATTCTTGCCCGGTGCTGCTGAGATCCGGCGGGCGATGTCCGCCTGCGAACCTCTTGCTCGCAAGTATGGAGTGGCTGTTTATCCGCTCTACGGCGACCTGACGCCGGAGGAGCAGGACGCGGCCGTGCAGCCTTCCGCGCAGCGCAAATTGATCCTGGCGACGAACATCGCGGAAAGCTCGATCACGATCGATGGAGTGAGCGCCGTGATCGATGCTGGGCTCGCGCGTGTGGCTTCCGATTCCCCTTGGACAGGGCTACCGACATTGCGAGTGAGCCGGATCAGTCGGGCGTCCGCGACACAGCGGGCAGGCCGCGCGGGACGCACGCGCGCTGGCCGCGTGATTCGCTTGTACACGCAAGATGACTTGGCGCGACGCCCGGAATTCGACACGCCGGAAATCCAACGGCGTGAGTTGTCGCAGTTGGTGCTGGATCTGCGCGCGATGGGTGTGGACAAGTTGCCTTGGCTCGATGCGCCACCGTCGGAGGCGTGGCAGGCCGCGGGTCGCCTGCTTGACCGCCTGGGCGCCACTGGACCGACAGCGAAAGCGATGTCCCGCATGCCGCTGCATCCGCGCCTTTCGCGCTTGGTCGTAGAGGCGGAGCGCCGTGGTTGCGGATCGCAGGGCTGCGAAGTGGCCGCGTGCTTGTCCGCGGGTGAGCGTCGATTGTTGGGAAGCCGCCGCGATTGGCAGCCGAACACTTTTCGCACCTACGAACAGATTGTCCGCATGATCCGCCAGCGGGGACGCGACGATGACGAGGCGTTGGGCTTATCTTTACTGGCTGCGTTTCCTGACCGCGTGGCCAAGCGCCTGCGCGATCGCGAGGTCGCGTTAGCGGGCGGCGGATCCGCAGTCTTGTCCGAAGATTCGCACGCGCGGTTCCTGTTGGCCGTCGATATCGAGGATCGCAAAGAGAAAGGCGCGCCGATTGTGCGGATCGCGCATCCCATCGAACCCGAATGGCTCATTGAGCTGTTCGCCGACCGCATTGAAGAGCGCAACGGAGTGGAATGGAATCGCAACGGCGAACGCGTCGAGACAGTCTCGTCGCTGCTCTATGACGGGCTGATCATCGAAGAGACGCGCGGTGGCGATGCTCCGGATCCCTCGGTCGCGGCACGACTGTTGGCTGCGAAAGCAATGGAGTCGGACATCGGGCGGTTTGTGGATCGCGAGGAACTCGATCAGTTCCTCGCGCGGGCGCAGTTCGCGTTTGAGCGCGGCAAACTGTCCAAACCACTTTCGATGACAGATGTTCAGAACGTTCTGACCGATCTTTGTTACGGCAAACGGAGCCTCAAGGATTTGGCTTCGGCGAATCTGCTGGCCGCGTTGAATGCACATCTGATGCCCGTGCGGCTGGATGAGATTGCGCCGACGCGTCTGGCACTGCCTTCCGGGCATAAAGCCAAAGTCGAATATGCGCCCGGCCAGGCACCCTGGGTCTCTTCGCGGTTGCAGGATTTCTTCGGGCTGAAGGAGACGCCCAACGTTGCAGGAATTCCCCTGGTAGCGCATTTATTGGCTCCGAATCAGCGACCGGTCCAAGTGACCAGCGATCTCGCCGGATTTTGGGAGCGGCACTATCCGCAAATTCGCAAGGAACTGATGCGGCGTTATCCGAGGCATCGGTGGCCCGAAAAGCCGTAGCCCATTGACGGGGGCTATTCTTGAAGGGCATGAAAAGCATTCTCTTTCTCGTCGCGGCCGGGTTCGCCATGTCCGCCGCAGTCATCCCGGAAACGGATCGCGCCAAAATCGACGAACTCACCGCAGTCAAAGGATCGTACACCGCGACCGAGGACGTCTATCGCGTTACGTTCCCGCGTACTGACGTCAAAGTTACCGTCGAGGGGCGCCCTATGCATCCGTTCCTGGGGCTCACTTCCTGGGCGGCCTTCACATCCTCCAACCACAGCAGCGATCTCATGGTGATGAGAGACCTCGTGCTTTTCGAGGACGAAGTGAATCCCGCGATCTCCGCGGCGCTCGACAACGGCCTCGAAGTCACGGCTCTGCACAATCACTT
>CAZCPL010000312.1:0-6229 GCA_964500255.1 uncultured Solibacteraceae bacterium | reverse complement strand
TTGCTCGGCCGGTGCAAGCGAAATTTGCAGGCGAGGCCACTGACGGATTTGTCTTCTTCTTCAGCTCGAACAGTGAAGCCCCTTCGGTCACTTATATTGGCACCGAAGGCGATGACCGAATCGAAGCCTTTTCGGGCTTCATTCTTGTCGGATCCACCACTGCAACCAAACTGCCCGACTCTTGTGACGAAGCGTATGGTGTCAATCGACTCGTTGTAACCGGCGAGACGAACTCGCCAAACTTTCCGCTGATTGCCGGGGCCCATCAATCGCAGAGAAAGTGCCCAACCGACGCTTTTATCGCTCGCTACACCGGCGGTTCTGTCCAGTCGACGCTTTTTGGGGGGGGCAATGGGCGCGATCGACTGTGCGCGGGGATGTTGTTCCACTATCGAGCGAATATCGGCCACGGAGTGAGCGCTCTGGGTTCCGGCGAGCGATTCATCTCCGGCGACGCCATTTGATATAAACGATGGATGCTTCTTGTCCGAACCTTGCTCGCGGCAACCGCTGCACTATCGGCGGCGAACCCGCATGTTTTCATCCGAACCATCGACGGAAGGACGATCGAAGGCGAAGCGGTCAACTTTCGCGGAATCGCGAACGTGCGTCCCGACCGTATCCTGTCGATCCACAGTGCGGCTGCCGCTTCCGAATTTGAGAAGGCCCAGATCGACGATGGCATCGCGGCGATTCTCGGCAAAGACCGCAAGGCGAGCGACCTCGCCGTGGAAGCGCTCACGTCGATCGGACTGCCTGTGATGCCAACGCTGCTCAAGAGCTACAAGGACACCGATCAGCACGAGCCTCGCCCTTTGTACCGCCTGTTCGAACGCGTGATCCCGAGTCACGCCGATGGCTTTGACCGGACTCTGAGCCTAATCCGGATGAAGGGTGGCGAGGTGCTGCGAACAACCCTGCCAACCGATGGCTTCGTCGAGCTGAAGAGTGAGAAGATCTACTGGTCGAAGATCCGAATGTTGGCCGTCCGCCAGACTTCGGTCGCGCGCCAAGTGCGAGTGCATTCCATCCAACATTCCATCCAAATCGAGTATCTCGACACCGGCGTGCTGCTCGACCCGCAGTCGAAGATCGAGACCGAGGCGAAGGGCTTTGCACGGCTATCCTGGGATACCGACTCGTGGGCTTCCGATCCGAACGGACTCACCAAGCCTGGCTCGCCCTCTTACAAATCGCACTTGATCAACGGACATCCGTTCGGGGCGTTGATCGCGCGAGTGGGCGCCGGGACGGAACCCATGTTTCTCGGCAAGAAGGCGCAAAAATCGGGGCTGGCGTCCGGAAAATTGGGCTTGGCCATCAACGACAACGGTCACTGGCAGAACAACCTCGGCACTTTCACGGTGACAATCGCCGCGCGTGACGCCTACGATGTGGGTGACCCGCAGTAGCAGCGAACGGGCGCGCGTAAAGCCGTCGTAGACGCTCGGTGAAAAGACGCAGAGATCGGAAGCCACCGGAAATACTTGCGTACCCTTGCCGTCATCCATCGCCAGGATCCGGTGGTGAATCGTATCGGGCACGTCTGTGGATTGGCGCGCCCCATTGTCGCCGCCGTTGAGATCGAACCGATTCACTACTGCTGTACTCCCGCGTTCTGTCCAAGGGCTCAGCGCCCAGTCTATTCGCAAAGCCGCTGGCTTGAGTGATCGCCAAGTGGTCGATTGCGTGTTCGGGGGGCCGCCCTGGATGCCCGAACATTTGTCTTCGAGAACGTGAAAGGGCTGACCATCGGTCGTCATCGCGAATTCCTCGATGAGCTAGTCGAAGCCTTCGATCGCGAAGGCTACCGTGTCCGTCTACCCTGGCAGGTGCTTGATGCAGCCGAATACGGCGTGCCGCAGCACCGTGAACGGTTGATTCTCATCGGAGCAAAGAAAGGCACCACGCTACCAAGCTACCCGGCGCCATCTACAATTCCCTCCGATCGGGAACCGATGCCTTTGACTGGACTCTCGTTCGGACCCACATGCCGAGATGCTCTTGCCGATCTTCCCGACGCGGATCTCTACCCATCTCTGGGGGCTGCCGATTTCGTGAAGGTTACGCATCCTACCAGACCCGACAATGCCTATGCGATCGAAATGCGATGCATCGAAGCATCGTCTTGGCACTTAGGCTATGTTCGGGCTTGGGATCCGAAGATCCTAACCTCCAGCGCCCGCACCTCGCACAGCGAGATTTCCCAGCGACGCTTTGAATCGACTCGACCCGGTGCCGTGGAACCCATCAGTCGCTTCTTCCGCCTACCGCCCGGCGGATTGTCGAACACCCTTCGTGCCGGAACGGATGGATCGCGTGGCGCATTCACGAGTCCGCGCCCGATTCATTATGAGCATTCCCGATGCATCACGGTGCGCGAGATGGCTCGATTGCATGGATATCCGGACTGGTTCCGCTTCCACGTAACGAAATGGCACGGCGCACCGCAAGTCGGAAATTCAGCCGCGCCACCGCTGGGTCGTGCCATCGCCTCGGAAGTGATGAAGGCTATCGCTGCAATCCCAACCCGACCGGAACGTTCAATCGCTCTCGGCGATCCGGCTCTTTTGTCACTGGACTTGACCGCCGCTGCCAGTCGCTTCGGCGTGACTGCCCCACCGTCGCGCCGCGACCGCAAGAGCGGCACCCGCAAGCGGAAACAACACGAGACGGAAGCTGCAAGGTTAGCAGCGCTGCGCCATCCCTTCCCCATGGCTGTGGAGGCCAATGCCTGATCCAACCAAGGCCAAAATCGATGGCCCCAATCGATACAAGCTTCTGATCGAAAGTATCTTCTTCGACCATTGGTCCAAGGGCGTTGAAGAGTTTGAGTTCCATCGGGACGATCTCAAAAACAAGTGCAAAGAACTCGCGGTGCCCCTGCCTGACAACCTGGGTGAACGTACTCTACTCGTTTCGTTACCGAATCGGACTGCCTGCCGCGGTTCTCGAAACGCAGCCCAGGAGCCGACAGTGGATCATCGAAGGCGCAGGCCAGTCCCGCTACCGCTTCAAGTTGGTCTCAGCCGCAAGGATCGTTCCACGCGCGGACTTGGTCGCAATCGGGATTCCGGACGCGACTCCCGAGATCATTCGCCGCTACTCCCTCGATGACGAACAGGCGCTGCTTGCGATTGTCCGCTACAACCGATTGATCGATATCTTTCCCGGCTTGACCACCTACAGTCTCCAGAATCACCTTCGCAGCACGGTCAAGAAGATCGGCCAGATGGAGATCGATGAGTTCTACATCGGCCTCGACAAGTACAGCTGTCATTATGCGATTCCTGTTCAAGCGAAAGGCGGGAAAGATCAGATCGGGATCGTCCAGATATCGCAGGACATTGCGTTTGTGAAGGAAAAGTTCCCCGCACTTCGTTGCCGCGCGATCGCCGCTCAATTCATGGCGAACGACGTGGTCGCTCTCTTGGAACTTACGATTCAAAAGGACCAGGTCAAAGTAGTCGAGGAGAAGCACTATAAGCTGCTTCCCCACGACGAGATCGACGCGGCTGCCATCGTCTCCTATCGATAAGTCAATTGAGGGGCGTCCGCTTCATTCAGTCGAACCCCTTAGAACTCGTGGCATGCCGATCGAGGCTAGGCCATCCGCTCTGATCTGGTTCAAACGCTGCTGAAAATTCGACCGTTTCGCGGACGCACAGCCGACCGTACGTTTCCGATGATAATTCGTATTCCGAGAGCCAACTCCGCACATCTCAAGACCTCAAACGGGCAAAAGTGCAAAACGGGCAGCGAATCCGGCAAAGTGCGCGATATAGCAATCAACGAGTTCAACGAGTCGAACGGCATCCCGCAAACTTGAGAAGATAAATGCGATAACCTTACACAATATGCCCAACCTGACTTCGGGCCGGCGAGACTTCTTCATTTCCTTCAACTCCGCCGATCGCAAGTGGGCCGAGTGGATCGCCTACGAACTCGAACAGGCGGATTACACCACCTTCTTCCAGCATTGGGATTTTTCGCCCGGCAACAATTTCGTTCTTGAAATGCATAAGGCTGCATCCCAGTCTGACAGGACAATCGCCGTCCTGTCTCAGGACTATCTCAACGCACTTTTCACGCAGCCCGAATGGAGCGCCGCCCTGGGTCAGGATCCGACAGGTGCCAAGCGCATGCTGATTCCAATCCTGGTAGGCCCGTGCAAACCTCAAGGAATTCTCGCGCCCATAGTCTACGCCGACCTCATGAATCTGAACGAAGAGGCCGCCCGCGAAAGGCTCCTGTCAACCGCCCGACGCAATCGGCCCAAGCCGGAACACGTCCCCTTTCCCGGCGGTGGAAACACCAATCCGCAAGAAAAAAAGGAATTCCCAGGCGCGCGCAAACCGGGGTCGCCGGCCAAGAAGTCGCCCAAAGCAAACGGTGGCGCCAACAAACCCCCTGGACGCCCGCCAACTCCGCTTTCGGAGAACCACAGCATGGACGCACGGCTACCCTTCGTCTGGTTTGTCCTCGCCTTGCTTGTCGCGGTAATGATGATGGCCTTCGGCGAGAAACTCGTCGGGTTCGGATTAGTGAACCAGATTTACTATTTGGTTCTCGTTGCTCTTGCACTCGGCGCGGCGCGGGCCCTCTTTGACGGGTTCAGAGCCAAAGCAGAGTATGAAGGCAAGAATCCCTGGGGCACCTTGAAACTCGGCGGACCACCCGTTGTGTTCGCCCTCATCGTCGGCGCAGGCATCTACTTTTCCCCCGGCCAGAAACCTTTCGGGCTGACCGTGTTTGTTCATGGACCTGGCGGACCCCAAGACCTCATCCTGCGCAGTCAAGGTAAAGTCGCCATTGACCTCGGCCCCGACCGGCGATTGGAAGAGATCGGCGACAAAGGTAGTGCCACTTTTGCAGCCATACCGCCTGATTATCGCGGCAAAGACATCCCTGTTTCTGTAATCGCAAACGGCTATGCGCGAACCAATGAATCACCGCTTCGCCTGACCGGTGAGAGTCTCTATATAACGGTCAGGAAACAGGGGATACTGTTGACCGGTGTGATCCTGAACGAGGCCCGCGACCCCGTGCCCGATGCCGCCGTCCAGGTGGCCGGACAAAAAACGAAGACGGATGAGACTGGCAGGTTCCGTCTATCCATCCCTGGGGGGCTTGTCAAAGAAGAAATGACTCTTGACGTCAACGCCGCGGATTTTGTCAGTCAGACGCACCCTGTCGTGCCGGGCTCGAATGAAATTCGGCTGATTCTGAAGAAGCGTGCGCGGTGATGAGACTGCTGTATGCTGTCTTGGTCTCTGCCGCATGCATTCAAGCAGAGGCGGTGATGAGGGGCAAGGTCGTTCGCAATCGCCTCGATGGCGAGTCTATCGTAGCTGTCAGAATCACAGCGCCGGGGGTTGCGAATCCTACGCTCTCTCGAGACGATGGAACCTTTACTCTCCAGTTTCCAAACCGGCCAGTGGGCGACCGCGTCACGATCGAACTCACCCATCCCGGATTTGAGGTTGTGAATTGGCCGCAACTGAAGGGCGTGGTGCTGGCGCTCGCCTACCAGGAATCCAATGTGCTGGTGATTATTCTGGCGCCCGCCGCAGACCGCCTGGAGATGGCGGGTCGATTCTATCTGAACGTCAGCCTTCAGGCGATCGAGAGGCAGTATCAGCAGAGGCTACAGCAAGCCGGCGAGGACAAGACAAAGCTGTCCCGGGAACTGGTGCAGACCAAGGCACTGTGGACTCAAACTGCACAGGAACTGGCAAAATTGCAACCGGGACAGTCGTCACCCTTGTATGAAGACGCGATGAAACTGATCGCCGAGGGGAAGATCGAAGAGGCGCTCGAAGTATTAAACGAAGCGAACCTGATAAAGATGACCCAGGCAGCGAAAGAAGCGGCGGCGAGACCGCTTCGAGAAGCGGCACGGGGCTGGGCGCTGCGGGGATCGCTGCTGGCCACGAAGTTTCGATTCGCAGAAGCCGAGGCGGCTTATCGCGAGGCGGTCGAGACAGCGCCAGACGACTTTGATAGGCGGTTCGAATTTGCCTATTTCCTGCAGAACTTGAATCGGCATCAAGCTGCTCGGGAGCAATACGAGCGGTGCCTGTCCCTGGCGCGGTCGCAGCCCGACAGCGTCCGAATTGCCATGACGCTCAACAACCTGGGAAATCTGCACAGCGACCAGAACCGGATGGAGGCGGCACGCAAGGCATACGAGGAAGCGTTGGGGATTCGCCGCAAGCTGGCCGCCTCC
>CAZCPL010000311.1:4080-6231 GCA_964500255.1 uncultured Solibacteraceae bacterium | reverse complement strand
GGTCGCGACGCATCGCAACCTGGATGACTTGGTGCGCAAGGGTGTGTTTCGCGAGGATTTGTATCATCGTATTTATGTGTTTCCGATCCTGCTGCCTCCGTTGCGCGAGAGACGCGAGGACATACGGTTACTGGCGACGCATTTCGCTTTGTCGATCGCGCAGCAGAACGAGTGGAAGCCTCTACCGTTTACTGAAGAGGCTTATGTGGAGTTGGAGAAGTTCCAATGGCCTGGCAATGTCCGCGAGTTGAGAAATGTCGTGGAGAGGCTGTTGTTGTTGGCGGATACCGAAGTGGATGCATCCACAGTTCGGCTCGCGCTGCCTGCGCATTTGGCTGTAGGTGCGGTTCCTGCTTTGGCGGGTACGTTGGCGGAGCGGGTTGAGGTTTACGAGCGGTCTGTCGTGTTGGCGGAACTGGAACGGCACTCGTATCGAATGACCGAGACTGCTCGCGTCTTGGGCCTGGAGCGCAGTCATCTGTACAAGAAGTGCCAGCAGTTGGGGATCGACTATAAAGCTAACTGAACCAGCGGGCTTTTTGCGGATCCGCGGGAGATACTCAGATGTTGGGACACTTCGGGTCTCCGACGCGCTGGCGTGCCGGATTGGGCGACGTCAATCGCTACGCCACGTCCGACGTCCGAAACTGGCACTGGCCAGTCAGCTTGATCTAGATTCCTCGCATACAGCGCGCTAGCGCTTCCACGAAATAGTACTCGCCCCACATCACCGACTCATCGACGCCAAGTCCCTTGTGCAAGTGATAGACGCCGCCCTTGAGAATGCCTTCCCACTTCTTGTCCTGATTGGCGAGGTGCTTATCGCACAGCGACTTCACAATTGCGGTGGCCGTTTCCCAATAGAAGTGCGCCTTCACCGGATCGCGATGAATTCGCGACAGCCGGAACAGGCCAGCCGAAGCGATGGCTGCCGCGGAGGTATCCACGAGGATCCGCTTCTCGGGAGGAGCGTTGAAATCCCATGGCGGAATTCCGTCCGGCGGCGTGTGGGTGATGTAGTAGTCGGCAATCTGCTGCGCGGAATCGAGAAACCGCGGATCGGAACTGTACTCGTAGCAAGTCGTGAAACCGTAAAGACCCCACGCCAAACCGCGGCTCCAGCACGAGTCGCCGCGATAGCCCTGCTGCGTACTCTGATGCAAGAACGCGCCCGTATCGAGATCGAAGATACCTTCGTGAGCGGTCGATCCGTCGCCGCGGACCATCACTCGGCGCGTGTTCAACGCATGGCGCATCGCGATGTCGCGCAGGCGTTTGTCGCCGGTCTCCCGGGCCGCGTAAAAGATAATGCCGACATTCATCATGATGTCGATAAAAATCGAATTCTCGGCCACAAATGAACAGAGAAATCCACCCTTTTCGTTGAAGCGGCCCGCCAGCGTCTTGCCTGCCTGGATCAACACGTCGCGCAAATGCGGCTCGCGATCGAGGCGATACCAACGTTCGTAGGTTGGCAGAAAAATGAAGCCCAGATCCTGCGTCTCGCGATCGTTCTTGCGAACCTCGAGCGGACGCGAATAACGCACCGCCATATCGTACCAGTAGCCCTCGTCTTCGCCAAGATCTTTCGCGCGCTTGTGAAAGATCCACATCATTCCGGGAAGAAATCCGTCGCACCAGTCGGTCCATGCGGGTCCGCCGTGCTTCCACTTTCCGTCTTCCGTATACATCGGATACGTGTCAGGATGCTTCTCAATCAGCTTCTTGATTTGCGACTGCGCGAATCGGAACGCCTCACGAACCTGGGTTCCGTTGTCGGGATGAAGGTGGATCAACTGTGGTCAGCCTCTCTATTGATTCTGACAGATCGGCTATTGCAGTGTCGTCCAATTCAGACGGAATCCCTTGGCGAGGTCGGTTTTTCCTCGTATCGTCGCAATGGAAACAATGCCTGGACGCTCGGGGACACAGGCTGTTTCGCGGTCGTTCGCTGACGAGCGGGAAGCCCGCATCGACATCTGACGCGCTGGCAAGAAGCATTCCGCGTGAAATTTGGCGGTGCGGGCGCCGTTGGTGATGGATTCAAACTGCAGTTCGAGGAGTTGGCCCGCTCCGAACACCTGCAACGCTACAACTCGGCCTTCGACAACAGAACCCTTCGGAAACAGAACAACACCCTTTTGTTTGATC
>CAZCPL010000311.1:0-4070 GCA_964500255.1 uncultured Solibacteraceae bacterium | reverse complement strand
GCCTCGGTGAGCTGAATTCCGAAATACTGCCCTTTCGGAAGTTTTACCGTCTCGGGGATGACCGGAGTGGGAACGGCCTCTTCTGGCGTTGGATCGTCGAAACGCAGGCTCGATTCCCCGGCAAACTGGCGGCATCCCGAAAACGTAGTGTCATTCCGATACTCCGCCGAATCGATGTTGGTGATCTTCATCGTGGAGGCGGAGGGCAGCCAGTAATCGATTTCGCCGATCTTGACCGAGTTGTAGTCGATGGAAGATCCCGTCGCCAGCACCTCAAGAAACAACGGTACGTCGTCCGCTTCCACTTCGATCCGCACCACGCGTTCGTCGCCAGGAGTGACCCAAAAGCGCCCGTGATAACCAACGATGGCTTGGCGCTTTGTGGGGTTCCTGATCAGGTATCCCGAAAGATTCTGCGGAACTCGATAAGAATATCGCGCCCGCGGCGGATTCTCATCCCAACCTTCGAACGTAATGCTGGCGCTGCGGCCTTGAAACACCGAACTCGCATGCGCCACAAAAGCGCCATTGCCAATCGCCCCGCCCGGCGGCACAATGTCGGATAATTCCTTGTCTTCGAACTTGCCGGACCCGGGCCAGGCGAATAGCTCTTTGCCTTCCACCAAGCCGACTTCGAGCCGCAGCACATCGATGAGTTCGAACTTGCGCCGCTTCGGCAACCGGCGCGATCGCTCGATGGTTTGCAGGCAAGTGTAGTTAGGCATCCCGCGCAACGCTTCCGCCATCTTGTTCTTCGCTCGCCCGAGCAGAATGATCTCATCGGTGGCGGGCGAAAAAGCCTGCGCTGCAAAGAGCATCGTCGGTAAGGCGAGAAGCAACAACATCTTTGCGCCCATTGTAGCGTCTGCTACCCTGAAACCCATGCCGACAAAAGTAACTGTCTTTAAAAATGGCCCTGTGAAGCTCGAAGGCGACTTCACCATCGTGGATCACGAGGGCAAGGAATTTGGCCTCGCCGGACGCACCGCCATTTCGCTCTGCCGCTGTGGACTTTCCGAAAACAAGCCCTTCTGCGATGGAAAGCACGGCGTTGGCGGGTTCGCATCCGAATGCCAGGCTCGCGAACTGCCGCCGCCGAAGCCTAAGGTGTAGCTACTTCCCGCTGCGGTTCAGTATGATCGTTCGATGCCGCTGAAGGGCCGCCAACTGTTTGCCGCAGCACCCGCCTTTCTTCAGACGAACGCCAAGCCCAAAAACATTCTGCTCATGATCGCCGACGATCTGGGGCTCCACACTGGAGCGTACGGCGATACAACCGCACGCACTCCCAACCTCGACAAACTCGCCGACGAGGGGACGCTCTTCACCAACGGCTTTTGCACCACGGCATCCTGCAGCGCCAGCCGCTCCGTGATTTTGAGCGGCCTATTCAACCACTCCACCGGCCATTACGGCCACGCTCATGCCCAACACCACTTCGGATACCTGCCCTTCGTCAGGCCCTTTCCCGCGCTGCTGCGCGATGCCGGATACTTCACCGGAGTGCTGGCCAAGCTGCACGTGAATCCGCTGGAAAGTTTCAAGTGGAACGTCAACATGAGCAACGACAGCGGACGGAGCGTCTTTCAGATGGCCGACAAGTTCAAGCAGTTTCTCGGCAGCGCAGGAAGCCAGCCCTGGTACATGCATGTCGGGTTTACCGATCCGCATCGCGCCGGTGGTGGCACGGATTTCGCCAACCGCGCGTACCCCGGTGTCACGGCGAACAAGTTCGACCCTGAGAAGGTGATCGTGCCTTCGTATCTGCCGGACAATCCGGCCGTGCGCAAGGAGGTGGCCGAATACTATGAGGCCGCCAACCGCCTCGATCAGGGCATCGGATTCTTCATGGACGCGCTGCGAGAATCCGGCCAGCTCGACAACACTCTCGTCATCTTCGTGAGTGACAACGGCATGCCGTTCGCCAATGCCAAGACCGGATGCTACGACGCGGGGCTGCATCTGCCCTGCATCGTCCGGGCACCGCAGGCAGCGAAGCGCGGCTTGCGAAACGATGCTTTTGTCAACTGGACCGATGTCGCGCCGACGATCCTCGACTACGCTGGCGTCGCAGGTCCGAAAGACTACAAGATGCCGGGCCGGAGTTGGCTTCCCTTGCTGGAACAGACAACCGCCGTAGGCTTTGATCGGACTTTCTTCTCGCACACGTTTCACGAAGTGACGATGTACTATCCGATGCGCGGACTGCGCACTCGCCAATACAAATACATTCACAACCTGTTTCCAGAACTCGAGTTTCCGCACGCTTCGGATCTTTACGCGTCGGGAACGTGGCAGAGCATCTTGCGTGGAGGAGAGAACGCCAAGGTCGGACAGCGGGCCGTGGGCCTATATCTGCACCGCGCCGAGGAAGAGCTTTACGACATCACGAAGGATCCGGATGAGGTCCGGAACCTGTCGCGCGATTCCGGTTTTGCAGTGACCTTGAAGCAGATGCGCGAGCAAGTGCGCAAGTGGCGCAAAGAGACCAAAGATCCGTGGCTGATCAACGACAACTACCGTTGAGTGCTCGCGGCCTTGATTAGTTGTTCGGCTTGCTTTAAGGCTTCGGGCGTAAGCGTCTCGCCGGAGAGCATCCGTCCGATTTCGCGCGTGCGCCCTTGTTTGTCGAGCTCATCGATAGTGGTGAACGTACGGCCCTTTTCGGCGTGCTTCGCCACCGAATAGTGGACATCGGCAAAGCTCGCCACCTGCGGCAAGTGCGTCACGCAGAGCACCTGATCCTGGCCCGCGATCTTCTTCAGCTTCTTGCCCACTGCTTCCGCGGCGCCCCCGCCGACGCCAGCGTCGACTTCGTCGAACACCAAAGTCCGCGAGGCCGCAGCCTTTTTGGCCGATCCCACGGCGCTCGTCTTGAGCGCCAACGACACGCGCGATAACTCGCCACCCGATGCGACCTTATCCAACGGACGCGGCTCTTCACCGAGGTTCGCGGAAATCAGGAACTCGATCTCATCGGCACCGTGCGATGACCAACTCGCCACCGGATCGATGCGCACCACAAACCGAGTGCGCTGCATGGCCAGCGTGGCAAGTTCCGCTTCCACCTTCCTGGTCAACTGCTTCGCGCCCTCTTTGCGTTTTTCGGAAAGCTTCGAAGCCGCGGCTGTATAAACAGCAGCGAGGCGTTCCTTCTCTTTCGCCAACGCGGCGCGCCGTTCGCCCACGGTTTCCACGGCTTCGAGCCGCGCGGAAACATCGTCCAGAAACGCCAGGATGCCGTTGAGCGTTTCACCATACTTCCGCTTCAACTTCTCGATCGACGCGAGCCGCGATTCGATATCGTCGAGCCGCTTTGGATCTGCCTCCAGACGCCCAATGTAATCGCCCAATACATGCGCAGCTTCGTCCACGACAATCATCGCGGGCTTCAATGATTCCGCTATGGCACGCAAGACTTCGTCGATGCGCCCAATGTCTTCGAGTTTCTTCAGAGCCGATTTGAGCTGCGTCACCGCACTCTCTGGAGCATCGTAGAGCAGCAAATAGGCCGCACTCGCCGATTCCTCGATCTTGGTGACATTCTTCAGGATCTTGCGCTCGGACTCGAGCTTGGTATCCTCACCGGGACTCAACTGCGCGGCTTCGATCTCTTTGCGCTGAAAGATCCAAAGATCGGCCATTCGAAGCTTTTCCTGCTCGGTGCGGTCGAGTTCGTCAAGTTCATCGCAGCACGTGCGATAGGCCGCGAAAGCCTCGGAAACCGCGAGCAATTGAGCGGAATTGCCGGAAACCGAATCGAGCAGTTCGCGCTGCGCGCCCGCGGAAGCGATGCCCTGCTGATCGTGTTGCCCGTGGATGTCGCCCAGGTGCGGCGCGAGATCGCGCAGGAACGCCGCTGTCACTGCGCGTCCGCCTGCAAATGCGCGGGACTTGCCATTGGGAAGCACCTCGCGTTCGACGATCAGTTCGCCGTCTTCGACCTCGATGCCCGCACTTTCGAGGAAGGCGGGTGCGGTGCCCGCCGAGACTTCGAAGACACCCGATACACGCGCGCGGTCGGCGCCGCTTCGCAATAGTTCCGCCGACGCACGGCCTCCAAACAGGAG
>CAZCPL010000310.1:1272-6245 GCA_964500255.1 uncultured Solibacteraceae bacterium | reverse complement strand
CATTCCGACATCGCGTTTCGATCCGGCTGCAAAGAAGATTATGGACCTGTTTCCGGCCCCCGGCCGACTGATCAATGGCGGCAATGGTTTCCAACAGGACAACTACTTCGTCACCACCGCGGGTCAGCAGGCGATTCACCAGGGTGACGTCCGCATCGATCACCGTCTCAGCGATAAGGACACGTTGTTCGGTTCGTTGAGCTGGTCGGATCTCGATCAGTTCAACGGCGCTCCGCTGCCCGGCGCACTCGACGCGACCTATTTCGCCTCGAACGCCGCGGTCACGCTGGGCCGCAACGCGATGATGAGCTACACCCGCGTGTGGAGTCCATCGATCGTTACCGAAACCCGCGCGGCGTTTACCCGCCTCGTTACTTCGCGCACGCAGGCGAATCCGGAGGTCGATCAGTTCAAGGCGTTCGGCATCGGCGGCTTCAACCCGACCGGTCCTCTCAACGGCGGTCTGCCTTCGACCTCGATTGACCGTTACAGCGGCTTTGGCGCGTCCGATTGGCTGCCTTCGAAGGAATACAACAACGTTTGGGATTTCATCCAGAACGTTGCGGTGAACAAGGGCGGACACAGTTACAAGTTCGGCGGCGAATTCCGTCCGATCAAGTTCCCCTTCTTCCAGTTCCCCTCGCCGCATGGCAATTGGAACTTCAACCGCCGCGAAACCTCGTACTCGCAAGCGGGCACCGTTGCCGCCGACAACCTCACCGGTGACGGCTATGCCTCGTGGCTGCTGGGACGCGTAAGCGGCGGCCAGATGTCCACCTCTAATTTCATCTCTTCCGAAAAAGAAGCCTGGGCGTTCTTCGCGCAGGATGACTGGAAGGTGAACTCGAAGTTGACCGTCAACTACGGCTTGCGCTACGAACTGTTCTCGCCCATCGGCGAAAAGTTCGGACGCCAGTCGAACCTAGACCTGCAGAACCTGACATTGGTGATTCCGAAAGGCAAGGATCAGGACGCCCCGCTGCCTCCGAACTTCGCCACTTCGTTCCCCAACCTCAAGGTTACTCGCGGCCAGGCGAGCAAGTACCTGATTCCGTGGGATAAGACCAACATCGCACCGCGAATTGGTTTTGCCTACAGTATGACGTCGAAGATGGTGGTCCGAGCGGGCTATGGCATCTTCTACGGCGGTGAAGAGAATCAGGGTGGAAACCCGAACCGTGGAGAGCAGGTACCGTTCAATCAGACGGTGCAGTTGAACCGTCAGGGCGCCCTGACCCCGTTCGATCCGAACCCGTTCTTCAATCCGAATGCTCTAGAAGGCGGCGTGAGCCGTGGATTCCCGACGAACATCTTCTCGGGTCTGCCGGCAAACATCAGCTTCCGCCAGTTGGTCAACAACTTCCGGAATCCGCTGGTGCACAAGTGGAACTTCTCGCTACAGCGTGAGTTCCGCGGACAGCAGGCGTTGGAACTGGCTTACATTGGCAACCGCCAAGCCCGCCAGTTGCATTTCTACGATCCAAACGCTTGCCCCAACAGCCCGATTCCGAACAACCCGTGCGATCCTCGCCGCGTGGTTGCTCCGAATCTCTTCGGCATCAACGGAACCGCGACCTTCGGTTTCGGCAACTATGCCGGTTTGACCGCCAAGTACGAGAAGCGATATAGCGCAGGCTTGCAGGCTCTCGTCAGCTACACCTGGGGTCACGCTCTCGCCACGTCTGGTACCCCGTTGTCTGGTTCGACCGGCTTCGGCGTGCTCGATCCGCTCAACTGGTCCACCAGCTACTCGAGCGCTGCCTGGGATATCCGCCACAGTATGACCGCGAGCTTCAACTACGATCTGCCGTTCGGCAAGGGTAAGTCCCTCATGAACTCGGATTCGAAGGCTTTGAATGCGATCGTGGGTGGCTGGCAGATGAACGGCATCCTCACGCTCCGCACGGGTAACCCGGCCACCTTCAGCACCCAACAGTGCGTGGGAAGCTATTCGAAGTGCCTGCCGGATCTCACCGGCCCGGTCGGCGCGCCTTCGGGTGGCCGCACTGCGGCGCAGTGGTTCAACACCAGTAGGGTGGTCAGGCCCGCGCCGAATACTCAGGGCAATTCGGGATTGCAGAACATCCACATTCCTGGACAGAAGTCTATGGATCTCTCGATGTTCAAGGGGATGAATATCACCGAACGCTGGAAGGCACAGTTCCGCGCCGAGGGTTTCAACATCCTGAACACCGTGCAGTTGGGCACTCCCAACCTCACGCAGGGTGATCCGAACTTCGGCCGTATCTTCGGAAGCCAACCGGGCACGGAACGCAAGTTCCAGCTCGCGCTGCGCTTGATGTTCTAGACCGATCGTTGTTGTTGAGTGGAAAGGCCGTCCAGAGATGGAGGGCCTTTTCCTATTGCATGAGAATCAACGAAACGGAAGCAAGCGCAGCCGGTAACCACTTTCTTCGAAACCATGTCGCCGAGAAATTTCATGCGGCGGTCGGAGCGAAAGGATGAAATTCCTCATTGGCGAGTGCGGCCGCATACGCCAACGCTTGCTGAACGTCCTCGGATTGAAGGTCTGGATACTCCTTCAAAATTTCGGCGGTTGCCATGCCGTTCGCAACCAAATTGACCAGAAGCGATACAGTAATGCGGAGCCCACGAATACAAGCGCGTCCCGCCATGACGTTTGGGGTAAATGTGATGCGGTCAAACATCGCGATAGCCTCCTCGAGGGCCTCGACTCTTCATCGCGATGCCTGGCGATCGCCGTGTAGCGGGTCTTGCCTCCTTCGACGGTTTCCAGTTGCAGGATCGCAGTCATGAACGGATTCGCCGCCGGCCGGTAGCCCGGCAGCAGCCCGTCGGTAAACACAAAGCCGCTCGTTCCCGATCACTTCGAGATAGCATCCAGTGCTTGGAGACACATGCCCTTCCGGACCTTCCATCGTCGTCCGGAAAATGCCGCCCGGGCGCAGGTCGATCTCACAATCGGTGACCATCCACGGCCGGGGGCAGAACCATTTCTTCAGATGCTCGGGCGGCGTCCATCTGTTCGAGCCGCATCTGTTTCTCGAGCGTCGCTGCATTGTTTACCAATACAGTGGGCGTGCCAAGTTCGCGATCCACGCGTTGGAACATTGTTATCACGTCGTCCTCAACGGAGACATCTGCTTGCACGGCGAAGCCACCGATCTCGTTTGCGAGAGCTTCTGCAGACGCAGCGTCTTTGAGGAAGTTCACGCAGACCGTGTAGGCGCGCGCAGCGGCGAGGTGGCAAGTGGCCGCCCCGATGCTCCGTCCGCCACCGGTGACGATCACGACCATGGTGTTATTCGCCGCGCGCGGGGCGATCCATCAGATCACGGATGGCCTCGCGCGGGGATTTTCCGTTCTTGAGAATCGCGTACATCTGTTCGGTGATCGGCATGTCGACGCGATGTTTTTGCGCCAGATCCCAGGCAGCGTAGGTGGTCGAGACGCCCTCGGCCACGGTTCGCATCGATCCCTGAATCTGCTGTAAAGTCTGGCCTTCGGCCAATAGGATCCCCACGCGGCGGTTGCGCGAGAGATCGCCGGTGCAAGTGAGAACCATATCCCCCATGCCTGCGAGTCCGGACATCGTTTCCGCACGCCCGCCCATGGCGACAGCGAGCCGCGTCATCTCGCGCAGCCCTCGCGTGATCAGCGCGGCAGTGGTGTTGTGTCCCAGACGCAAGCCCGTCACCACGCCCGACGCGACCGCAACGACGTTCTTGATTGAAGCTCCGATCTCGCATCCCACGGGATCATCCTGTGTATAAAGGCGCATCGTCGGACCCGTGAACATCTCCTGGACCTCGTTCGCGAGATGTCGATTGAGCGAAGCGACAACCATGGCCGTGGGCAATCCCGAAGCGACCTCTTTGGCAAAACTGGGTCCTGTCAATACCGCGACGGGTGGCCGGTCGAGAACTTCGGAAATCACTTCGGACATCCGCAAGAGCGTGCCGTTCTCGATGCCTTTGGTGGCGCTTACCAGTTTCTGACGCATTGAGAAGCTGGGCTTCATTTCGGTGTAGATACGCCGGGCATGAGTGGAAGGCATGGCGCCGAGAATGAAGTCGGCACCGATCACAGCTTCGCGCAGATCGGCGAAGGGAAGGATGTTCGCAGGCAGCGCAAAGCCGGGCAAGAATACATCGTTTTGCCGGGAGATTCGCATGTTCTCCACAAGCTCGCGCTCGTGCGCCCATAAGCGGACTTCGTCGAAACGCTTCGACAAAACAAGTGCCAGCGAAGTGCCAAAAGCACCTGCGCCGATAACGGCCAGAGTCTTCATCCCCGATCATGTTACCAATCCGGCTATGATTGAGGAGAGAGGTACACAAAACCAGCTGATGTGCCGATTAAAATTGGAGTGGATTCCATGAACAGTTCCGTACTAGTCCCGATGGTGGTGGAGCAGACTTCGAGGGGAGAGCGTTCCTTCGACATTTATTCGCGCCTGCTCAAAGAGAACATCATCTTTTTGGGGACGCCAATCGACGATAACGTCGCCAACATCACGATCGCCCAGATTCTGTTTCTCGCCGCGGAGGATCCGGAAAAGGACATCTCTCTGTACATCAACTCGCCGGGTGGTTCGATCACCGCGGGCATGGCGATTCTGGACACGATGAATCTGGTGGAACCGGACATCGTCACCTATTGCCTTGGACAGGCCGCGTCGATGGCCGCTGTGCTGCTTGCTTGCGGCACGAAGGGCAAGCGCTTTACCCTTCCCCACTCCCGCGTCTTAATCCATCAGCCCTCGATGAGCGGCTTGGGTGGACAGGCGACCGATATCGACATTTACGCCCGCGAGATCCTGCGTATGCGCGAGATCCTGAACGGTGTGTTGGCGGACGCCACCGGCCAAACGGCGGAAAAGATCGGTCGTGACGTGGAGCGCGACTATATCCTGGAAGCCCAGCAGGCTGTGGATTACGGCATGGTCGACCGCATCACCCCCGCCACCACGCAGCGCGAACGCGATACGC
>CAZCPL010000310.1:0-1262 GCA_964500255.1 uncultured Solibacteraceae bacterium | reverse complement strand
GTCATTCGCGACAAGGGGCATGGATTCGATTCCATGCCCCTTTTTCTATTGGATGAGTTCGAGAATCCTTCGGGCCGGGCTGGCGTGGCGGTCGCGAATCGCCGACAGGGTGGCCGCATCGCGTGCTTCCGCTAGTTGCGAGAGCACGTTCACGGGTCGCCTACTCGATCAGCCCTCGCGCCGCATTGTGGCGAACGGTTGAATTCGGATCGGAAGCTGCGTCCACCAGCACGCCGATGCGGTCAGCGGAGGGATCCAGAATCGCCTCATGCCGAGCGGCGAGCGTGCGAAGATCCGCCAGTTTTTGAATCAGGACATGGCCATCTCCGGAAAATGCGTTCTTCTCGAATGCCTTCATCAGTTCCTCATAGATCCGCGGCGCCTCCGCGGGCAGCCAAACCTCACCGGTTGGCGCGGCTCTGAACCGTGGTGAAGAAGTTGAGGATCCGAAGCCAAGGTAGATCGCCCCGGTGATCTTCTTCACGACCTTCTCTGCCTTGGTCTAGTGACAGCAAAGGATTCCAAATCGAGCAGCGCGCCCTCGCGAAACGGAAGCGCCCGGCGAATGGCAGCCAAATCGTCGCTCGGCAAGTAACCGAAGAAGTCGATCGCCGCAAGCTTCTCGCATTTTGCATTCGATGATCGCATGACGCTCATTCTTGCGCAAACTCCTATGAGGACATCGTGCAAAGACTCTTTCTTTCCTTTTTCGCGGCGGCCAGTTGCTTCGCCGCCATTTCCGAATACGGCGCGCGCGTCGTGCAGGCGGTGAACGCCCGATTGGATTCCGTCCCCCGGCAGTCCAGCGGCGGACCCGCCGGTGCCCGCCAACACCTGGACCAAGTTGAACGCGCAATCGGCGAATGCAATGGACAATTGCGCCTGCTAATCCGCGACAGCCGTGAGCCAGAGGTCCGTGCGGCGCAGGCCAAGCTCGCCGATCTCGAACGCTACGCCGAATCGTTGAAAGGTAATTTGAAAGCCGGAGGCCAGAGCAACCAACAGCTCGACAAGCAGGTCTATGCGTTTGAAGCCGAGTACCTGCGCAACATGCTCACCAACCGTGCGCTGCCATTGTATGAGCTGACGAAGAATCCCGATGCGCCAACGCATTTGGGGCAGGATCCTGGTTTGTATCGCGAGATGGCGGGCTATCTGGGGCAGATGGATCAAGGCTGCAAAGGAAAGTACGCGACCATCGCAGGCATGGGGCACCCGAATCCTGCGGTGCAGCAGGGCGCGCCGCAAGTTTGGTGCAAGCT
>CAZCPL010000309.1:5272-6265 GCA_964500255.1 uncultured Solibacteraceae bacterium | reverse complement strand
ACTTGAAGTCACGACGGCCTTCGCTCGCGCAACCAGCGAGCATTGAACGACTCCTCCGCCGCCAGTTGCATCTCTTTTGTCGACTCCATGTTCCATCTTCCTCGCTCCCGCTCTTTCAGCTTTTCCAATAGCTCGACTCGTTGGCGACAAGCAGCAACTCGGCCCATTTGCAGCTCGAGTTCCTGACGAAGCGCGACGCATTCCTTCTGTAGTCGAATGATCTCGATCGAGACAAATTCCGCAAATCGATGGAGATGTTCCAACTGCGTTCCGTCAATCTCAGCGCCTCGCGAAACCGCATGCCGCTGATTCGCATACGAGGAATGCAAAGCGGCAACCCGCTGCTGCATTTGCGCCTCAGCAGCTTGCAGCATGCTACAGCGGGTTTCTTCCGTTCGTAGTTGCGACTCACGGAACCGTTTGACCTTCTCGAGCGAAAACTCGAATCGCCTCACTTTACCTCAATCTCCTCCGGCGTCTCGACGCGGTGCTGCAAAACAGATCCTGCAAAACATCGGGAAACCTGGACAGACTCAACTTCGTGGCTCAGCCATCCACCCGTTACAAAGCCTCCGCAAGCCGAGCCATCCCCTCCACTGTGGCTTCCAGTGGGGAAACCTCGTGAGAGCCCTGCCGCAAAAAATCGTTCAGTTGCTGCCTGATCCGGATTGCAGCGTCCAAGCGCGGATTCGAACCATTGACGTATGCGCCCAGATTGATCAAATCCTCCGATTGGCGAAACATCGAAAGGGCCTCTCGAATTTTACGAGACGCCAACTGCTGATCCGGAGTCGCCAAGCGCGACTCCAACCGGCTGACCGACTGCAGAACGTCGATGGCAGGATAGTGACCCGCCGCCCCCAAATCCCGCGAAAGGACTAAGTGCCCGTCGAGGATACCGCGAACAGCGTCACAAATCGGTTCGTTGAAATCGTCGCCCTCGACGAGTACCGTGAATATTCCAGTGATCGAACCGGTTCTGAATCGTCCAGC
>CAZCPL010000309.1:0-5262 GCA_964500255.1 uncultured Solibacteraceae bacterium | reverse complement strand
GCCTTCACGGCAGGCACCGTCGACGCACTGGTAGCCCTCGTCGCACATGGCGTCGAGTGAGCAGGCCTCGCCGCGGCGTCGACTGGCATCGCGAACACACTCGGTGTGTAGCCTTTTTGGCTGGGTGGCTCTCCCGCCGTCAATCCGATCTCCCGTTGTGCCATCGCCAACCGGGTTACCGAATCCATGATAAACAGGACGTCCTTGCCTTGATCGCGAAAGAACTCGGCTACCGAGAGCGCAACGAGTGCGGCACGGATGCGCAACGGCGCCGGCTGGTCCGAAGTGGCCACCACGACCACAGACTTCGCCAGTCCATCTCTACTCAGCTCCTTTTCGAGAAAATCCCGGACCTCGCGATTACGTTCACCAATCATCGCAATTACAGTGACATCGGCTGAACTCTGCCTTGCCATCGCCGCGAGGAGAGTGCTCTTGCCAACGCCACTTCCTCCGAAGATCCCAATGCGCTGCCCCTTGCCAAACGGCAGCAGGCTATCGATCGCCCGGATGCCGATCACAAGCCGGTCTTCGATCGGCTCCCGCTCGAGAGGTCCGGGTGGACGGCGATTAATGTCGTAGCGGCACTCCATCTCAACCGGCGGACCGCCATCCATTGGCTGACCGAACCCATCCAGAATCCGCCCCAACAATCCTGCACCAACCCCGACACCGGACTGATCCTTTCGTGCGACTATCAAATCGCCAAGTCGGATTCCGACCGGCTCCTCAAGCGGCATCGACAAGATTTTGCCGTCGCGAAAACCAATCACCTGGGTGCGGATCCTCTGACCACCCGCGCACTGAATCTGACACAAACCGCCGATTGACGAAGCCGGGCCTTTCGACTCCACCAGCAGTCCTGTCACCTGTGTCACGTGCCCACCGATGACGAGCGGATCGATGGTTTGCAAAGCTCGAACGTATGGTTCCAACATTTCACTCCTCTCCTGGCATGCAACTCCAGTCAATACCTCAACGATTCCTGTTTCGATCCAGTGCGTCGGCAAGCCCTCGTTCGATTTCTGAGAGTTGCGAATCGATGGAAGCATCTACATGGCCCTGTGTCGTGTCAAGAAGCAGCGCCCCGCGCTCCAATCCGCCGTCGGCGACGATTTCTACCTGCACCGGTAGCCCAAAATCCCCTAGACGAGCCGAAAGATCGCCCGCGTCCATGGGGGCCGCACGAATCCGCAACACATCCCGCTTGTTTACCTTCTCCAAAGCCACACGTAACAGTCCCGCGATGGCATCGGGATCGACATTGACTTCCCTCCGCAGCACTTTTTTGGCGATCGCAAGAGACAGCCTGACCGCATCCTCCTCAACCTGGGAACGCAATCGCGGCTTCCAAGACGCCAGATCCGCGACGGACTTCGCCGATCGCGACAGCGCATCATTCCACTTGGCCATCTCCTGCGTCAAACCGGCCTCAAGCCCCTGTTGATAGGCGATGCGCTTTTCTTCGGCCATCTGCGCGGTAAGCCGGTGAATCTCCCGCTCCAATCCCTCGGCTTGCCGGTCGCAAGCAGAATGATCGGCGATTGCCGGAGATGCGGGACCGTTGCTAGACTGGTGCGCATACCGATTGGTAGAACGATGATCCGAACCGGAAGGCTCCTGCCGGTCCGCGGCGTCGAAGCTCAGCCGATGCGCCACTGTATCATTTTCCTTCTCATCTTGTCGCCAGGGAACTACCTGAGTAACGGTGACCGAATCCAGCAGTTTACTCGACATATTGGTCACCGCCACCGCCCTTGAGACTGATCACGCCCTCGGTCTCAAGCTGCCGGACAACGCCGATGATCTGCTGTTGCGCGGTCTCCACATCCTTGATCTTGATTGGACCTAGCGAATCCATATCTTCTTTCAACATTTCTGCACCGCGCTGGGACATAGAGGAAAGAATGTGATTGCGCAACTGCTCATTGGTGCCCTTCAGGGCCAGTGTCAGCACCTTGCGGTCCACTCGCTGCAACAATTCTTTCACGGCGTTTTGATCCATCATGAGCAGATCTTCGAAAACGAACATAAGTTGGCGAATGGTTTCCACCAAATTCGAGTCGATCTGTTCGATGTTGTCGAGAACTTCGCGGCTTGTGTTCGAGTCCAAGCGGTTGCACATCTCCGCGACAGCGTTGACTCCGCCGTAGTTCTCGCGGCTGACATCTCCCAGATTGCGCAACTTAGCCGCGATCACACCGGCAATCTTCGCGATGATTTCCGGGGAAATCTGATCGAGATTGGCCATCCGATGGGCAACTTCCCCGCGTAGCTCCTGCGGTAAAGAAAACAGCAGCCCCGCTGCTTGTCCCGGATTCAGGTGGGAAAGAACGAGCGCGATAGTCTGTGGATGTTCCGAATGAATGAACTTGGCCAACTGTTGCGGATCGACCTTTTGGAGAGCGTCGAAACTGGCGGACTCCGCTCCCAACGTCTTCATCAGCCGGTCAAGCATCTTCTTCGCCGTTTCAGGACCGAACGCCCCCACAAGGATTCGCTTGGCGTAGTCGATACCGCCCTTTCGGACGTAGTCGCCCGCAACGGTCATCTGGTAAAACTCTTCGAGTACCAACTCCGATTGTTCCGTTGTAATGGAAGACAACTTGGCAATCTCACGGGAGATCAACTGGACTTCGTCCTCTTCCAGATTTCGGAGAATCTCCGAACTCGTCTCTGCCCCGGTAATCACCATCAGAATCGCCGCCTTGCGCAGGCCGCTCAATTTTCCGGTTTTCTCGCCTTCGGTCGCCATGTTCGCCTACGACTCCTCGCTGTTCAACCAGGTCCGCACAATCTGCGCCATTGCTTCCGGATTCTTCTTCGCTTCTTCCGTGATATGTCTCGCCAAAACAGCGGCCTTCTTTGTCGTGGTCTCGGGAAGTTTAATCGATCCCAATACTTGGCGTTCTTCTTGCGCAGCCTTGAGTGCGGCTATCTCCTCGCCTTCTTCTTCGATTTCCGGATCGGCTGAACGCTTCGGACTCTTTGTCTCACCGTTTGCCCCGGCGGAAAGTTGCTTTTCGCCGTCGTTCGATCTCTTCGATCCTTCAGGAAGACTACCCGCGAGCTCGACACTGACCTTCCTCTTCTTGCGCTTTCCAATGAACCAGAAGGCTCCACCCAGCAAGGTCAGTAATGCGGCACCCGCAACTCCACCCATGATCAGGAGATTGTTCCTCGGTATTCCCATCCAACCATCCGGCGGAATGCTGGATGGCTTGATGTCCGGTGCCTTTGGGGTAGCTGGCAAAGGCAGCAAGCCGGGCGGTGGCTGCGCGTCCAGCGTCGAACCGAACGCGATGCTTTCGATAACGACGATATCCCCACGTTTCGCATCGACGCCGAGAGCCCCCGAAACGATGTCCCGGATCGACTTCATCTGATCCGCCGTCGGAGGATTCATCACGCGCTTCGCCTTGCCGGCTTCCACCTCCCATCGCAAATAGTTGTCGAGCAACACACCGACTGAGATCCGCCGGATTCCCCCTTGTGGCAGCTTCACCTTTCGCACCAGACGGGAGTTCTGATATGTCGTATTCTCGGTTTTTCGCGACACAGGAACGGCCTGAGACGTCAGACGCTGTGCTGGCCTTGGAAGGTTTGTGGCCGTACCCGGTTGACCGCCGCCAGACACCGGTACTCCGGATTCCTCACTCTTCTGCGATGTCACCAAAACCGCCTTCGCCGGATCGAAGGTCTCTTCGCTTTGCTCACCCGATGAAAAATCGCAGTCCACCGAAACGCTCGCCCGAAACCGCGTGGACCCAAGGAGAGGCTCCAACGTCGAATTCACCTTATCCAGTAGGTCTTTCTCGACCTTCTGACGGTGCAGGAGCGCCTTGTCAGCGGCATCCGCCTCTTCTTGCTGTGGTGGCTGCTTCGCAGTTCCGGCCAGCAGTTTGCCGGCACCATCGACCACGGATACGTGTTCGGGGTCCAGACCTTGCACCGCGCTCGATACCAGATGCGAGATGGCATCCACATTGCCAGGCACGATACGCGCACCCTTTTTGATCGTCAACAGCACACTCGCTTTGGCAGGCTCTTTCGATTCCGTGAATACCGATTCCTTGGCGGGGGTGATATGAACTCTCGCAGACTCGACGCCGTTCAGCGCCAGGATCGAACGTTCCAACTCGCCTTCCAGCGCACGGCGGTAGTTGACCTGTTCGGCAAAATCGGTGATGCCGAAGTTGTTCTTGTCAAACAATTCGAAGCCGATGCGACCGGCCTTCGGAATACCTGCTGAGGCGAGTTGGATCCGGAGTTCGGGGATCCGGTCCGCAGGGGCCAGAACGGTATTGCCATTCGCGGACAAACGATACTCGACTCCAGCCTCTTTCAGCTTTGTGACCACAGCGCCGGCGTCCTCGGAGGCGAGCCCCGTGAACAAGGGTTGAAACATGCGTTCGTGGTTCCATTGGTTTAACCACCAAAGTCCCCCAACCGTGCCCAACGCAGCCACGGCAACCAAGATCCGCTGGCGCAGGGTGAGCGATGTCAGAAGTTTCCTAATCTGTGCCAGCATTTCCCGTTACGTCAGATCTGCATCCGCATGATTTCCTGATAGGCCTGCACTAGCTTGTTGCGGCTCTGCAAAAACATCTCCATTGTCAGTTCCGCCTTCTGCCCGGCAATTGCGACATCGTGCAGTTCCTGACTTTCTCCCCGCAAGAAACTATCCACGCTCTCTTTCGCCACCGCGGAACTCGACTGCACGTCCGCGATCGACTGCGCGAGGATGGATCCAAACGTCGAACCGGCCTTCTTCGTCTGGCTGGATTCCGCTCGCCAAAGCAAATCGCTGTTCAGCCCGGCCGGGGGTATTATGAGATCGAATGGCATGATGAACTCCTCTAACGCATCAAGTCAATCGACTTCTGCAGCATGTCTTTAATCGCGGACATCGCTGCAATGTTTGCCTGGTAGCCTCGCGAGGCGCCCAACAGATCGACCATGTCTTCGGCAGGACTCATCCGCGGAAAAGCGACGTAGCCGTCCTTGTCCGCATCGGGATGTCCCGGCAGATACCGTTTCTCCGGTTCCCGTTGATCGACCACAATCTCATCGACGCTCACGCCTACGCCCGTCACCTGCTGAAACACGGACGCAAACGGCGAATGCTGATCCGACTCGGCGAAAACTGCGTCCTTCCGGCGATAGGGACCACCCTCTGCCGTGCGCGTAGTTTCCGAATTCGCGAGGTTCTCGACCAGTAGTTCCGCACGGGTCCGTTGGGCGGTCATCCCCGAGGCACTG
>CAZCPL010000308.1:0-6290 GCA_964500255.1 uncultured Solibacteraceae bacterium | reverse complement strand
GAGAGTACGACCGCGCGTCGATTTTGGCGAAGCGCAAGATGGATGAACTCACGCTGATCCGCATGTTGCCCCGTTGGACTCCGCTTGAAGGCGGCTGGGCGGCGGGCGAAACGGGTAGCGTTCCCGTGCGGTGGCGGGCGGTGGTGACGCCGTTCGATGTGCCCCCTCAGCCTCGCGCCAATATGGCGATTCTCGACCGGATCGAGTTGCGCATCGAGTGGCCGGGCGGGAAATCGTTCACCTTAGAAGGCTATCGGCGTGGCTATCTGACCGGTCCCGATGTCGAGAGGATGGCCAATGGCATCCGCTAGAGCGCGAAGAGATCGGCAGTGCGATCCGCCGATGGCCCGGAAACCCTCGACGGCGACCCCGTTTTGCGCGAGATCCTCAGAACAACGGGGCATGACACTGATGGAGTTGCTGATTTCGATCAGCCTCGTCAGCCTGATTTCTGTGGGCATGCTGATGGCGATCCGCATCGGGTTCAATACGCAAGAGAAGACCAATCAACATCTCTATGACAACCGTCGGCTCGTTGCGATCAATCGCATCATCGACGCCCAGATTGGCGGCATCATGGCCGTTCCTGCGGAGTGCGTCGCGAGCGGAGCGGTCTCTAACAAGATCTCGTTCTTTCAAGGCGAGCCGCAATCGATGCGGTTTGTTTCCGCGTATTCGCTCGAAGAGGCGCATCGCGGCTATCCTCGGATCCTCGAGTATCAAGTGATTCCAGGTGAGTTCAATCAGGGCGTGCGGATCATTGTGAATGAGCATTACTACAACGGTCCGTATTCGACTGGGGCGTTCTGCAGTGGCATTGGGGAGCATCCGTTGGCGACGGAACCGACGCCGCGGTTTGTGCCGATTGTGGCGAGTCAGCGGTCGTTTGTTTTGGCGGACAAGCTTTCCTATGCGAAGTTGTGGTTTCGCGAAGCCATGAAAGAGCCACCGTATGAACGCTGGGTTCCGGTGTGGTCAAAAGCATATCTGCCGTCGGCGATCCGGATTGAGATGGCTCCATTACCTGTGAACCGTCTGCGTTTGCCGTTGGTGACGATCACCGCGCCGGTGCGCATCACGCGCGACCCTTTGGATACGTATGTCGACATGCAATAGCGGACGGCGGGGCGGGGCACTGCTCGCGGTATTGTGGCTCGCAGCGGCTTTGTCTGCGATTGCATTCGCAGTCGCGAACACAGTGCGAACCGAGACACAGCGCACATCGAATGCTTCGGAAGGGATCCGCACCAACTACCTCGCACAAGGCTCTGTGGAACGCGCGCTGTTGTGGGTGAAGTGGGGCATGATGGACCGCATCGCCAATCCAGATGGCTCCCCTCGCTATTACGAGCCACCGATGCCGTATCTGCGGTTCAACTATCCGTCGGGTGTGGGGGTGGTGGAAGTGATTCCTGAATCGGCGCGCATCAACGTGAACACAGCGCCGCCTGCGGACATTCTGCAGACGCTCTACGCTGTGGGCGCGAATCAGGTGCAGGCGACAATCATCACGCAGGGCATTCTGGCGATGCGCAACGGGCAAATGCCGCCGCAACAATTTCTGCCGCGGGTTCCGACTTTTGGCCAGCCGCAGACGTCTTTTAGAGAGACCGAAGAACTCCTCCTTGTGAATGGCATGACGCCCGAGCTTTTTTACGGCAAGTTCGAACGTGACCCGCAGGGCCGCCTTTACCCTCGTGGTGGCCTGCGGGAATGCTTTACGGTTTACGGTCCTGGAAACACGATTGATCCGAATACCGCGGCTCCCGAGATGCTGGTTGCTCTTGGTTTTTCGCCGCAAATCGCCGGACAGATTGTGACCCGCCGCATGGCGAAGCCTTTCAAGAACATGGACGAACTGAGCGCGATTACCGCGGGCCATCCAGCATCCGGCAGATTGCGGATCGGCGGCGGTGTCATCTGGACGATTCGCGCCACGGCTCGCCTCAAGTTGGCCAACGGTGGCCTTTCCGATTTGGCCCGCACCGTGGCGGCGACTGTGACGTTTCATCCTGCGTTTGCGGAAGAAGACCCGCCGTATCGAGTGATGCGCTGGCGCGATGAGCCGTGGACCCCCTCCATTCCGCTCCCTTTTTAGAACATGTCTTATCCGAAGTGGCTCACATACGGCACAGGCGTCGGCATCGAGATCGCTGGCTCAGCGACCGGCGTCGCTGATTCCACACTGGACCTTCGCGTGCTTGCGGCGAAAGTCAGACCGGGCGGCATCGCGGTGCTCGATACTCTGGTGATCGAGCGAATCAAAGAACGTCAAGCTGTGGATTGGGGCGCAGAGTATTCGGCGTTTCTGCGCAAGCAGGGCAGTTCGCATCTTGCGGCTACCGTCATTCTGCCGCGCAACGAAGTGATTATCCGGCAAATTGCACTGCCTGGGGTGAAGGATGAAGACCTCGCCTCCGCCATTGGATATCAGATCGATTCGCTGCATCCGTATCCAGAAGACGAAGTGATCTGCGATTGGGCGCGTGCCGGGCGTTCGCATTACATCATTTGCGGCATCGCGCGTCGCGAGACGATCGAGAAGTATTCGAATCTGTTCGCCGAAGCCGGGATACAGGTGAAGTCGTTCACATCCACCGCTGCGGCTTTATATACGGCTTTGCGCGTGTATGAGGATAAACCTCCGCAGGACTTTCTCGCGCTGCAGTATCGCAATGGCGGCAGCGAACTCGAAGCCTACGGTGAAAGCGTCGCCAATGCCGCGTTTTCGAATCTCTTCGATACGCCGTCGGAAGGCATCGCGAATCGCACGGTTGGCTTGGCGCTTGCCGAGTTGCGGCTGCCTCCGGAAACGGAGCGGAAGTCGTTCGAACGGGCGCTGCCTCCGCCTTCGGACATCCGCGCCGATATCTCGCTCGAAGCGTTTGCGATCCCCTATGCGGCGGCCTTGCATTCCGCTGTGAGCCGCAATGGACTCGACATCAACCTGATGCCGGCTGACAAGCGCAAGAAGGATTCGAAGCTCGTTTACATCCCGACTGCGATTCTGGGGACGATTCTCACGGGCCTGCTGCTGGCGATTGTCTTTTACGACAAGATTGAAGAACAGCGCTATATGGCGAGTATTCAGGAAGAGGTTGTTGCTGTACGGCCGGATGCGATCAAGGCGGATGAGTTTGACAAATCCGCGACGAACGCGCGGACGCGCATCGATCTGCTCGACAAATACCGCAGGCGCGCGCCGCAGGATCTGGATGTGTTGAATGAGCTGACTCGGATCCTCGCGCCGCCTGTGTGGGTGAGTTCGTTGGACGTCAATCGCACCAATGTCTTTATCTCGGGTGAGGCGGATTCCGCGACTCCGTTGCTGAAGGCGATCGATCAATCGCCGCTGTTCTTGAATTCCGACTTCACGATGCCGTTGGGACGCACCGGCGCAGGTGAGTTGTTTCGATTGCGCACCGATAGGGAGCCAGGCAAATGAATCTGAGCGAGCGCGATAAGCGCGCGGTGAAATGGCTGGCGTATGCGGCGGTGCCTTCGTTGGTGATGCTGTTGTGGCCCGCTGGCGACAACGCCGCGAACAACGCTGCCACTGCGGTTCCTGCTGGCGTGAACACGCCGGAGGCTCTCGAAAAACATCTGCAGCGGCTTCGCAAGAAGCAGGCGGAATTACCGGTGAAGCAGACGGTCGCGAAAGATCTACTGGGGCAATTGGTGACGCGCGAAAAAGGACTGATTCGCGCCGACACTTTGGCGCAAGCGCAGGCGCAGTTGACGCAAGTGATCCGGCAGACGGGCACAGGGCAGGGAATTGACTTTCGCGCTGTATCCACGGGGCAATCGCGCATCTATGGTGGCGAGTATGGCGAGATCATGATTACCGCATCCGCCGATTGCAAGATCGAGCAGTTGGTGAACTTTCTGGCCGAGATTACGAAGCTGCCGGAGTTGCTTTCCACCGAAGATCTGCGGATCAACTCGAATGGCAATGTGAAAGAGAAGAATCTGAACTTTCAGGTGTCGATTTCAGGGCTTGTGCCCAAGAAGCTGATTCCCGAAAAGCGGAGCGCCCTGTGAGCCGCAGACTTTTCTATCTCAATGCGATTCTGATGCTCGGCATCATTGCGGCGGCGATGGAACTGCGCAGCCGCTGGATCGAGGCGCGCAATCGGGAAGAGATGATGCGGCTCGGCGCGTTGCAGCCGTTGCGGGCGACGTTGAAGCCTCCCATTCCCGGGTCGAAACCGGTGAGCGCACTTGAGTACACGCTGGTATCGGCGCAGATGCTGTTTTCGCGCGATCGCAATCCGACGATTATTATCGATCCTCCGCCGCCTCCGATTGAGAAGAAGTGGCCTGCACTGCCAAAGTCTTATGGGTTGATGTTTCTGGGCGAGAAGCCGCGGATTCTGCTGGGGACGGGGCCTGGAAATCAGAAGAGCTATGTCGCTGGAGAAAAGGTCGGCGAGATCGAAATCGTGAAGTTCGACAATCGAACGATTACCTTTGCCTGGAACGACAAGACCGTTGAGAAACGGCTTGAGGATCTGGTGGACAACAATCCTATGGGGCCGTCGTCGCAGCAGGGTGGTGGCGTACCTCCCCCTGGGGCTGCGGTGGGTGGCGCTGCTGCTGCCGCCCGTCCCGCAGGTGGCAGTTTGACGACGCTTGGGGCAGGTGGAACGGCCACCGACACTCGCATTGGGCAAGATACCGGCCTGCAAGGAACAAAAAGTTGCGCGCCCGGCGACAATTCGCCCCCGGGAACCGTCTTGAACGGTATGAAGAAAGTTGTCGTGGCCGGAATGTTCGGCTCGAGCTGTTACTGGGAAGCTTCCAAGTAGCTTCCACTTCTTCTGAAGATTGCAAGGAACCCCAAGAACACCATGACCGCTGCCGCATTCGTCCTCCCCCTCTTGTTGCTCACCGCGCAGGACAAAAAAGTTCCCGCGACGCCGAACGCGATTCCTGCCAATGCGGTGAAGATCGACGATACGACTTACAAAGTCACCGAGAAAGATGGCAAGACCTGGGTCTACCGCAAGACGCCTTTCGGCATGTCGCGTCTTGCCGAGGATCAGTTTCGCAAGCAGCAGGAGACGGCGAACATCAAACCGTCCACACAGGCGACTGTTCGCGTGATCGATATGGGTGAGGAGTACAAGTTTGAGCGGGCGCATCCGTTCGGTGTTCAGGTTTGGAAGAGGAAGAAAACGGAACTGACGGCGGACGAGAAGAGCTATATCGAACAGGCCAAGGTCGAGACGACCACCGCACCGGAGAAGAAGAATTAGATGCGGTCATCGATCTCAAGAGCAGTGATCGCGACGGTTTTGGTTGGCACCCAGTTATTGACGGGGGCACCGCAGCCTCCGCAACAGCAGCAGGCTGAGCCGCCGCCGGGGTCCTTGTTGACTGGCGGCATTTCCACCACGGGCGGGCAGGTGCCGTCATCCACCGCAGCGGCAGCGGGAGGAGGGTCTATCTACGGGGGCTTAACGCTGCAGAACGCCTCGCTCACCGAAGTGGTGGACATGCTGGCCCGGCAGTTGAAGATCAACTACATTTTGGATCCTCGCGTGAAGGGTTCGGTCATCCTGAACACCTACGGCGATGTGAAAGACATCGATCCAAAGTCGTTGCTGGATACGGTGCTGCGTATCAACGGCTTCACGATGATCAAGGCTGGAGAGATCTATCGCATCGTGCCGATGAGTGAAGCGCTACATCAGCCGATTGAGCCGCAGATGTCCCCGAAGGATTTTCCTGCAGACGATCAGGTGATGTTGAACCTGATCTTTTTGAAGTACACGACAGTGGATGAACTGGCGAAGGTTCTGAACGAGTTTATCGGTGAGAACGCGAAGATGATCACGTACTCGCCGGTGAATCTGCTTTTCATTTTGGACAACCGCCGCAACATGAGGCGAACGATGGAATTGATCCAGCTTTTCGATAGCGATCAGTTTGCGAATCAACGTGTGCATCTGTTCGAAGTGACGAATGGCAAGCCGACGGATCTGGCGAAAGAGCTTGAGAACATTATGAAGTCGATCTCTTTGAATGAGAAGAGTTCGCCGGTGAAGTTTTTACCTGTTGACCGTATCAATTTGTTGATTGGCATTGCACCGAATCCAGGTGTGTTTAAGACAGTTGAGGATTGGCTGAAGAAGCTGGATATTCCTGTCAAGCAGACCGCGGGCACGGTTGACAACTATGTGTATCGAGTCCGCTATCAGCGGGGTGAATGTATCGCGCCTGCGTTGATGATGCTCTACAATCCCGGCATGATGGGCATGGGTGGAATGGGCGGAATGGGGATGGGC
>CAZCPL010000307.1:5442-6322 GCA_964500255.1 uncultured Solibacteraceae bacterium | reverse complement strand
CCTTTGAGGAGCGCAACCGTCTTCACAGGCAGTTCAAGTCGGCTTCCGACCCAGTCTAGAGGCGCTGAGCGAAGTTCCAGATCGCCGGCTTCGATCTCGGGAAAACAGCCGTCCCAAAATGTATGGACAATGCCCTTCATGACATCGATTGACTCTTTGAGACCCGCAAAACCATGGGTTTTGACCATGGCTTCCGTGAGCCATGCGGCAATTTGCAGGTCTTTGGACTTGGTCGCGATGGTTTCCTGACCGAGCTTGATGACGAGCTTGAAGTCAGCGACTTTTCTCTCGCGCTCCCACTCGCCCGCAGGAGCGTCGTCGTCTTCACGACGCGCTTCTTTGAGCTTGTCCATTACGGGGTCGTAATAAAGGTTCGCCCCGGCGGGATTTTCGCCGGGGATCGGGTTGAGGATGTCCTCACGAAGTATGGGCATGGGAGTCTGCGGACTGGTTCCTAATCCTGCGACGTGTCGGGATCCTGATTGAATTGTACGCTCTGCAGTTCCATGATCGAGTAGTCTACGTCATCGATCAGGAAAGTCTTCTGGCCATAGGGGATCGGGTCGTCACCCGTCGTGTCCCAAATCGTGGTTCGACCGAGCTTGACCATATTATCGGGATGCTTGTACGAGAATACGAAGTTGGCTGGCAGCAGCACTTCGCCGAGCTCGGTTCCCTTGAAGGATGACGCGGTGCGGATGAACGCCGGGCGCCACAGCAGGTCGCGCAACCTAGTGACGGGCTGAAATTCAAGGCTGTCGATGTGCTCGTAGCCGATCCAGAGGTACGCACCCGCGGCGAACAGTTCGAAGCGAGGCCCAACTCGGGGATCCGAATCTTCCATCCAGTCAAAGGTCTTGGTTTCGCCGTTGGTAAGGAT
>CAZCPL010000307.1:0-5432 GCA_964500255.1 uncultured Solibacteraceae bacterium | reverse complement strand
GATCGCCGTGCCGCCGCGAAGTTTCGTGTCGTCGGGTGTCGTCGACGGAAAATCCTTGTCGGCGAAAGTCTTGTGACGGATGCGCTCGCCGTGCATTGCCGACATATAGAGAACCGCGCCCATCTTGGCTTCGGCGCTCACGTCTGCAAGCAGGTTGAGGTGCTTGTCCGCGCGTTCGAACTCGCCGGCAAAGCACAGCAGTTCGAATAGGAATGTCCGGCGCTTGGCGTCGGCGGGGTTCTCGCGCAATTCCGCGCTAAGGCTCTGGATAGCTTCGGAAAGCTTCCCTTCCTGATACAGTGCTTTGGCCTTCACTTGTAGATTCTCTCCCTGTCTAAAGTCTGATGAAACGCTGAATCGGCGGCGCGGTGAATCCGGTTTCCCGGTTCGCCAACGCCGCCCATTCGATTCGCCGATGAGGTTGCTTAGACCTTCTTGCCGAGCTTGACGTCGTAGCCGGTCTTGACTGCGGCACCGAGCGTACCGTCAGCCTTCTGCGGCTTGTATTCCATTTCGATCTTGGTGAAGTTGAAGGACACCTGATCGGTAGGCAGCGGGTTGCCGTGCCCGGAGCCGCCGGTCTGGTAGCTCGAAATCAGGATGTCGGTGAACTTCCAGGTGACGAAGGTCTGCTGGTCGCCGCCGGCCTTGCGAATATGCAGTTCGGCGTCGCCGATGTGTTCACCACAGGCGCAAGCCAGGAAAAGTTTCGGGCTGCTGATGCCGTATTCCACAGTGAAGTGAAAATCCTGCATGCTGACCTTGCCCGAACCGGCGCCGGAGCCGAGGCCGCTCGAACCAGAGTTGCTTTCGCCCCATGACCAGGACTGCAATTCGATCCACTTTTCGTGGCCCTTCTGATTCGACTCGCCGTCGATCGTCTTAATCTTGAGTAGATAATCTGAACCTGCCATTTGTATGTCTCCTTCTTAAACTGAGGTTACTGCGATATCGTTCTTCAGAGCGGATCGATGTGAAACCGCCCAATGTTTCAAAGTGTTTGATTTGAGGTTTGAAAGGGCCGACCTCTTGACCGGCCCTAAGCTGCGCAAAGCGCCGTGTGACTAAACCTTTTTGCCGAGCTTGACGTCGTAGCCGGTCTTGACCGCGGCACCGAGCGTACCGTCAGCCTTCTGCGGCTTGTATTCCATTTCGATCTTGGTGAAGTTGAAGGACACCTGATCGGTAGGCAGCGGGTTGCCGTGCCCGGAGCCGCCGGTCTGGTAGCTCGAAATCAGGATGTCGGTGAACTTCCAGGTGACGAAGGTCTGCTGGTCGCCGCCGGCCTTGCGAATATGCAGTTCGGCGTCGCCGATGTGTTCACCACAGGCGCAAGCCAGGAAAAGTTTCGGGCTGCTGATGCCGTATTCCACAGTGAAGTGAAAATCCTGCATGCTGACCTTGCCCGAACCGGCGCCGGAGCCGAGGCCGCTCGAACCAGAGTTGCTTTCGCCCCATGACCAGGACTGCAATTCGATCCACTTTTCGTGGCCCTTCTGCGACGATTCACCGTCGATGGTCTTAATCTTGAGTAGGTAATCTGAACCAGCCATTGTTGCTTGTCTCCCTTGGAACTATCTTGTTTTATTGGTTTGAGGTTTCGGTTTGGGCCGGCACCTTATGGAACCGGCCCGAATCCGGAGGGGTCTGCTTAGACCTTTTTGCCGAGCTTGACGTCGTAGCCGGTCTTGACTGCGGCACCGAGTGTACCGTCGGCCTTCTGCGGCTTGTATTCCATTTCGATCTTGGTGAAGTTGAAGGACACCTGATCGGTAGGCAGCGGGTTGCCGTGCCCGGAGCCGCCGGTCTGGTAGCTCGAAATCAGGATGTCGGTGAACTTCCAGGTGACGAAGGTCTGCTGGTCGCCGCCAGCCTTGCGAATGTGCAGTTCGGCGTCGCCGATATGCTCACCGCAGGCGCAAGCCAGGAAAAGCTTCGGGCTGCTGATGCCGTATTCCACGGTGAAGTGGAAATCCTGCATACTGACCTTGCCCGCACCTGCACCGGTGCCGATGCCGCTCGAACCAGCGTTGCTTTCACCCCATGACCACGACTGCAATTCGATCCACTTTTCGTGGCCCTTCTGATTCGACTCGCCGTCGATCGTCTTAATCTTGAGTAGATAATCTGAACCTGCCATTTTGGCTGTTCTCCTTTCACCTATTCATGCGTGGACAAGTGGGAAACTGGTCCACGCATAATCAGGTTTTTTTCTTATTTTCTGGCCGAAGCCGGCAGTTCTGCGACGAGGCGCAGAGACACCGACAATTCGTCCAGCTGGAAGTGAGGCCGCAGGAAGGCGACAGCGCGGTAAGCGCCTGGCTTTCCCGGGATCTCAGCCACTTGGATGGAGGCTTCGCGCAGGGGCTTCTGCGCCTTGTAATGCGGTGACGCGGAGTCATCCGGCAAAACATAGTTCAGAATCCAGGCATTCAGCCACTTCTCGCAGTCCGTACGGGACATAAAGCTGCCGATCTTGTCACGCATCATCGACTTCAGATAATGCGCAAACCGGGAAACGGCAAAGATGTACGGAAGCTGCGTCGAGAGACGGGCGTTCGCATTGGCAGCGTCCTTGTCATACAGCTTCGCCTTTTGAGCGGACTGCACGCTGAAGAACGCAGCGTAGTCGGTGCCTTTGCAGTGAACGAGCGGAATGAAGCCGAGATCCGCGAGCTCTTTTTCACGGCGATCCGTGATCGGAACTTCGGTCGGGCACTTCAGAGCCACATCGCCTTCATCGGTATAGAAGTTGTGAACCGGCAGGCCTTCCACAAGACCGCCGCCTTCCACACCGCGAATCGCCGCGCACCAACCATGCATGGCAAATGCATTGGTGAGACGCGCGCCGAGAGCATAGGCGGCATTGCCCCACAGATACTTACTGTGGTCGGTGCCGTCGACACCTTCTTCATACGCGAACCCTTCGACCGACACGCCTTCGCGACCGTACGGCTGGCGCACGAGAACGTGCGGCAGAGTCAGGCCGACATAGCGGGCATCTTCCGACTGGCGGAAAGACTTCCACTTAGCGTATTCCGTCGTGTCGAAGATCTTCGCCAGATCGCGCGGAGCATCCAATTGCGTAAAGCTGTCAAGGTTGAACAATTCCGGCGTCGCCGCCGAGAGGAACGGTGCGTGGGCCGATGCCGCCACCTGCGAGACTCGTTCCAGCAACTCGATGTCTTCCGGACCGCGTCCGAACTCGTAGTCGCCGATGAGTGCCGCAAACGGGGCACCGCCGAACATGCCGTACTCTTCTTCGTAAACCTTCTTGAACAAAGCGCTCTGATCGAATTCAGGGGCGCGCTGCAGGTCACGAAGCAGTTCTTTCTTGTTCGCGTTGAAGAGCTTGATTTTCAGCTTGTCGCTGGTCTCGCTCTGGCCGAGAAGATACTTCACGCCGCGCCAGGTGCCTTCGAGCTTCTGGAACTGCGGGTGATGAAGAATCTCATTGAGCTGGATGGAAAGAAGATGATCGATCTGCGCAATACGCGCATTGATCATCGATTCCACGTCGCGGCTCACCGTCATCGAACCGTCAAGAACCTGTGCAATGAACTCTTTGACGAGTTCCTTGCCGCGTTCCTTCATCGAGTCGTCTTTGGCGATACGCCCTTCGTTGACGATCTGGTCGAGTAGGCTGCCTTCGAGGACTTGTTCCTGTGCTGCTTTGCCTGTACGTTGTGCATCAGACATGGCTTACTCTTCCTCCTTCTTCATCTCGTCACGAAGCTTGTCGAGTTTGCCGGAATCCTGCACTGTGTTGAGCAGCACTTCGTCCAGCTTGTCGTTGCCTTGCAGGCTGCCCCGAAGATCGGACAGGCGGGTGCGAAGGTCGAGCAGTTCGCGCAACGGTTTCACCTGACGGGCGACACGTTCCGGCTCGAAGTCTTCCATGCTCTTGAAGTGCAGGTCGACCTTGAGTTGTGGCGCATCCGAATCTTCGCTCAGCTTGTTCTCGACATTGAAAGCCAGGTGCGGCTTCATGCCTTCGAGAACGCTGTCGAAGTTGTCCGGGGTGACTTCGACGAACTTCCGATCCTTCAAACGCGGGAGCGGATCGGTGGGTTGTCCTGAAAAATCTCCGAGAACGCCCATCACGAAGGGCAGTTCCTTGATTTCAATCGCATCGCCTACTTCGACATCGTAGGTAATCTGCACACGCGGCGGGCGGACCCGATCCAGCTTGTGCTGCGTACTTCCTTTCGCCATATCTTTGCCTCGTTTCGTAGTCCAAGTTCCTGGTGGAACTTGGCTGATTCAAACTCTTTAAGCAGCCGCGAGCGGTTGGAGACTGGCACGGCCGATCAAAAACTGCTTCCCGATTGTATATGCGGATACTTGTCGAGTCAAGGATTGCCGGTTCAAGCGATTCCTTCGAAAACACTTGAACAGACGAAACTTGCCCACAACCGGTCACAACCAGCGGTGCCGGAAGAGTTGGAACGTTCCCCCCGATGGCCGCCCATTCAAATCTATAAGCGTCAAACTTGGTCAAACCGGATCACTCGACAGTAACTTTTTTCACTTCTCTGCTTGCGCCTGTGTGTTCACGACGCGGAAGCCTACGACGCCCAACGGTGGGATCGTCAGCAAAATTCGATACGGGCGCCCCGGATGGGGATTCGCCTCGGCTTCGATCACCTGCAAATTGGACACGCCGCTGCCTCCGTAGCGGGAATCGTCACTGTTCAGAATTTGCCGGTATTGGCCAGAATAGTCCACATTCAACACATAGCCGTGCCGTGGTAATGGCGTAAAGTTGCACACGAACAGCAGAGTCTGCTTTCGATCTTTCGAAAAGCGGTGAAAGGCGATGACCGATCCGTCCACGTCATGAAAATCGACCCACGAGAAGCCTTCCCAATGAAAATCGACCTCATGCATCGCCGGTTCGGACGCATAGAGCGTGTTCAGATCGCGCACCAGCATCTGCATGCCGCGGTGAACGGGATAGTTCAACAGATCCCAAGGCACAGAACGTTGAAAGTTCCACTCGGTCGTCTGTCCGATTTCGCATCCCATGAACAGCAGCTTTTTGCCCGGATGCGCATACATGTAACAAAAAAAGGCGCGAACATTGGCGAAACGGCGCCACTCATCGCCCGGCATCTTGCCAAGCAACGGCGATTTGCCATGCACCACCTCGTCGTGGGATACCGGCAAGACGAAGTTCTCGCTAAACGCGTAGACGAGCGAGAAGGTGATGTCGTTGTGATGGTATTTGCGATAGACCGGATCTTGCTCGAAGTAGCGGAACATGTCATGCATCCAGCCCATGTTCCACTTCATAGTGAATCCAAGACCACCCAGGTAAACCGGCTTCGATACCAGCGGAAACGAAGTCGATTCCTCGGCGATGGTCATCACACCTGGAACTTCATGCGCGAGTTCATTGAACTTTCGCAGAAACGACATCGCTTCGAGAT
>CAZCPL010000306.1:0-6341 GCA_964500255.1 uncultured Solibacteraceae bacterium | reverse complement strand
GCCCTCGACAGCCGTTACGGGGCGTTTGCGGTATGGATCGCCATCGCGGTGCTCGCTCTGGCCTACGAATCCCACTGGCGGTGGCGCGGTTGCCTGACCATCGCGATCCTGATCGCGCATTCATTCTCTTTTTGGTACGGTGTCAAAGCGATGCACTACCGGACGCTGGCGGCACGATACCAACGGGCCTGCCTGACGTTCGTCGTTGCCTTGCCGGGAGGCGATTGCATTGGGAACTATCCGGTGTGGTCGGCGGACTTTCTGCGCGAGTCCGCGGTGCCGCTGGACAAGGCGGGATGGATCACGCCGAAACTGATGGTTTCGGGGGAGTTGATTGCCGACGCGGTACCGGGCGAGGGAAATCTGGATGTGGTGGACGCGGGTTCGAAATGGCGGTTGCAGGGAGGGGTTGGCGTGGACGCCGATGCGATCGTAGTTGCGGTTAGTCTGGGGAACGGCTTCGTGCCCGTTGCGGTGGTCCAGCCGGGGCGGACGATTCCGCTGAAGGTCACGCCATCGGCCTATCGGACGGAAATAGACAAGGCACTGGTTCCGCCGGGTGCGCGTGTGGCCGCGTTCGCCTACCGCGCGATGGATCCGAGGTGGTCAATCTTGGGTGAACCCTGGGTGGTGCCCAAATAGATCGGCGTTAGGGGGGTGTCTCGAACTGAATTCGTTTTATGAATGTGGTCCGAAGATATGGTGCCCGGGGCGGGACTTGAACCCGCACTCCACTTTCGCGGAAACGGATTTTAAGTCCGTTGCGTCTGCCGATTTCGCCACCCGGGCTGATTGATTCTAAAAGACTTACTGAACTATGACCGCTTCGCCTTCACTTGCTGTGGGGCCTTTTGTGGGGACTCTCTGCGCATTCTCACCGATCATGCGTCCGAAAGCCAGTTCGAGCGCTTCAGGTGAAGGGTGAACGTAACGCTGACTCACGACGACCGATGAATGCCCCATCAACCTCATGATACCGAAAGCATCGCATCCGGTTTCGCCTAGACGCGCATTGCTCGTGCGGACAGCCGGGGTAGGTCAGCCATCGCTCACTCGCAATTCCGTGATGGATGCTCCCCTAAGTAGAGAACCCTTCGGCCTTTCGAGCAGACAGCACTCAGGCGTTGATGTGGTATCGGAAATCCGCTGACCAAGGCTATGTTGCGGCACAGTTCAACTTGGCGTCGATGTACCGAAACGGTGAGGGTGTGCCAAAAGACAGCACTCTAGCAGTAATGTGGTACAGGAAATCCGCTGCCCAGGGCCATACTAGGGCACAGCTCAACTTGGGATTGATGTACTACGAGGGCGAGGGCGTGCCAAAAGACTTTGTCACTTCTTACATGTGGTTGAACCTCGCAGCAGCTCAAGGCGCGGACCTAGGGACGGACCTGCGGGACATCGTCGAACCTACGATGACGCGAGAGCAAATTGCCGAGGCCCAGCGCTTGAGCACCGCATGGAAACCAATCAAGCCCAAATGAATGCTGCTTGTCTTGTTTTTGTGGGCAGCCTTAAGGATTGACCCGCTTTCGAACCCAGTGACTGGCAAGAGACAGGGACGAAGGGAACACGACGGCCCCCGGTACTTAACACCGAATCGTTGGCGATAGCCCGGGTCTGCTATGTTGAATCCATGGCAGACGCCGAGCTTCTTCAGGACCCCTTGCGTTTCGAACGCCGGGTTCCGCCTTGCGCGATCGTGATTTTCGGCGCCAATGGCGACCTCACGAAACGCAAGTTGATTCCCGCCCTCTACCGCCTCGCGTATGAACGGAGGCTTTCGCCAAGTTTCGCGGTGATTGGTAATTCCCGCACGGCGATGACAGATGACGAGTACCGCGCCAAAATGCGCGAATCCGTCCGGAAGTTTCTCGAAGATTCCCCGTTTGAGGAAAGCCTTTGGGAAGAGTTTGCCAAGCGATTGTTCTATCTTTCCGGCGACATCAGCCAGCCTGAGATCTTTGAGACGCTGGCTGCAAAGTTACGAGAAGTGGACCAAACGTTTCAAACACAGGACAACGTTTTGTTCTACATGTCCACGCAACCCAGCCACTACGAACCGGTGGTTGCGGGGCTCGGCAGCGTTGGCTTGCAGAAGGGAACTACCGGCTGGCGGCGTCTGGTGGTCGAGAAGCCGTTCGGACACAACCTCGATACGGCGGTGACACTGAACGTCAACATTCAGAATGTTTTCCCGGAACATTCGGTCTACCGCATCGATCACTATCTCGGAAAAGAGACGGTGCAGAACATCCTGGCCTTCCGCTTTGGCAACGGCATCTTCGAGCCGCTCTGGAACCGCCGCTACATCGATCACGTGCAAATCACGGCTGCAGAATCGATCGGTGTCGAAGGCCGCGGTGGCTACTATCAGGAATCCGGCGCTCTGCGCGACATGATTCAGAATCACTTGTTGCAAGTGATGTCGACCATTGCGATGGAACCGCCCGCTTCCTACGAGCCGGACGCTGTCCGCGATGAACGCGCGAAGTTGTTGCGCTCGATCCGGATCCCTAACGCCGAACAGGCCGCTCAGTGGGCTGTTGCGGGCCAATACGGACCCGCCAAACTCGACGGTGTCGACGCCCCAGGGTTCCGTCAGGAACAGGGTGTGGATCCGAATGCGCGTACCGATACGTATGCGGCCGTCAATTTTTGGGTGGACAACTGGCGTTGGTCTGGCGTGCCGTTTTATATCCGAAGCGGCAAGCGGATGCCGAAGCGCGTGACCGATATCGCGGTGTTCTTTAAGCAGCCTCCGTTGAACATGTTTGGCGATCAGCCGTTGCGTCCGAACATGCTCATCGTTCGCATTCAACCGGAAGAGGGGATTTCGCTGCGCTTCCTGTCGAAGCAACCGGGTCCTGGAATGCAGTTGCGTCCGGTGTCGATGGACTTCAACTATGGCTCAAGTTTCGGCATGCGCACTCCCACGGCGTACGAGACCTTGTTGGTCGATGCGATGATCGGCGACGCCACGCTCTATACGCGTCAAGACATGGTGGAAGCGAGTTGGCGCGCGGTGCAGCCCATTCTCAATCATTGGGAAACGGCGAAGTTCGAGTTTCCCAACTACGCGTCGGGATCCTGGGGACCGAAGGAGTCTGAAGAGATGCTGGCGCGCAATGGTCACGTTTGGAGGATCCCGTAATGGCCACCAGCGTACAACCAGAGAAGATTCTCAAGGAACTCGCCGGATTATGGGGCGGGATGTCGAAGGGCGATTCGCAGGGTGTCAACAGCGGGGTTCTGCGCGCCTGCGCGATGACCTTGGTGGTCGCGGCTGAAAGCGAAAGCGACGCGGTGGCCGCCGGTGAGACGCTGGGCGAACTGATGCACGAGCATCCTTCGCGCGCGATCGTGTTGCGTCCCAGCGCGAAGGATGGAGAACTCGAAGCTCGGGTCTTTGCGCAATGCTGGATGCCGTTCGGTAAGCGCCAGCAGATCTGCTGCGAGCAAATTGAGATCACCGCGTCGATGGATCGTGTTTCCGAGGTGCAAGGCACGGTGTTGGGAATCATGGTGCCCGATCTGCCGATGGTGTTGTGGGTCCGCGGTCAGCACTGGCTGAAGTCGGAGGGCTTCGCGAATCTGTTTCCGTTGGCGCGTAAGGTCGTGATCGACTCATCGAACTGCGACTCGCCTTCGTTGAAAGAGCACTTCGATATGATCCGCGCCTTGGAACCGCGCGTAAAGTTGTTGGGCGATCTCGCTTGGACAAGGCTCACCAGCTTTCGCGAAGTGATCGCGCACACGTTTGAAGATCATCGACTGCTTGGACGTCTCAAAGATGTCGAATCGATCGAGATCGAATACACCAGTCATCCGGTTGCCGCGGCGTACCTCGGCGGTTGGTTAAAGAGTGCTTCGCCGAAAGCTACAGTCGCGATCCATCCCAAGCAGGGCGAGTTCGATCAAGTGATCCTGAAGCGATCGGGCGTGGACTTCCGCGTCGAACTCGGCACTCCTGTGCGTTTTCATCTGGATGGGTTCTGCCATCGCGCGCTTCTGCCGCCTGTCAACGAGGCGAGTCTGATGCGTGAGGAACTCTCGATTCTCCGAACGGATCGCGTGTTTCGAACGGCGCTGGCGGTTGCCGAAACATTGTGAGCATCCGGGTATTCGATAGCCCGCTAGAGGCCGCGCATGCGTGCGCATCGCAGGTTTTGGAGATCCTCTTAGAAGCTACGCAGGGAGGCCGAGACGCGACGTTTGCGGTTTCCGGCGGATCCACGCCCAAGCTGATGTTCGAGGCGCTGGCGGCCTCGGGATTCGATTGGTCTCGGGTGCATCTGTTCTGGGTGGATGAGCGATGTGTACCTCCCACGGATGAACAGAGTAACTACAAACTGGCGAAGGAATGTTTTATCGATCCGGCGGGGATGCCGGAAGCGAATGTGCATCGCGTTTTCGGCGAGTACGACCCCGTCGATGGAGCCGCGCGATACAGCGACGATCTGCGGATGCACTTTGCCGGGATGCCGGAGTTCGATGTGATTCACTGCGGCATGGGTCCGGATGCGCATACGGCGAGTTTGTTTCCGGGGGATGATCTGATCAGCGATCGGCTTGGGCTTGCGGCTGCTGTTTATGCGCCGAAACTGCCGAATTGGCGTGTGACCTTGTTGCCCGGTATTCTGCTGAGGGCTCGGAATACATTGATGCTGGTGACGGGGGCCGACAAGGCGGATTCGCTGCATGCGGCGATGCAGGGTGATGAGGATGCGCTGGTGCGTCCGGTGCAGTTGATCGCGCGGCAATCGGCGTCGAAGGTTGTGTGGTTTTTGGACCGTCCAGCAGCGGCGAGAGTGTGTGGGTAGAGCCAATTTTTTGGTGCGGTCGGTTGACAGGGGAACGGTGGTTTGGTGTAATAACTGAAGTAGCTCCCACCACAAAGATTCCTCGGTAGCTCAACGGTAGAGCATCCGGCTGTTAACCGGAGGGTTGTAGGTTCGAATCCTACCCGGGGAGCCAAACTATTTTCCTCCGAAAGTCCAGTCCCCAGTAGTTGACGCCAGCGGTCGCCGTGCGGCCATCCCCTCCTCGCGTACTATCCCCAACAACGCCATACATTTGCAGACTATCCTGTTCTCCGCACCAGGACTCGGAGAATCGGTCCGGTCGCCCCCCGGGAGTCCGTTTTCTCTCCTTCCCGCCCGACTTCTCTATCGCGCCGGAGACTGCCCGATCGCGGTTAACACGTTCGCGGTCTCGGTTTACACTTTTCGAATTCACAGCGCTTGTTTACAGTCGAGTTCGACTCGGCGGTTCCGGGCGTCATTGATTTCGAGTACTGAAGTTGTCCAGGTGGCCGCCGCAATGGCCGACCACAATGGTCTTCCGATCATGGTCTGGGTAGAAGTGGACTCGAAGAAGCCGGGGCTCTTTGTTGCCCACCTTCACATGAGGGATGATCTCCACGGTCTTCCCGTCGTACGTGTCCTTCCGCAGGTTCATGAACTTCTTGTCCTTCTTCGTGCTCTTGCCCTCGGACATTGCCAGGTCGAAACCAGATACTTCCTTGAATCTCCGTTCCAGATCGACCCCCTTCGTGTCGTCATCAAAGAAAAGAGCGTGCAGCGTTGTCGCCATTGCCCAAAGGCACTCCCAAGCAAGCTCTACGACTGCGTCTGAACGGTCTTCGGTCGAAGACAGACCTCTTTCGGTGAAGACGATTTGAGCGGGGTGGAGGGATTGAACCATCTGAGCCACCTCGCGAACCGAGGTCGGAAGGTGGTTGAGCCTCTTCAGCGCGTCGATGCGAGACGCCGCGAGACGCGCTGAATCGTAAGCCGAAGCATGTTTTTGGTTCATGTCCTGAACGAGGTAGTTCAGCCTTGAGATCTCCTTTGAAAGATCGATGTTCTGATCTTCAAACTCCTCAGCGCGCCCGACTGCGGCTTGGAGTTGGTCGGAAACCTCCCGCACCTTCGCGTGAAGACCCTGATTGTCCTGTTCGAGCAATTCAATCCATTCGACCTTGGAACGATCATCCGCGGCATGCTTGAACTCGCGCAAACGAATCTCGCGACGACGCGTCTCGATATCCTCGAGCGAAGTCACGTCCAAGTATCCACTGGCGTTCGCGCGTCGAGCCACGCCTCGCACGATCATCTCTCGGATCGCCGCCTCGGAAAGCTCACGAATCTGTTCCTCGGAGAAATAGCGGTGCCGCTTGGCATCCCGTTCTGAGTCGAACCGAACGCCGGGCTGGTAGATACGAACCATCCCGTTCTGGCACCTGAAACCCCTCGGCAGGAAGTACTCCCATTCCTCCTTGACGTCTGGTGACTCTGCGACGTAAACTCTGGCTGATCCCGCCAGTGCCTTCGCGAGAC
>CAZCPL010000305.1:0-6345 GCA_964500255.1 uncultured Solibacteraceae bacterium | reverse complement strand
CCGACGTCGGCGGCATAGTGCCAATGGCATGGTCAGTCCGGAGGCCTTCGAGGCCAAAAGGGTCGCTTAATTTAGTGTCCGCGTTTGATGGGCAAGATCAATATGTCTGGTCGGCCAACTTCGCTTCAGACAGGTCAAGATTGTTGAAATTGACCAACTTTAATGCCCGTACACACTGGTGTTGCTTTCAGATTTTCACCATCACCTTGTTTTTTCCAGGAGGCCAGAAAGCTTGCCATACGAACAGGCCGAAGCTGGCAGCACCCACGGCGAAAAGGATGTCTCCTGGTACACGTGCCCAGACGAATCCCTCCATTACCGTGCTGTGCATGAACTCTGCAGAGCGCGCATAGGCATAGTAGTGGGAAATGCTGGCATACGTTTGCCATAGCCCCTGCGGTAGCAATGAAAGGAAGGTCATCATCGCCAAGCCGATGTTCATGCTCCAGAAGGCCACCTTCAGGTAACGTTGGTTCCAGTGCCGAAGATCAGTCAGACCACGCATGCAATACAACATCAGTCCCAACCCAAGCATGCCGTAGACCCCGAATAGCGCCGCGTGGCCGTGATTCGCGGTGGTATTCAGTCCCTGCATGTAATACAACGCAATCGGTGGATTGATCAGAAACCCGAACAAACCAGCACCGATCAGATTCCAGACCAGCACAGAGGAAAAAAACATGAACGGCCAGTGGTAGTTACTTTCCCATAGGCTTTGTTCCTTGATCCTCGCGTGATTGTAGGCTTCAAAACCGACCACCATCAAAGGTACTACTTCCAACGCAGAGAAGGTCGCTCCGATTGCCAGTATTGCCAGTGGTGTGCCACTGAAATAAAGATGATGAAAAGTACCTAGAACCCCTCCACATAAAAAAATGATAGTTGCGAACAGGACCATTGTCGTCGCAACAGTCGTGCGTAGCAGACCCATGCGTACGAAGAGCGTCGAGACAATCGCTGTCGCGAATACCTCGAATACGCCTTCAACCCAAAGATGCACCACCCACCAGCGCCAGTATTCGACAATCGACAGGTGAGAGTGTTGTCCCCAAGTGAGCCCAGCGCCATAGAACAGCCCGATGGCTCCGGCGGAAAGCAGGAACAGCCAGATCAGTTCCTTTTGATCGCCTGCTGTCTTCAAAGCCGGCTTGATCGCGCGGACGACCAGGAACAGCCAGATCAACAAGCCCACAAACAGCAGGATTTGCCAGATGCGGCCGAGTTCCACGTACTCGTAGCCTTGATGTCCCCAGAGAAACGCCTGGTCGTCAGTGAGCCGGTTCTTCACAGACATCCACTCGCCGGCGAGAGAACCAACCACGATCAGCAAAAGCGCTCCGAATAGAACGTTGACGCCCAGCTTCTGGAACTTCGGATCTTTGCCGCTCACGAGCGGACCGATAAACAAGCCCGCAGCGAGCCATGCAGTGGCGATCCAAAAGATTCCGATCTGTACGTGCCAGGTGCGTACGACGCTGTAGGGCAGGATATCGTCAATCTTGATACCGTAGAATCCATCGCCTTCGACCCCATAGTGAGCGGTGACGATTCCCATCGCAATCTGCACGAGAATCAAGGCTGACACGACCCAGAAGTACTTCAACGTTGCCCGTTGCGAGGGGGTGGCGCGCCAGCTTCCCAAAGGATCCTCAGATGGCAATTCCGCAGGAGTCTCGTGATCCGCATTGTGTTGTTGCGAGGCATACCACCACACCATTGCACAGATGCCAGCAAGCAGCACGATGATGCTAACGCCAGTCCACATGACGTTGTCGCCCGTGGGGCGATTGCCGATCAGCGGTTCATGTGGCCAATTGTTGGTGTAGGTGACGGTGTCTGAAGGACGCTGCGCGGAGGCGGTCCAGGAGGTCCAAAAGATGAAGCTCGCCAGTAGCTTCATGCGTTCAGGACTGCTAACTGTACCGGCAGGAATCGCATAAGCTTTGTGGCCCTTCAAGAAGATGTCCGAGTAGTGATCCAAGCAGTGTTGAAAGGCCCTGGCGCGGACGGGGTCCACTATGATGACGTTCGTTGCGGCATCGTAGCCGTTGGTGCGGTACATTTTTTCGAGACGTCCGCGGAGCCGCGCCTGCGATTCGCCGTCAAGCGTTTCATAAGTCTTGCCGTAGTCGGAGCTGGACCATTCGTTGAGCACGAACATCAGTTCCCTATGGAGCCAATCCGCGGTCCAGTCTGGAGCCAGATAGCTGCCATGGCCCCAGATGGAACCAAGCTGCATTCCGCCCATTGTCTGCCAGACGTTTTGCCCTTTACCGACGGCGCCTTCAGGGATCACAGTTTCGCCGGTTGTGGTAATGACAGCCGTGGGTATCGGCGGCATTTCCTGATAGATGCGGGTTCCGATCCAGCCCAGAACGGAGAACGAGAGGAGCAGAACGAGCGCGAAACTGATCCAGAGTTTTCTCATTGGCGGAGCCTCGCTTCGGCTTCGATGGCCTTCGGAAACAGGATGTTGTTTTCGAGGTGAATGTGTCGATGCAGATCGCGCTCAAACTCTCCGAGGGCGTGGTACAGTGCCTTGAAGCTCATACAGGCGTCTTCAGGCGGGTGGAAGTTGTTGGTCAAACGGCGGATAGAAGCGAGCAAAGCACCGGCATCGTCGTGCTCTTCGAACATGCGGGCGATGGGCATTCCGATGCTGCCGAAGCAGCCGGAGTTGGCGTCGAAGCCCATGCTCAATTGCGATGCCGCGGGAAAGACGATTTGCTCTTCTTTTATCAGATGGGTTGCGAGTTCCTGCGACAGCGCGATGAAGACATCCCGCAGTTCGATTACTTCGGGATGCAGCGGACCATGCCTGGCTGCCACCTTTGCAAGCAGCCCTTCGATTCGCGGCGTCTCCGTCCGGATGTAACCGTGGTGCAAATCGATAATGTGCTTGACGAGATGGGGGATCGGAGCAATCGACCAGTCCCGTTCCGGTGCTGGTGCGATGGATAGCTCGCGCAACGAAGACAGCACCAAATCGGGTGCGATGCCGGCGCGGGTGGCCGCTTCGCGAATGGTCCGTTTGCCACCGCAGCAATAGTCGATACCGAGGGCTTCAAATAGCCGTGGCACCGCGGGGTTGGACACAGCCGCCTCGGCGACGGTCGATTCAGGTGTAAAGGATAAGGTCACAGATTGCCTCCTGCGTCCACACTAAGGCGGATGCCGAAGACTTGCAGTGACCAAAGTCACGTGACAGAAAAGTCAGGTCGCGGAGTTGAGATCGTTTTCCAGTCCTTCGAGATCGACAATCGTGACTTCGCGGCCCTTCATCTCGATGAAGCCTTGCGCCTGAAGCCGGGCCAGATTGCGCGAAACGAGTTCGCGCACCGTACCAATTTGCGAGGCGAGTTCCTGATGGCTGTGTTCCAGCGGGAAACTGGCGCGCCCCGCGGCTTGGCGGATGATCCACGAGATCAGCCTGTGACGTACCGTGGTGAACGACAGCTCTTCGATGATGCCCACCAGCTTCCGAAGGCGAGCCCCGACAACCTGCAACATCTTCAACGAGACCTCTGGCTTTTCGAGACACAAGGCGCGCAAGTCCTGGCGGGAAACAAAGACGATGTCGGAGTCTTGCATAGTGGATGCGGATGCGGGATAGGAGCCGCCATCGAAAACGGGCAGTTCCGCGATGGAGCTTCCGGGGCCTTCGACGGCGAGCACCTGTTCGCGGCCGCTGGGCGATAACTTGAAGATACGCACTCGACCGGTCACGACAATAGAAAGGCCAGCGCAGGGCTGGCCTTCCTGGAACAACACTGCTCCGGACAGGTGGTGGCGCAATCCGGCACGCGCCGCCAGCGAGTCTAATTCGGCATCGTTCAGCGCGGCAAACAACTGGGTCGCTTTGAGAACTTCGCGAACGCTCAAAGTGGTCACTCCCCTGGAATCGCAGAAGGAGCGCGGGCGACTTTGCCCTTCTTGGCTTCGCCGATATCGATGTCGTGAGCCTTTAGAGTTTGGCCTGTGACGAACTCCATTTGGACTTTCGCGCGGCTATAAGCGGCCATAGCCGAAACTTCCTGCGCTTGCGCGGTGGCGAGATCGCGCTGCGCCTGAATCACAAAGAAGATCGTCGATGCGCCCAGTGCATACTTCTTCTGTTCGGCGTCAAGGGTCTGCTCTTGCAGATTGCGATTCTTCTGGGCGGTGAGGTAGCGCGCGCGAGCCTGCGTGACGCCGATCTGGGCGTTCTGAACGTCCACACGAATCTGATTCAGTTGTTGCCGCTGGCGGATTTCCGCCTGGCGAAGCTGCAGCGATTCACGGATGTAGTCGGCTTGCGCCGAGCGGTTGCGCAGCGGCACACTCAAGCTGAATCCGATGCCGTAGTCGGGATAGTTGCGGCGAAAGATCTGCGACAGCGTGTTGCCAAAGCCGCCGACAAAGAAGGGATCGGCAAGGGCGTTCGAGCGAAGCACATTGGCTTGCCCAGCGAGACCGTTGTTTTGAAAACTGCCGGTGACATCCAGAGAGGGCCTCAACTGGCTCTTGTTGCCGAGCATGCCGATCTTGGTGTTCTCAATATTGACTTCAGTCTGCTTCAGTTCCGGGCGCGACTTCATTGCGGATTCCACGAGATCTTGAATCGGTTCGATTGGTTCGGAAGTGGACAACTGCAAGGAATCGGTGGGAACGATGCGCGCCTCGCTCACGGCGGGGCTGGAAGTGCCCGTTCGGCTGAGGGCGTTCTTGATGATGGTCTCTTGTTGCAGAACACTAGTTTCCGAGAGGGTCAGATCCTGCTGGCGCGAAGCGATTTCCGCCTCGGCACGCACAATTTCGATGGGCGCGAGCGTTCCGATCTCCACCTGCTTCTTGTTGTCGCTATAGAGCTTCTCGCTCAACGCCGAAGCCTGCTTGCGAACCTTAACATCCTCGTTGAACGAGACCAGATCCCAGTACAGATTGATGATCGCGGAAACGGTCGTGATGACCTGCTGCTCGAACACAAGATCGGAGACCCGCAGATCGTTCTTAGCGATGCGAATGTTGCGGTTGTTCACAGCGAGTCCGAAGCCACGTAACAACGGCTGGCTAAACGAGAGACTCATGTTGCCCGATCCCGACGGGTTGAGATCGCTCAACCGGTTGTTGCTTTTGAATGCGGAGTAGTTGAACGCATAGGTGACCTGCGTACCGTACAAGAACGATTGCTGATAACCAAAAGCCGTCGCCTGCGAATCGAACACGAGTGCGTTGGTGCCGATGGTTACGGAGTTCGACTGGGGGCTGGAACGATGTCCGGCATTGTAGGAAGCAAAGAAGCCAGGATCGAGAACAGGGATCACGGCACCGGTCTGCGTAATGATGGTGCCTCCGGCGCTGCTGGTGTCATCGGCGCCACCGGTTCCGCGGCCTCCGCCTGCGCCTCCGGTGGCGCCGCCAGTCACTTGGCTCTGCACACTGGCGGGACCTTGCCGAATGGCCGTGGGAATACCGCGAAGCAGACCGCCCGCGCGGGCGCGCATCAAGTCGACCTGTGCCACTTCAGGTGCGTAGCGTGCAAGTTCGATATCGAGGTTATTTTCCAGTGCTAGCGCGATGGCGTCCTGCAGCGAGAGATAGATCTTACCAGCCCGCAGGAGCGAATCGAGGCGTCCTGAGTTGGCAAGGTTGACGGGCGGTATGAAGCGCGTCTGGTAGTTGGTTCTGAAGTTGCGGAACAACTGCGGTTCGGACAAATTCACGCGGTCCTGCGCATTCGTCAATGGTGCGATGACCAGCAAAACGCAAAGTTGAGCCAAGATCGGCTTTAGTCGCGACATGTATCTCATTTCCTAGAATCGGTGCCCTCTGGGTCAGGACGTTCCCGGAACCGTCCATGGTAACCCGAATCTGCAAATGCAATAGCATTGCCAGGGCTAATGCTTTGATAAGCGGGCACTTAGAGTATGAACAAGTGTCCGAATCCGGGACGAAGTGTGCTTGCATGGAACGGTTCGAACCGCGGAGAATGGTATCCTCCAAAGAAATGAAGGCGATCGAGGCGTTTCACGAGACAGGTGCGTATCTGCAGGGACACTTCCGTTTGACCAGCGGGTTGCATAGCCCCGAGTATCTGCAATGCGCCAAGGTGTTGCAGTATCCGGCTCACGCCGAAAGGTTTGGACGCGAGATCGCGGCAAAGCTGAACGACTACAAGGTCGATGTTGTTGTATCGCCGGCAATGGGCGGATTGATCATCGGCCATGAAGTCGCTCGCGCATTCGGAGTTCGCCATGTGTTCACCGAACGCGATGGCGAAGGCAAGATGGTGCTGCGCCGCGGCTTCGCGATCGAACCGGGCTTCACCACGGGCAAGCCCTGCGCGCAAAGCGGACACGTTTCCGG
>CAZCPL010000304.1:0-6369 GCA_964500255.1 uncultured Solibacteraceae bacterium | reverse complement strand
GCCGTGCGGCGGCGACTTGAATCCTGGATGGAGATCCTGGAGGCTGGCTCGTTTGCATTGCCGTTTGCTTGGATCCCGGTGCGGTTGGGGTGCGTGGTAGAACGGGGACATCCAGGGCTGGTGACGGATTCATGGCTGGGGCTCGCGTATCCCGATGGTTCCACGCGTTGGGACTTGGCGCTGCTGGAAACGCTATGGGCACTGGCCATGGCGAGTCTATTTGCGACCAGGCCAGTGCGATGCGCGGCATGGCTGCCCGGTTCGCTGGCACTGTTCCGATTGGGTACGATGCCGTTGCAGGTCGGGTCACCGGACTTATTGGGTCCGGCGATACTGGTTTGTTGGTGTGGATTCGTGATTCTTCAGCGGCCGGGCTTGAGTTCGACCTCGACGAAGTCCTGATTGCTCAGCTCGAATTCCAGATCGGTCCGCAAGGGCTGCGGCAGATCCAGAAAGGCCTTTTCGTAATCTTCGAAATACTTGCCTTTCTTGGCCCGATTGGAGGTCCAAATCAATTGGGGATCTTTGCTGGCGTCTTTCAAGGCCTTGCCGTAGTTGCGTGTATTGCTCACCCGGCGGGCGAGTTCGACCAGTAGCTTGCCTTCCGGTATAGGAGCGTACTCTTCTCTCGCCGTGGAAACAATCGCCTGTGCTGTGGGCTTCGAACCGCTCTTGGGCACGGGCAGAATCGTATCCAAAATCGAATACACACCGTCCTTCGCGGCCTTCTTGTTGGGAGGCAGCAATTCGGGCGGATGCGGAGTTGCATTCGTGCTGCCGTGATGGCCCACTTTCAGAAAGTCCAGCGGCTGCGCGAGATGGGTGTCGCGGTGCATTTCCCACATCACGTTCCAACTGCCGTTGTCCTTGCCTGCTTTGAACTCACCCGCCCATTCGGCATCCCCGACAAAAAGCAGCCGACGCTTCTTCCACTCGATCAACAACACGACACTGAGGTTGTTCTGAATCGAAGATTCCTTGGCTGCGAATGCCAAGCCGTTCGAAAGCATCCGCGATTGCAACGTCTTGAAATCTGTGGAACTGATGTTCGCAGGCATTGCGCTTGCGCCCGTTGCGGTTCCCATCGATCCAGTAGTGAAACTCTGCAAGCCCTTCAGCGTCGCGTCTACTTCTTCGCCCAGATAGAAGTGATCGACGTCCTTTTCCGGTGCAAGGATGTGGATCTTGGTTCCAGCAGGCAGTTTCAGATCGTGCTTCATGCCGGAGTGCACGAACTTGGCTTCTATGCCGTTGTCTTTTGGCAGTTGCTCCATCAGCAATGCGTCGGCGACATCGTTGGAAACCCCATACAGGGCGGTAAGCGCCTCGGCCTCAGGGCTCAGCGCCTTTCCGCTGTTGGTCAGAGCGGTCATCTTTTGCTTGGCGAAAGCCCGCAAATTGTTGACGCCCTTGGCCTGCGGATGATCGGGATCCATAGCCACACTGAGCCAGATGTTCTTCACCTCAATGTTCGCAAACCATTCGGGTTTGAAGCCCTTGATATGATCCTCATGGCGATGCGTAGCGACAATGAGATCGAGCCGCTTCTTCTCAGGCTTGGATCCTTCGGGCAATTCGCTTTCCAGATGGAGGATCGCATTCCGCAGCACATCTTCTTTGCTTTTCGTTCCGTAATCGATGAGGATATGGAAGCCGTCTTTGCCGTCGGGAATGCGGACATAGATGCAGTCGCCGCATCCAACTTTATACGCGCGGACTAGCAGCTGATTTCCCATTGCCGGTCTCCTGTGTTTTCTTGCTGATGTTCGTCGGAGGTTTCGCTCGATAAATGAAGATGCGGCGTCAAACGGAACTTCAGCAGGCCGCCGTCGTCTTCAACGATCATCGGCGGCACTTGTGTGCCGAGCAAGCCCTTGCCCGTTCCTGCGACGGAACCAACACTTCCGGCGGCGATTTGTCTCGCGAGGTTGTCCAACAGCATCTGCTTGCGTTCAGAACCTTCGACCACCGCACCCGCCCATTTGTCGGATGTCCTTCCGCCACGCTTCCGCTTGCCTGCATACGGCAGAGAGCCCGGCTTCATCGCCCAGGAAAGTACGTTGCCGTAGTCGTCGAACACCAGGGTTCCGCCGCAGAGCATGGTTGTCACGCTGCCATCGAACTTTCCGAATTGCGGCCCACTCAAAGAAACTTCTTCGCGCCAAACATACTGCAGAATGATCTGCCGTGGTAGTGGAACGTTTTGGCGTGAACGCTTTTTGGCGTCGTAGAGATCGGCGATTAAGAAATCACGATTGGCGGGGATGAGCAAATCTTCGCGATTGTCGTCGAGAAAGCGGTACGCCGCGGCGCGCGATCGTGAAATGTCATCGAGGCTGTGGTGAACGCTGAGTTCCAGACGGCTGTGGAGATAGCCGGGTTCCTTAAGGCGCACCGCGTCTGCCTTCGATAGAATCTGGCGCTTTCGAAACACCTCAATCAACAGGTCAAGGTATTTGTGCGGGTCAATCGGGTCGGATAGTTGATGAGACCGGCAGACGGCAAGCGCATAGTCTCTGAATGTGACTTCAACCGGCGGCAAGAGGTCGAGCGGCTGAATCGCCATGCGCTGCATGCGATCGGCGGCGCGCCAAAAAACTTGCCTCGGCGTTTTGGCCATCGGTTCCGTGGCAGGTTCGGGTTGATCCTGAGGCTCCTCTCGGTAGTGCTTGGCAAGCTGGATCAGCACGTCGAACATCGCGCCTGTCAACACCTCTGAGGCATCGTGAGGCGTCATTCTGTTCTTCAATTCGCTCATTTTCCGCTTGTTTCTCGCCGTACGAAGGTACGGCTTGCCCAAAGCCGCGCGTCCAAACTCTTCTGCGATCGAAGAGATGGACTTCGCTTTTTCCACCTTACCTTTGCTCGCATCCGCCTCGCGACGTCGCAGGCTGTTGTTGCGAAGAGTGAGGAGAATCGCCGACAGGTCACCGATGAACTCATGAAACGCGGCGGTTTGCAGCGAACTGCTTTCGTTGTAGAGCGGACGCACACCGTCGAGAACCGCGTGAGCGAACTCGTGGCTGACGATGTCGGTGGACAGGCAGGTGTAGACCGTTTCGCCGTCGTCGTCGAAGAAGTAGTAAAACTGCAGCGACTTGCTTGCGCGGTCGTAATAAGCGTTTTGGCCGTAGCCTGCATGCGGAACCACAATCAGACGATTGCCTTCGAATGCCCAGGGAATCGTACGTCCTAAAGCGTTGCCGTTCTCAAAAAAAGAGAGCGCGCGTTGCAAAAGCGCCCACACGTTGACCTGATGGAATTGAAACGATTTGGTCGCCCGTTGATCGAGTACGAGTCCATCGTTGTCGATGAAGATCTGCTGCTTTTCATACCACAGCGCGGGTACTTCGAGCTTCTCGGTGTCGGCATTGTAGTCGACAACTGCGAAGCGGGCGCTGGTTGGCCCGTCTGTCAGGCCAGGTTCCCAGGCAGCGAACGTCTTGAGATCCAGTCCATCTTGCGGCCGTTGTGTCGTCAGAAACGGGTCTTGAAAGTAAGTGACGAAAGGAAGGAAGAGCCCGCTCTTTCTCGAGAACTCGGAAGAGAGATACCGCGACTGCGCGTAAAGGTTGACCCGCTCTTCCGGTGAGATATCCACACCTTTTATGGATTTGCGCCGTGAAGCGCGGCTGTTGTCGGCAGTTCTTTGCGCCATGGGACCTTTGCCTTTCGAACATTCATTCTGTCAAAGATCACGGTCGAATGTCGGAGTTGTCGAAAGGTTCTTCCCGATCGCCATCGAATGCGAGGATGACGGAACTTCCTCACGCCCTCCCTGGATCTTCGTGAAGACCACACGAGCGCGAAAAGCGACACGGCCGAACTACTTTAAGACCTGGAGCACAAGTTGCCTCACAGGTCGAAGTCCCGATTCTCATGCAGTAGTTGACATCCGTTCACGATGCACATTGATGCAATCAGAACGCCAATCGTTTTTCGAACGTTGGATCCCAACCCGCGACTCGCCGTTGACCAAAGTCATCGGCGGCAACCTGGCGAAGGTGGTTTCCTGGTACGACAACGACTGGGGCTACTCGAAGCGCGCTTGGCGGCCGTTGCGCTTTATTACCCGGGACAACTCGCCGCGACGCTCTTCCTCATCACGCTGCCGTCGTTGCTGTGGAGCTTTCGCGGCCCAGGAGATGGCCGGTTGGAAGTCGACTGGATCACCGTCAAGCAAAGCGCCGAACTCAACAATCTGCTCCACGCCAGTCCCGGAACCATGGTCCTGGCCGAAGCCGCTCTACTGCTGCTGTTGTCGCCTGCGGCGCGTTGCTTGAGTAGGAAGTCCGCAATCGCAGCCTCGGTAGCGCTGTGCCCCGCGAGTCTGATTGTGCTCGCGCTCAGTGCGTTCCCGGTGAGAGAGAACCTCAAGGGCGGTGTATCCGGGTCCGTTGACGGTATGTCCTTCGCAAGGGGGGCACTTCGAGAGGATCCGCTTCTGAGATGCGCCGATTACATTGGCATCGACAACTACTATCCGATGCGGGACACCTTCGACTATGCGCCAGTCGTCGAAACGATCGAGCGAGCACAGAGTCAGTTCAACAAACCAGATATCGTTGGACGAGCAAACCAACGGCTACCGCACTCTACTCGGGAAAGTGGATACGGATGGAATCGGAGGTCCGGATGACCGCACGCTCACCTTGGCGCAAGCCAGCCATGGACATCCTAGAGACCTGGTAAACAAGCAACAAACGGCGCGCCTAGCCGATCACCTTAAGACCAAGGTGCTTCACGAAGGGGTCGAAATCTGGATCCTCATGCAGAAGTTGATAATCGCTCAAGATGCACTTTGTCGCGATGAAACAATCAATTGTCTTTCGAATGGTGAAACCAAGTCCGCGCAACTTGCGAAAGTTTCTGGCCACCGCAATCGCAACTTCTTGCCCACCCAAATCTACAACTTCGAGCAAAAGTAGCCGTTGACGAGCAAGTTCGAAATCCCGATCGTTGGGAAACCCTTGGAGGACTTCCGCAAGAATCAGGTCGCCGATCAAGACTGGTTCCACCCCCAACAAACGCTCGAGTGTTTCAGTCTTCAGCGTCGTCGCGCCACGAAAATAGTCGATCCAAACGCTGGAACCGACCAGGATCAATGGTCCCTCCTCATCGAATCCAAGTCCCCTTGCCAGTCGAGTTTGCCTCGAAGCTCCCTGATGGACGCCTGTTTCTTGAGGCGAACCAGCATGCGCAGACCAAGCTCAACCACTTCGCGCTTGGTCTGCGCTCCGGTCGTATGCAAGGCCTCTTCCATGAGCTTGTCGTCGATGACGATGTTCGTCCGCGTGATGTGTATGACTCTGCCGCTTTATACACATCCTAGCATTTAGCAGTACTGAGCAAAAGCCGCCTGCAGCACCTGCGCGATCTCAGGAGCCTGCCGCTTCTCGATCTCATGCCGGTGCAGATAAAACACCGGCTTGCCATCCTTGAACAGCGCCATCGAGGGCGAAGACGGCGGAAAATCCTTCAAATGCACTTCGCGCAAATGAGCCACCGCTTCCACATCCCCACCCGCAAACACCGTCACAGCTTTGCCCGGACGCACCGCATTCTGCAGCGCCATCCCCACCGCCGGACGCGCTTTGCCAGCGGCGCAGCCGCACACCGAATTCACCACTACCAACACCGTGCCCGCCCCCAGGGCGGCATCCACATCTGTAGGCGTACGAGTCTCCTCCACACCATACTGTGTCAGGTCTTCGCGCATGATTCCGATAAATCGCTCAGGGTACTGTTGCATCTCTTCCTAGGATGCGCACCGTCGATCGAAAGTCGCAACAACGCTACTCGATCTTCATCTGATCCAGCCGATACCGCAGCGCATTCCGCGTCAGCCCCAGCAGCCGCGCCGCATGGCTCTTGTTTCCATTCGCGCGCTTCAAAGCCTCGCGAATGAGCGCCTGCTCATGCTCATCTAAACTCACGCCCTCCGGCAGAAACGTATCCACCGCCGAAGCCGCAGCCTTGCGATGCCCCGTCGCCGTATCCAGCCGGATGTCGCTCGCATGAATTTGTGGCGTCATGCACAAAACCAGCGATCGCTCAATCGCATTCTGCAGCTCGCGGACATTGCCCGGCCAGTTGTGCCCCAGCAATCTCTCCATCGCATCCGGAGCCAGCGATCCCGCGGGCGAACCCATCTCCTTCGACAGCTTCCGCACAAAATGCTCCGCCAAATGCGGGATATCCGCCTTACGGTCGCGCAACGGTGGCACATCGATCGGCATTACATTCAATCGATAATAAAGATCCTCGCGAAAGGTCCCCTCTTCCAAAGCCGCGCGTAAATCCACATTCGTCGCTGCCACCACCCGGACATCGATCTGCCGCGTCTTGTTCGACCCCAACCGCTCGAAC
>CAZCPL010000303.1:0-6372 GCA_964500255.1 uncultured Solibacteraceae bacterium | reverse complement strand
GCCAGATACTGGGCATGGATGCCTTCCTGCATGGAACCCATGGCGGCGTCGAGCATCTGTTGCCGTTCGGAGGCGCGGCTGCCGCCCGGAGCGCGTTGGCGATCGAAGTAGGCCGCACGCCAGAGCCGATCGCCGATACCGACCACTGCTTTGCCGTAGCGGTCGATCGTGTTGCCAAGCAGGTGCGAGAAGTTGCCGTTCTTCATGTTCGCGGTCGGAACGGTGAAGAAGGCCGAGGTGCCGAGACCGGGAACCGTGCCGCCCGTCGAACGGACGATGGTGCCCTGATAGTTGCCAAACCAGAACGTACGGTTCTTGATGATCGGACCGCCGATCGCACCGCCGAACTGATTTTGCTTGAACGGTCCGCGGCCTTGGCCAGAGAAGTTGCGTTCCCAGCGGTTGGCGTTGAGCTTGTCGTTCTGAAGATAGTTGAAGAGCGATCCATGAAATTCGTTGGAACCGGACTTGAGGTTGACGTTCACCACGCCACCCGCTCCACGGCCGTATTCGGCGTTGTAGCCGTTGGTCATGATACGCATTTCGCCGATGGCCTCAACCGAAGGCCCGATGACGAACGATGTCTGGTTCAGAAAGTCGATGACGTTGACGTTGTTGTCGACGCCGTTCAGCAGAAAGTTGTTCTGGCCGTTCGAACGCACACCGTTGGCTGAGAATCCGCCGCCCACCGCGTCACGCGCACCGGGCTCGTTGGGCACAACGCCGGGCGAAAGACGGGCGAGAAAGGTGAACACGCGCTGGCCGCCGAGAGGCAGTTCGCCCACGGCCTTGGAACCCAGTTGGGCGCCTTGGATCGTGGATTCGGTCTGCAACAGCGGAGCTTCGGCCGAGATTTCCACCGTGGTGGTCACTTCGCCGAGCTTCAACTGGAAGTCCGCGCCAGTACGATCGCCACCGGTCAACAGGACGCCCTTGCGGATCGCCTTGTTAAAGCCGGTAGCTGCTACTTCAATCGTATAGACGCCTGGTTTCAACGCGGGACGTGCATAGTCTCCACCGTTTCCGGTGACGACATCGTAACGCAAGCCCGTGTTTTCTTCGATAATGGTTACCTTAGCGTTGGCCACCGCACTGCCCGAAGGATCAGTGACGGTACCGACTAAGGTTGAAAGGTCACGCTGACCGAACATGGTCATTGTGCAAAGCAAGAGTACAAAGAACGCTGTCACTACTTGGCGACGCATCTGTAACCCCCTGGTAAGGATTCAACTACTTGCGGTATTCTATCACCGTGCGTACACGGATTGCAGTAGCAGTTTTTGTGCTTTGTATTCTAGCGCTTGCAGCCGATCGTGAGGGCTTCGATTTTGTCGATGAGTCGAAACATTGGAATATCGGTGTAGAGAATGTCTTCGGGGGAGTGGCTCGCAAAGACTACATTCTTGAGACTACGGGGAACGGCGCGGCTGTTTTTGATTTCGACAATGACGGCGATGAGGATCTGCTGATCCTCAATGGAACACGTCTGGACAAAGCCCCCGCGGCCATTCCCAGTCTCTACCGGAACGACCGCAAGGGGGCATTCGTCGATGTCGCCCGCGAGGCGGGCTTTTCTTACCAAGGGTGGGCGCAAGGGGTCTGCGCCGGTGATGTCGATAATGACGGCTGGGTGGATGTCTTCGTTACCTACTACGGCTCAAATCGTTTTTATAGGAACCATAAAGGAAAGTTTGTCGATGAGACTGCTTCTGCGCGTTTCGATTCCAAGTCGAACCGCTACGGATCCGGCTGTACATTCCTCGATTTCAATCGAGACGGTCGGCTCGATCTTTTCGTATCCAACTATGTCGATCTGGATCTAGCGAAAACACCAAAGCCTGGTTCCAGCGCGGAATGCAAGTGGAAAGAGATCTCCGTGATGTGCGGACCTCGCGGCTTGCCACTCGCTTCGAACATTCTCTATCGCCAGAATCCGGATGGTAGGTTTACCGAGGTCTCAGCCGCGATGGGCATCCTCAAGCCCGGTGGACGCTACTCGCTGCAAGCGGTCTCAGCGGACTTCGACAACGATGGTTGGCCCGACATCTACGTTGCCTGTGACATGACTCCTTCCTTGTTGTTCCTCAACAAAGGCGGTATGCGCTTTGAAGAACGCGGCGTCGAGGCCGGAGTGGCTTACAACTATGACGGACGTCTGCAAGCGGGCATGGGCGTCGCTGTCGCAGACTACGATCGCGATGGCCGACTCGATATCGCCAAGACCAATTTCTCAGGCGACTTGACCTCTCTCTTTCGAAATGAAGACGGCCAGTTCTTCACCGATGTTTCGCGCGAGGCGGGCCTCGGATCCAATCAACTGCTTGGTTGGGGCATCGCGTTGGCGGATTTCGACGACGACGGCTGGCTCGATCTAATATCTGTGAACGGTCATGTCTATCCAGAGGTCGAAGGCGCGAACGTCGGCGACAAGTATCGGCAAGAGGTGCTGCTCTATCGCGGTGGCGCGTCGGGCAAATTCCTGGATGTGAGTCGTTCGGGTGGTGCTGGCCTTCTCACGCCGCGAGCCTCCCGTGGACTGGCGCTTGGCGACCTTGACGGCGATGGCCGCCCAGAAGCTGTGATCGTCAACATGAACGAGAAGCCCGCTGTGCTCAAGAACCGCGCTGTGCCGCGCGGGGCATTTGTCAATTTGCTTTTCGAAGGAACCGGCAAAAGCAATCGTTCGGCGATCGGCGCGCGTTGGACTGTGACTGCACCGGGCGTTGCGAAATCCTGGACCGGCGAAGTGATGAGTGGATCGAGCTTTTATTCGCAGAACTCCTTCGTGCAACACATCGGGCTTGGTGCCGGCGTGGAAAAAGTGGATGTCGAAGTCCGCTGGCCCGATGGGCGCGTGGAGAAGTTCGCTGGGGTGACCGTAGGTCCGGGGATCCAACGGCTGCGAGAGGCTATTCGGTAAGTTGCAGGCAGCCTTTCACCCGCTTCTCTTGCCTGCCGCGGCTTGCGCCTGCGTGAAAACTGGCGACCGCCGCCATGATGCAGCGGCGGTCCCAACCCCCGACGATCTATGACGCTAGCGGGCGAAGGCGAAGCCAAATCCTGTGGTGTACAGGATGTCGTTTTTCTTACGTCCGGTGACGGGCACATTGAGGAAGCGGTCGCTCAAGCTGAGGTTCCAAGTGAGCCACTTGGTAATCTGCGTTGTCGCGCCCACGTCGAAGTTTATGCGGTAGCGGTTGGAATCCTGCAGGTTGTTGAACATGCGGAACGATTGGAACAAGTTGGTTCGAGTGCCGACTTTGTAGGCGAAGTCGTCGCCCCAATAACCGTCCGCACCGTTGCGGGTGAACGGTAGCTGTGGCCGAATCGGATCGTAGCGTTCACGGTTGTACGCGACACCGCCTAAGAGATCGAGACGACCGCGTTCCGCCCTCCACGCGTTGTATCCGAGACCACCGCCGAGCACCATGCGGAGATCGAGGTTCTGGAACTTGTCGGATTCCCAATCGTTGAACAGGTTCAAAAAGACTCGCGGCTTCAGGTTTCGGTTATAAGATAGACCACCGCGAACAGCCTGCGCGGTCTGAGCGGAAACCTGATTGATCAGCGCGGAAGCCTTGATGGCGTTGAAGTAGACGCTCATCTTGTCGGTCCGTGTGACGCGCGCCGCACCCATGCCGACCGCCAGCGTAGCCGTTTCGGCGTTGCCCTTGGTACCGGCCCAACCGAGGTTCGCATTGCCCAGCCAGAGATCGCCGAGGCGTGGCTTCAACAGCCGCTCGTAGGCTTTTTGTTCGGCAGCGTCGCGCAGCGCGACAATGTCCGCGGCTTGCACGGTCTTGGTGGATCCACCGGTGGTGACCTGAACCTTGTTTGGGGCGACGCTAAGCGTGCCGCGAACCGTCTGATCGTTGGGCATCACGATATTGATCGGGGTATCCGCTTTGGCGGATTCCACTTGATCCCACGGCAGGACGACAAGCCCAAAGTGCGCGCTCTTGATGGTGAGCGTTTTGGCGTCTTTTTTGACTATCGTTCCGGTGACCTTGTCACCGTTCTTCATAACTACTTGATCCGCCCATGCGGTGGTCGCGAGAAGTACAATCGCGGACCATAGGACTCTTTGAGACATAGCTCTCCTTCGAAGGGTCCCTGCTTCATTCAAGTATAAAACAGAGAGTTAGTTGCCGAGGAATTTTTCGAGCCTTTCGAGACTGCGGTCGGCCATGTTCAGGCTGTTGCGCGCGGCTTCGGCGTTGCGCCCTGCGAGGGAATCCGCAGACTCTTTCATCAAATACTGAAAGCGCTGGATGCCTTCGCGAACATCGCGCCGCATGCCCAAGCCCTGCTGCTGTTGTTGCTGCTCAATGCCGCGTACCGATTCCTGGGCCACCGAGAAACGAGTCGACAACGTGTTGAATTTCTGCCGCAATTCTTCCATCTCCCGCTGCACCTGCGGATCGACCGTGGGTTTGGCCGGCGTGGGATCCGCCGCCTGATAGTTGGGGCGAACCACCGGTGGTGGATTCTGTTGAACCGGCATAGGTTTCGGATCTGGTTGCCGCACCACGTTTGCTGGCGGCGGTTGTTTCGGTTCCACTACGGGCTTCTCGATGGTGACTGGCTCTGCCTTTTTCGTGGTCGGCACCGGCGCAGGAGGATCCGGAGTTACCTCGGGAGCCTTTGCCACAGGAGCGATGATCGGCTCTGGCTGCTGTTTCTGAGAAGGTTTCGCACTAGGCGTCAACAAGGGGAGCGCGCCCGATAGGTATGCGCCTCCGACTAGACCCGCGGCGGCGAGTACCCCGATACCGATCCACAATCCATTTCCATTTTTGGGCTTAGTGGCTAGTGGAGGCGCGGATGCCATATATACAGGCGGCATCTGTCCCATTGGCATCGTTGGGGCTTCTGCGGATTTCGATGGCTGCACGAGCGGGGCGGTTGGTGTACGCGTTGACTGTGGCTGTGGCGTGACGATGTTCGGCAACGGAACGGAAGCTTGGGTGCCACCGCTCACCGAACTCAATAAAGCGGCGCGAAAGGCGTCAGCGGTTTGAAAGCGCGCGCCGCGATCTTTCGAGATCGCCATCATGATCACGTCGTTGAGCGCGGTGGGCACTCGTGGATCCAACTGCACAGGCGGAGCGGGGATCTGCTGGATATGGGCCGCCATGATCGAGTAATCGCTATCGCCGTCGAACGGCCGTTGGCCGGTGACGCATTGATAGAGTGTGATGCCAAGCGAGTACAGGTCCGAGCGGTTGTCGAGATCGTCTGCGCCGCGAATCTGTTCGGGCGACATATAGAAGAGCGATCCCACCGTGTGTCCCGTGCCAGTGAGGCGGCGGTCTTGTGCGAGACGCGCGATACCGAAGTCCATTAGCTTGACGGATCCATCGGGCTGCACCATGATGTTCTCGGGCTTAATATCGCGATGCACGATGCCGCGAGTGTGGGCGTACTGCAGGGCTTCGAGCACTTGGGCGACGATTTTCACGGCGAGATCCGGACTCAGTGGCCCACTCCGCAGCGCTTTGTCGAGAGTGATGCCATCGACAAACTCAATGAACATCAGAATGCGATCGGTTTGCCGTTGCGCGGTATGCAAGCCCGCGATGTTCTTGTGCTGGAGCGTCGCCTGCACTTTGATTTCACGCAGAAACCGATCTACCAGATCGGCGTGCTGCTCAAGATTCGGCAGCAGTACCTTCATAGCTTCGAAGCGGTCGGAAATGGTGTTGCGGACCTTGTACACCTGTCCCATGCCACCTGCACCGAGGATCTGGATGACTTCGTAGTCGCCGAATTTTTCACCGATCTGAAACATGATGCCGTTCCTAATTCACACTGCACGCGGAATCGTCAACGCGCGGTTTGTCAACGCCCGAAGCAGTTCCGGTCGCCGAGAGTTTGTCCACTTGCCGGATGATTCGATATTGGGCAGCAGTAGCTTCACAGCTTCGAAGCGGTCGGAAACGGTTGTGGACCTTGTACACCTGTCCCACGCCATCTGCGCCAAGGATCTGGATGACTTCGTAGTCGCCGAATTTTTCACTGGTCTGAAACATGATGCCGTTCCTAATTCATACTGCGCGCGGAATCGCCGACACGGGGTTTGCCAACGCCGGAATAAGTTCCGGTTGCCGAGAGTTCGTCTACTTCGGTGATCGTGAGTTCACCGAGTGGCTCTTCCACTCGCTTGATGACTTTGCCTGTGACGGGATCTTTGATCTCGCGCCCGGGGTGCCGAATCGCGAGCCTATCGCCCACTTGAGCGCCGCCCTTCGAGCCTACATTGATGACGATCGCGTTGCCGGAAACATCGGCGACGACGGCATCGATCACACTCTTCTTTATCGGAATCGACGGCGCATTCGTTTCCAGACGCGCGGCCAACTCGGTTACGGC
>CAZCPL010000302.1:0-6385 GCA_964500255.1 uncultured Solibacteraceae bacterium | reverse complement strand
ACTTTACATTAAGGTGCTTGGGACCCGACGCATCCGCAGTCAGAAACGGCAGATTGATCTCGGTTTCCAAAACCGTCGAGAGTTCGATCTTGGCCTTTTCCGAAGCTTCTTTCAAACGCTGCAACGCCATCTGATCGCGCGAAACATCGAGACCCTGATCCTTCTTGAATTCCTGGATCAACCAGTCAATGATCCTCTGGTCGATGTTGTCGCCACCGAGGTGCGTATCGCCATTGGTGGACTTCACTTCCACCACGCCATCGCCTACTTCAAGAATGGAGATGTCGAAGGTGCCGCCGCCGAAGTCATAGACAGCGATGGTTTCGTCTTTTTTCTTGTCGAGGCCATACGCCAGCGCGGCCGCCGTCGGCTCGTTGATGATGCGCATGACTTCGAGACCCGCCACTTGGCCCGCGTCTTTCGTCGCTTGACGCTGCGTGTCATTGAAATACGCCGGAACCGTGATCACGGCCTTGGTGACCTTCTCGCCCAAATAAGATTCAGCGGCTTCTTTCAACTTGGTGAGAATCATCGCCGAGATTTCGGGTGCGGAATACTTCTTGCCGTTGCTTTCCACCCGCGCATCGCCATTGTCGCCACGCACGATTTTGTAGGGCACCAGCTTGGTCTCTTCGCTCACTTCCCCATGCGTGCGACCCATGAATCGCTTAATCGAATAGACGGTGTTTTCCGGGTTTGTGACAGACTGGCGCTTCGCCACCTGGCCCACCAGTCGCTCGCCATTCTTGGCAAATCCAACCACCGAGGGGGTCGTGCGCCCACCTTCCTGATTCGGAATGACGACCGGCTGGCCGCCTTCCATGACAGCGACCACGGAGTTGGTCGTACCCAAATCGATACCAATAATCTTGCTCATAGTTGCGGAATGCTCCTTACGTGCGTACGCATGACTCCAGATGAGCGTGACTCACACAGCGGACCATGAATACATTCTCAGTATAAAATCTTAGCGCGTGATTGTCAAGGGTCACGGGATTTAAGCGTCGAATCTGCCTTGTTGCCTCCAAGCCATCCTTCTCCAACCGAGGAATCGAGCCTCGATCACTTCTGGGTTGACTCGATTGTCTTCGGCGACCAGGATGCGCATCCTCACAAGGGGACAATTGGTTTTCGCCGCGAGCAGAACAAGCGCCGGACCGATCTGCACAGATGGGACGAAAAGCCGAGCAAACACACAGTCTGCCCGACGCCGCAGCACCAAGCCATAGCCGCTTCGTTGAGATTTCGATACTTTGTTCCTAAGGAATCTCAACAACCGTATCGCGATAACTCCAGATGCCATCCCAAAGGGTCCACAATCGAGCAAAAACGCGTCCCGACGGAAGCATAGGTGGATTCACGGAGAGCTCGCGGGACAACCCCACCTCGGCTAGATCAGACTTGCCAACGGCGGAACCCAACCACAACGCATACCCGGACGCGCCGGCGACAGCGTTCCAACTCGCTCGTCCATCCATCGAAACCAGTCGTGCCGGATTCGTTCCGAACACCACCCGGATCGAATGCGCGCCCGCGTCACTGTAAACCGAGAGCATCGCGGCACCCGGCCCGCGTTCCGCCACGGCGATCACGATTCCGCCGTCTGCCGACTGTGCGATGACTTCCGATACCACGCCATCCAAATCCACACGATTCGCCATCTCGAGGCCAATGCCGCGAATCCGCAACCGCCCGCCGGATGGCAACAACCGCGCACCGCCGTCGAACACGCCATCCTCGGTGGATAAGGGTTCAACACTGCGGATCGCCATGCCGGATTTGTAGGCGAGCGTTTTCACGCCACGCCCCAAGGCCACGGGTGCAGTCAGGGATTCTTTGCTATCGGGCTTGATCTCTAGATTGGTATCCCGCAAGCGGGTGCGGGTCAGGATCCTCGCGGGCGAGTTCGGAACCGCCTGTAAAAGCTCCGGCTCGCTTTCCGGTGCATCGCGGAAACTCGCCGCGAACATGCTTGCATCCAAAACGGTGTTGGATTCGTCGCTGTAGCCAATCCATAGCGAGGCTTGGGCCGACAGTTCGGTATCCAATTCCGCGGATGCCCGCTCGCGCAGGGACTCCTCGTCTCCGGCCAGAAATCCCCGAATCAAAGGCCAAGTCGGATGCGTCGCCGCACCGATATTGGCAATCGCGGTCTCGCCAAAGTTGCAGCCCAGCAAAATCGCGGCGATGCCTGAAGTGTGGCAGCCGGCGACTAAGCGAGTGCGGTCGGCAGGAAGCCAGGGAACGAAGTACGACGAGGCACTCAGAGCGCTCACCAGGCCATCCCCCGGGCGGTCTTTCGAACGTCCGACAATTGTCAATGCGCTCACCCCTCGCAGATCCTCCTGAAACTGGTTCCAGGTGGCGAGTTCCCATAGGAAGCGCGTTCCGGGAATCATCGCCGCGGCTTGCAAATCCGGCGCTGCGACGCCAAATTCCGCGCCAAAATGCGGCGTCCCAATCGTGATGAGCTTGCGCACCCGCTTCGGAAAAGGCGGTTGGAACGTCCCGTCTTCCTGGCGCCCGGAAAGGTAGCAGCGCGCGATAAGTCCGCCCATGCTGTGACCAATCAGGTCGACTTCCTCGACAGCCGATCCATCGTCGTACTTCATGTCTGCAAGATAAGCACCCAGCGCCTGCCCCAGCCGCTCGATACTGATTCTGCGCTGCAGGCAGTTGTCGAAAAACCGAACTTCCCGGCCCGACTCTGTCAAGAGTTGCTCCAGCCGTCCAAACGTATCGGAACTGTTGACAGGGGTGGCCGAACAGATCAGTTGATATCCATTCAGCAAAACCACTGGCGGGTTCGGACCCCTGGTCAACGGCTTCTGCTGACCAAATGCCAAAGAGGCAGTAACTAAGTAGAGTGCGGCTCTCATCGATACCCCGCCGGTGCCGCGGTCGTGGAACCGGTGCCGCCGCCCACCTCAGGGATACCCAACCGTCTACAAGCATCGTCGAGCATCGCCGCCATGCGGGTCACACCAATGCGAGTGACGCCAATCTCGCGGACCTTCAACTGGGCATCCAGGCCGCGGATGCCTCCCGCCGCCTTCACTTGGACATGAGCCGCTGAGTGCTTGCTCATCAACGTCAAGTCCTTCAAAGCCTGGGCAGCCTCGGCCACCTTGATCGAAGTCGTGTGCCCGCAGTGGGGGAACCCGATCGTCGTGCTCGCCTTGATGGTGGTTCCTTTCAAGATTTCAGCGGCGCGCGCCAAGTCATAGGCATCGTACTTTGTCGCGATCGCGATACCAGCATCCGGATCGTCTTGAGTCAACGCCGGATTCAGTAGCGAATGACCGCTCATCTTGGCTACATGTTTGTACGTGTAAGTCATGGGCAGGAATGAGATCATTTTAGCGCTCAAGAAATCGTCACGTTCTCCCGATCTTTTGCTTAGAACTTTCGTTCTACACTGAGGACAGAGCTGTTTCGTCATCGGGAACTTTCGCTACCCAAAGGGAGTCTAACTGGATAGGGATGAAGTACTGGGGCTATTTCTTAGCCAAGCTCATAGCAGTCTTGGCATTCGCATACGGTTCGGGGAAGCTGCTGTACGTCGTCTTTCCGAAACAAATCAACCGGTTTAGCTTGGCACCGTTCCAGCACGACCTGCCTTTCACACTGATGGCAATGGCACACTTTCTGCTCTGTGCCGGGATGCTGTGGCTCGTCTTTTGGGATCAGCGGTATCGTTGCCGCACTTGCCTGCGAAAGCTTCGTATGCCGGTGTTCGGCGGCGGGTGGCACCATATCCTGCTTGGACCTCCGCGCACCGACTACATCTGCCCCTTCGGCCACGGGACGCTCCGCGTGAACGAACTCAATCTCACCGGCGGAAATCCGCGCGATTGGGAACCGCACGATGACGATATCTGGAAAGAGCTGTACGCTCTCGAAGAAGAGTCTCGCAAATAGAATTCTATAATCGTTCTGTGATCGATCGCCGAACGTTTGTGGCATCCGCCACCGGTGCTGTGGCCGCGTCCGCAGCCACACTTGCACCCATCGCCCCCGTTACCGCCGCAGTCCGCGAGTGGAACGGCAAGCCAACGCTACACATCCGTGACAAGCCCGTTTACGCCAGCTTCTATGCGTTAACGGATTGTCTTGGAGGCCGCTACAGCTGGGAGGAAGGGCCGCGGCAGAGCATCCAGCAGTTCGTTGAAGCCGGCTTCAAACTTTTCCAGCTCGACTTGTTCCTAGAAGAGTGCTGGACCGCACCGGACGTCTTTTCGATCGAACTCGCCCGCAAGCAGATCCGCGGCGTCCTCAGTCTTTGCCCCGACGGCGCCGTGGTCCTGCGCTGGCACTTGAACGCGCCAAAATGGTGGATGGGACAGAATCCTGCCGAACTCACTCGATACGCCAATGGCGATCTGGAAAAGATCGACCGCACGGTTCCGGTCCGCATCATCCAAGACGATCTTCGAAGAACTCCACGCGCCAGCCTCGCCTCCGATAAATGGATGCAGGCCGCCCGCGAGAAGACCACGCAACTTCTCAGGGAACTAGCCAAGACTCCCGAAGCCGAGGGACTCGCGGGCATCCATGTTGCCTGCGGCGTCTACGGCGAATGGCACTACTGGGGCTTCATGCGCAACGAGCCCGATACCAGCGCACCGATGCAGGCACAGTTCGATCGCTATCGAAGTATGAATGCAAAACCACCGGTTCCCATCCCTTTGGTGGAAGCTCGAAAAGTGCTCGACGATGGCATCTTTCGCGATCCCGTCAAACGCTCCGACGTCGTCGATTACTATCGCTGCCAACAGGAACTCGTTGCCAATCGTATTCTCGACCTCTGCGCATTGGTAAAACGCAACTGGCCCCGTCCCATCGTTACCGGCACCTTCTACGGTTACTTCTTTTCGATGTTCGACCGTCAGGCCACTGGCGGACATCTTTGTCTGCACAAGTTGCTCGAATCACCCCACATCGATTACTTGAGCGCCCCGCAAGCCTACGGGACTCTGTTCCGCGACCTCGGCGGATCCGGCGTTACGCGGGCTCTGGTCGAATCGATCCGCGCCAATGGCAAGCTGTTCCTCGACGAAATGGACCAGACCCCGTCCTGGGCCTGGCAGAACAATGTCGACAGCGCCTTCCGCCTCACCGATCTCGATCTGGACTACGCGCTCATCCGCCGCAATGTGATGGAAAGCTACACGCGTGGCGCAGGACTGTGGTATTACGATTTCGGCCCCGGCAACCAGTCGGGCTGGTGGCAGGACTTCCGGTTGATGGCCGAAATCACGCGCCTCCGCGAACTGCTTGACCGGTATCATCAAAAACGCTACGAACCAGCGGGCGATGTGCTTTATGTCTTCGACACCGAAGTCTTCTATTACACCGGCTCGATTCAAGGCACAGATCCCATAACCGATCCCGGGGCCGTGAACCGCACGATCGGAGAGGCCTATCGCAGTGGGGCGGCAATCGAAACGATCCACCTTCGAGACCTGCAGAAGATCGATTTGAACCGGTTCAAAGTGATCGTGTTCGCCAATACCTGGCTACTGTCGGCGGTGCAGCGAGAGTTCATTCGAGAGCAACTGATCGCGCCTGGCCGAATCCATGTTGTCTTGCAAGGCCAGCCTGGATATACCGACGGTACGAGCCTTAGCAAAGCGTTCACACGCGAGTTGCTGGAGCCATCCAGCCCAAACCTGCACTATCTCGCAGATCCGCCGCTCACGGGCGAGAAACTCCGCGACATCGCTTTCAAAGCGGGAGCACATCTTTATACAGAAGCCGTTGGAGACATCATCCATGCCGGAGGAGGGCTGGTGCTCATCCATTCCAAAGACGGAGGCAAGCGGACGATGCAGTTCCGCTCGGGCAAACGAGTCGATCTGACACTGCCGGCCAAAAGTTCCTGGATCTTCGACGCCACCACCGGGGAGCGACTGCTGCTCTAAAAGCGATAGTCGAGACTGTTGCGCGCAAGCAATCGAAGTTCTTCTCCGGTGAACTCGAATCGCTGCGCCGCGATCTCGTATTCGCCAACCAAATGGGCATCGAACAGCGCCGGGTCGTCCGTATTCAAAATCAGCGGCACTCCCGCATCGAACAATTTCCGCACCGGATGTTCTGCGTAAGAAGACACCGCACCAGTCCGAACGTTGCTGGTGATCGAGATTTCGAGCGGAATCCTTTGCGCAGCAAGATGCGCCACTAAAGCAGCGTCTTCGATCGCGCGGATACCGTGCCCAATTCGTTCCGCGCCGATCTCCAAAGCCTGCCAGACACTTTCAGGACCCGTCGTTTCACCCGCATGGCAGGTCAACCGCATCCCGTGATCGCGAGCAAACGCGAAGACCTCGCGGAACTGCGCCGCAGGACCTCCAGCCTCATCGCCGCCCAGTCCAAAGCTCACCGC
>CAZCPL010000301.1:0-6442 GCA_964500255.1 uncultured Solibacteraceae bacterium | reverse complement strand
GGCGCGCTGCTCGTCGATCTCCGCTTCGGTCGCTGGGCGGTGGAGGCCGGTGGCGATCAGGATGCGGGTTTCCGAAGCCGCGATTCCTGCGTCGGCGAGGCACTTCAAAATGTGTGGGAGAGTCTGTTTGTTCGGAGCCGGCCGGGTAATGTCACAGACCGAGATAGCGGCGCTGCGTTTGCCTTTGGCGAGTTCCGAGAGGGGTGGGCATCCGATGGGATGGTTGATCGCCTGTTCGAGGGCGGCATCCGAATCGTCGAGAGGTTTGGCGCCGCGCGCCTCTAGAAGACGGTAGTCGAAGCGGGAAGGGAGATCGACCGTGAGTCCGGTCTTTCCAAAAGCGAAATCCACACGCATAGCGAAAACGTAGCATGCATGAGCGTAGTGACGATAGAGCCTCTCGGCAACCCGTCACCGGTCGCTGCCCACTTCGCCAAAAAACAGAGAGGCCGCCTGCAAACTTCTGATCGTGCCTGGAACTAAATTTTCAGTTCCAGCGTCATCAAAAGTAAGCACGCGGCGCTCTTAGAAGTACAAGCGGCCCTGTCTGAGTCAGCGGCCGCAGAATGGGGTTTTATGTTCATCAGTGCAGCAATCGTCGGATTCTTTGTTCTTGGACTCTTCTTCCAGATGCTGTCCTCGTCTCCCCCTGAGGAACAGCCAGAACCCGTACGCTCGACCCCGCCCCGCTCGAAGCGGTAGGGGGATCGGAAAAGTATAGTTAGCTCGACGGCGACGATGCCGCATTCGCCTTGGCTGCACGTGCCTTGGCTGCGGTTCGAATGGTCTCCAGTGAACTCACGATTACAAGACGGCGGCCCAACTTCAGTAGACCTTGCCTTGCAAGTGCGTTCAGGGTTGTAGAGGTGGTTTCCCGCGTTGCCCCGATCAGTGAGGCGAGCTCGCTTTGTGACAGCGGAATGCTGTACTCGGCTTGATCGCTACCTGGCGGTCCAAACGCTTGCGCCAATTGTGCCAGATAGTACAGAATGCGATACTCCACATCCTGCAGGCACAACAGCGCCACCTTCTGTTCGAGTTCCAGTTGACGCCCAACGGCCAACTCCCAAAGCAGTCTCCAAACTTCTGGATGACGCTGGCAGAAAGCCGAGAAGATGTCTCTCGGAATCTCGTAGATTACTCCGTCTTGGATCACTTCCGCTGTAAACGGTCGTGGGATCCGTTGAATTGCATGTTCCGCGAACAATTCCCCTGGGCCGATGATACTGACGATCACTTCCTTCGCATCATCCCCGCGCCGGACTACTTTGACAAAGCCCGAATCGAGGAAGTACAGACACTCTGGTGCAGTTTCCGACGTCAGTAAGCTCGTAAAACGTCTAACGGGTGATAACCGTTTGACGCCCTCAAGGTTGAGGAGCTCCCCGCGGATTAGGGAGGTCAGAGCGACGTTCATTGGTACTTTGATTATACGTGTCTCCAAGCAACAAACAATAGAACTGTCACAAAAAGGTTTATATGTAATGTATTTAACTGACGAAAGTTCTACGTTCCCAGTACTATCCCTTGTTTGCGCTTGGGAGAATGGTCCTGGAGCCCCGTTGTGCTAACTTGCTTTCAATCATCAACATAAGCAGTAGAAAGAAGACGATTGTGCTTCCCACCAACGGAGCAGCCATGATCCACCTTACTCCGAAAGCATCGGCAAGATATCCAAGGCCTGCCGGAGCTAACAGTGCGCCAGTGAACGCTAGAGAGAAGATTCCGTGGTAGAAAACCGGATCGTAGTAGGGGAAGCGGTCGCCGATTTGCTCGACGATGAGGGGGTACACCGGCGCGAATCCAATGCCGAGAAAGAGGATGCCACTCACGATACCGAAGCGGTTGTCGGTCAGACTGAGAATGGCACATCCCAGCAGTGCGGCACCGGCACCGGCAAAAAGGATCTTGCCGTGTCCCGTGGCGGGCAGGACCCGCTGGGCCGCGATACGGCCGACTAGTAAGGAGACCCAGTAGAGGGCCAAGTAAAAGAGCGATGTCGACGGGTTGATTCCCAGCCTCTGTGTGACAAAGATGGCGAGCCAACCGGCGATCGACCATTCGTTGGCGAACTGCACCAGCAGCAGGATTCCGAACTGGATGGCCATAGGACTTCTGAAGTCCGCTAGAAGGTCAGACGTACTGGGCGGTTTGATGACCGGGGCGTCATACGCGGTACGGCCATAGGCCAATGCGAACAGTCCGGGAATGGCCGCAAGGATCATGAGGATAGTTGGTACATCGTAAACGTAATAGGTACCAGCCACGAGAAGTGCCATAGCCAGGCATCCCAGGCCAAAGAAGATTCCGGCGATGTTTACAGTGGCCGCGCGGTCGTGTCGATAGATTGGTCCGATAGCCTGAAAGATAGCCGAATGGAGTAGGCCGGCTCCTCCCCCGAGCACGACAAGGCCCAGCATTCGCCAGGCTGCGCTATAGGGCGGTGAAAACCAGGCGAGTTCTAGAAGAGCGGCACAGGATGCCATACAGGATGCGATCAGACACCACCGAATTCCGACGCGGATGAGCAGCCATTCGGCGATGCGGTTGGTCAGAAACAGTCCGCCATTGAAGGCGACGAAATAGTTGCCAACCTGGATATACTTTTCGGTGTAGTGGTAACCCCAGGCGGGCAGGATCGCGCCTAGAAAAGAGAGTAACAGTCCAGAGACAAAGAATCCCGCCAGTGCCGGACGAGCACCTTTAGCTTCGAGAAGTCCGGCCTGTAATGGCTTGGTTGTCACTCTCGTTATTCTACCCTGATTGAGCACCAGTCACCCGGCGGTTCGGCGGGGCTGGCCGTGGATTGCGATAAACTAAAGTCTTTACAAATCCTGGACTTGGCCCCTGTTCAGCAATGCATGTGATCTGCTTAACCTTCGTGTTTCTGATGTTCGCTCCGCAGGCGGAGGATAAGAAACCTGCCGTTCCTGCGCAGGCGGTTCCGGCTTCTGAGAGTCCCGCGCCGACTCCTGGTCCGCCTGGTGTTGCCGCTTCCAACCTGTTGGGCAAGACGAACACCGAGAGCGGCGAGGCGCGCCGCAACGAGAACATACAGTTTAACCAGATTGACAACAACGCCCAGAAGGAATTGAACCAGCGGATGGGCACCAGCGCGACGGTGATCACCGAGTTCAAGAGCGAGCGGAACTACTTTGGATCGGAGTTTGGCGGCAGTCCTGCAGCCTCGATCCATCCAGCGGCTTTGCGAGGGATGGCAGGGATTCACGGCAGTTTGTTCGCAACCCACGGTGACAGTGCGTTTACCGCACGGTCGTTTTTTCAAGTGGGCAGCGTTCGCCCTGCGCGGGACAACCAGTATGGTTTCACCCTGGGGGCACCGCTTTGGAAAGGCGCCCTGCTTTCGCTCGATGGCGGTTTGCAGCAGATCACCGGATTTGTGAATGGCAACATTCTCATTCCGCTCGATAGCGAACGAACGCCGCGTGTGAGCGATCCGGCGGCTGCGAGGCTGATTCAGAGGTTTTTGAATGCCTATCCGGTGCAGAGTCCCAACCGGGTCGATATCGACCGGCGGGCTCTCAATACCAACGCCCGCCAAAGCATCGACACGGCCAACGGCTCTGTGCAAATCGATCAAAAACTAGGTGCTTCCAATCGATTGAGCGCGAAACATGCCTTTACCAGCCAATATGTGGACGCGTTTCAGTTGTTGGGGGGGCAGAATCCGTTGACGACGACGCGATCTCATGCTTCGCGGCTTGGGTGGACCCACAATGCGGGTCCGCGGACGCAATGGCTCGTGACCTTGGGCTTCGACCGGAATACGACATTGTTGGAGATGCCCGCCGATGCGGTAGGTCCGCAGGTCCAGATTGGTACGGCCTATGAAAGGTTGGGACCGCAAAACAACATCCCATTGGACCGTGTGCAGAATCGATTTCGCTACGGACTCGGTTGGACACGCCGGGCGGGGAATCACGCGTTTTCGGCGGGTGCCGATGTCACACGCATGCAGTTCAACTCGTATGAAGTGAACAGCAACCGTGGGAACTATTTCTTTCGCGCCGATTTTGGACGCGATCCGATCACGAACTTTCTGGAAGGACGGCCTTCGCGATATAGCGGCGCCGTAGGAGATCCGCAGCGCTATCACCGCGGTTGGGATCAATCCTTTTATGCTGGCGACGATTGGCGCGTACGTCCGAATCTGACGTTGTCTTACGGATTGCGCTACACTCCCGTGAACGGGTTGCGCGAACTCGAGGGCAAAGATAAGACTCAATACAATTGTGACTGCAACAACATCGGACCTCGCTTTGGCTTCGCTTACCGCCTGCCTGGATCCCGCGGTGTCATACGATCCGCTTGGGGGCTGCACTTCGGCTCGGTCTTTCCGAACACTCTACAGCTTGACCGCTTCAATCCTCCGAACTTCCAGAAGTTCGAGATTCAGGCTCCTTCGGATTTTCTCAATCCGGCTCGGGATCTGGTGCTGGGTCCGGGGGCTCGAGCCATCGTCGCAACGTTTCCTTCCACCTTGCAGGCCCCGTATACGCATCACTACAATTTCAGTTGGGAAACACGTCTGCGTGGTGACTGGCGTTTGCAGACGGGCTATGTGGGATCGCGCAGCCGGAAGTTGTTGATCCTCTGGCATGAGAATCGCGCGAAAGTTGTGGCGGGTATTGCGCAGACCACGGCGACGATTCCAGATCGGCGTCCAGACACGAAGTATTTCGACTATCGCACCGTACAGAATGGGGCCGACGCCTATTTCGATGCCGGCCGCGTCTCGTTGATTGCGCCCAATTGGCGAGGCTTGACCGTGGATACCGCGTATTGGTTTAGCAAGGCGATCGATACAGGAGCGACATATTTGAATACTGCCGCGGGCGACGATGCGAGGCAGGGTTACAGTCAGACAGCCGAGCAAGTTGTGTCCGATTTGAAGGGCGTCAGCACGTTCGATTCAAGCCACGCGGCGTTGGTGCGGTTGAACTATGCCAGCCCCAAGCTTCGGCACTGGGATTCACTCTTTGGCCGATGGAATCTGAACTCGATCTTTTTAGCGAAGACGGGCATGCCGTTTACTGTGATTACGGGGTCTGACGGGCCAGGTTCCGGCAACGTGGACGGGGTGAATGGCGATCGACCAAACATACTTGATCCGTCGATTCTTGGCATAGCGATCAACCATCCGGATGTCGTTTTGCCACGGAACGCCTTTGGGTTGATTCGTCCGACAGATCCGCGGGGCAATATTGGAGTGAGTACGTTCCGGCGTGGCGGTATCCGCAATATCAATGCATCTCTCGGAAGATTGTGGACAATCGCCCGTGAGAAGAAGATCGCGTTTCGGGCGGAGTCGATCAACCTCTTCAATACGCCGCAATTTGCGGAACCGAATCCCGATCTCAGTTCTCCCGCCTTTGGCAAGATCACCAATACGCTGAACGACGGCCGGACGTTCCGCTTTCAATTGCGGTTGTCTTTCTAACGATCATGAGGGTTGCCGTTGCTTGGATTCGCAATGGACTCGCCGCGTTTGGTCTACTCTTCGCAATTGTGAGTCTTACACCTCTCGTTTCCTGGTGGACGGATCAACTCGCCAAGCCATGGCAAGGGGCAGATGGTGACGTGTTGGTAGTGTTGGCTGGGTCTCATCAAGGGGACGTCATTGGGGAGAGTTCCTACCTTCGGGCGCTGTATGCGGTGCGAGCCTATCGGCAATGTCACTATCGGAGGATTTTCATCTCCGGATATCAGTCAGCGGAGGCAATGCGTGAGTTTCTCATAGGACAAAGTGTCCCGGCGGATCGCATCGAATTGGAGCCACGCGCCACATCCACGCGGGAGAATGTCGAGTTTCTTACACCGTTGATGCGACGGGAGGTGCAAGCCAATGCCGGAACGCGGCTCGTGCTGTTGACCAGTGACTATCACGTGTATCGGAGCGTTCGGCTGTTTCGGAAGGCGGGATTCGCGATGCAAACATTTCCAGCGCCGGATGTTTTGAAACGCGCAGGATTTCCAGAGAAGCGATGGTTGGCATTTTTAGATCTTTGCCAGGAAACAGCAAAGATAATGTATTACCAAGCGCGTGGGTGGCTCTAGTACATCCGCCCAAATCGGTCCAAAGGTTATGGCATAATGATGGGGTCAGTTGAAAGTGTCAGTCTGATTCCGGCTCGGAACTTGGTTGTTGCCAGCGCAGAGCTTGTCACCCTGAAACTCTTCAGCGACAGTTCAGAAGTGAGTGAAGGAGTTTCTGCATGAGATTGTTCGTGGGCAACCTGCCGTTCAAGGCGAACGAGTCAGATGTCACCAGCCTGTTTAACGAGAGTGGCTACTCTCCGGATAAAGTGGAAATTGTGCGTGACCGTTTTAGCGGTGATTCGCGAGGTTTTGCGTTTGTCGAATTCAACGACGGCGGCCAGGGCTCAGGCGCGATCGAAGCCTGCAATGGAAAGAGCCTGCT
>CAZCPL010000300.1:0-6448 GCA_964500255.1 uncultured Solibacteraceae bacterium | reverse complement strand
CTCTCGAAACGCCGCTTCGCAGTAGCCGAGGTAGAAATCCCACATGCGTACAAAGCTTTCGTCGAAACCCAAGGCGCGAACATCGTCGATCGAAGCCCAGAAGCGGCGACGCCACTCTTCGAGAGTGAAGGCGTAGTGCAGCCCGATTTCGTCCACCGCGATCAAGCCAAGACGGGTGCAACGGGAAAGCGACCTTTGAATCTCGGTGACAGAAGCCAGTTCGCCACCTGGAAAAATGCGCTTCTGAATCCAATCGCTTTGCTTTACATATGCCGGAAAATTCTGCTCGTTCATGGTGATCGTTTGCATGGCCATCACGCCATCTGGAACCAGCAAACGGTCACACGCGCCGAAGAAGTCATCGTAGTGAGCGAGTCCCACGGCTTCGAACATCTCGATGCTGCAGATCTTGTCGTAGGTGCCGGTGAGCTTGCGATAGTCCTGCTGCAATAGCTGAATCTTTCGGCCTGTTTCGCCCGCCTCTGAGAAGCGCGCTGCCGCGTAATCATGCTGCTGCTGGCTGATCGTCGTTGTTGTGACGTGGCAGCCGTAGTAGCGGGCGGCATGCAGCGCGAAGCCGCCCCAGCCGGTGCCGATTTCCAGCAAGCGATCTTCCGGCCGCAACTGCAACTTTCTGCAGAGCCTGTCGATTTTCTCTGTCTGCGCTTCTTCCAATGAGTCGTCGACAGAAGTGTAGGCGGCGGCCGAATACAGCATATTGGAATCGAGAAACAGGCGGAAGAAATCGTTGCTCAAATCGTAGTGCGCCGCGATGTTCTTCTTGCTGCCCGTGATCGTATTGCCGCGGGCCCGGTGCGCGAGCCTGCCGAGCAATCGGCTCAACCAGGCCCAACGGGAATCCGCCTGTTCAAGGTGCCTCACGTTACGCACAGCGAGGCGGCAGACGGCAACAAGATCGGGTGTGGTCCAGTCGCCATCCATATAGGCATCGCCGCCTTCGTCGTTGCCACCCCACAGGAGTCTTGAGAAGAAGCGATCGTCGTGGACATGCATTTCCGCCCGTAAATCCGCACCTGGATCGCCGAAGGTCTCCTTCGATCCGTCAGGAAGCGTCATCCGCAAGCAGCCTTCGCGCAATCCGCGCAGTGTTCGGAACAGTATCTTCGATGCGAAGCTCAACTCATCGTCTCCCAGCAGGATGTTCGTAAACGGGAACGCGCTTGACCCATAGCCGGAGCGCTTCCCAGTGGATTGCCGCAATGACTTTCGCCGTCATCCAGGGATGCTTTGCCAACGCCGAGGTCAGGTTGGCGGCTGTCCAAGGTTTGCGTGTCAGCGTCAACGTGGCGTCGAAAAAGGTCGAACCTTCTTCGAGTGTATTCATATGGGCCACAAGCTTGTCGCCAGGCTCGTTGAAGACAAATTCATAGTCGAGTTTCATGTCCATGAACGGCGATACGTGCATCGCCTTCGGGCTATGAAATTTCAGGCCTTCTGTGAGCCGGTTGTGCGATCCCAGCCAATAATTGCGATGCTCACCGAAGGTGCTGTTCACCTCGGCCAGAATCGCTTGGGGAGGTCCGCCGGCGCGGTCATAGCAGAAATACAAAGAAATTGGATTGAAGCAGTATCCCAAATATCGCAAATTCGTCAGTAGAAACACTGGGCCATCCTGGGGAAAGTCCACACCGTGTTTCCCGGCATCGAGGCGCAGCCTCTCGCGCAATGGCAGCGCGGCATCGCCGAAGTGATCTTTCTGGTAAAAACTTGCCCAATTCCAACGATTATAACTTGAGACAGCGGACTTCGCCATCAACTCGGGAATGCGGTCGATGTCCAGAAAGGCCATGAAGACCTCGTAGGTAAACGCATGCGTCGCCGGGCGAAATCGGCGATGCCGGACGGTGCCGGAATAGATGGCGGATTCCAACATCAGACCTCAACACCTAGAGCCGAGGCGACTCGCACCGCGGACTTTACACCATCTTCGTGGAATCCATAAAACCAGTAAGCGCCGCAGAAATGCGTGCGTTCGTTGCTGATCTCGCTCCAGCGCCCCTGCGCCGTTACCGCCGCTCGAGTGTACAGGGGGTGATGGTAGACCATCTTCCGAATCACACGCGCCGGATCGATAGAACCTTCTCTCGGATTCAGCGTGACGCAGTATTGCGCAGGATCGTTCAGCGACTGCAGCCGATTCATGTCGTAGGTGACATTCACCATGCCATCGTTTGTGAGGCAGTAGTTCCAAGAGGCGCGTGCGGCCTTGCGCCGCGGCAGCATGGCGGTATCGGTATGCAGCCAAGTCTCGTTGCGGCTGGTTTGGAAGTTTTCCAGAACCTCGATTTCGCGATCGGAGGCATCTGCCAACATGGGCAACACTTGATTGCCATGACAGCCAAAGACTACATGATCGAAATGCTCGATCTCGGTTCGGCCCTCAATTTGAATACCAACGCCACTGGCACCACGACGCACCGCAACGATACGCACACTCTTTTGGATCCGCTCACGAAAGGGCTTGGTCAAAGGACCGAAGTAGGAATGGCTGCCGCCCTTCAAGACCTTCCACTGCGGATGGGTGTTCACGCCCAGCATGCCGTGGTTCTCGAAGAATCGCAATAGTGTGAGCGCTGGAAATCCGGCCATCTCTTGCGCGGGCATCGACCAGACAGCAGCCGCCATCGGGTAGAGATAGCGTTCGACGAAGACATTCGCATAGTTGCCCTGCGCAAGAAACTCACCGAGCGTCACACCAACCGCATGGCTCTGCTCTTTCAAGAACCGCGGGCCTTCACGGTTAAACCGCAGGATCTCTTTTAGCAACAGATAGTGACGGGGATTGAGCCAGTTGGAGCCCTGCGCAAAAAAGCCGCCGAGTCCGCGACTGGAGTATTCGAAGTCGCCGCTTTCGGTGCGCACACCGAACGACATCTCGCTATCTTGCTTCTCGAGACCGAGTTCACCGATCAGGCGGCAAAAGTTGGGATACGTGCGTTCATTGTGGACGATGAAGCCGGTGTCGACGGGGGTATTGCCGACCATGATCGTATGCGTATGGCCACCAATGCGCGAATCCGCCTCAAAGACCGTCACTTCGTGTTTGCGGCTCAGATAGTAGGCGGCAGAGAGGCCCGAAATACCGGATCCGATGACTGCAACACGAGTCATTGGCTGATTCCGGGGGCGATCCCGGCGAAACGTAGAGCAAATAACAGCATCTCTTCGACTCTTTGAGATGCCGACGCGACCCCCAAGGGTCTAGAAATGTCACCGTTGCCGCCAAAGAGCATCTTGGTGGCTATGAACGTCGAACGCTACCTCCGTCTGATTGCTGGATTCTTCGTCATGCTGTCGGTCGCCCTCGGGTACTGGTATCACCCCGGCTTCTTCTACTTGACGGCCTTCGTTGGGCTCAATCTCTTCCAGTCGGCCTTCACCAACCGGTGTCCAATGATCACGATCCTCAAGAAAATAGGGGTTCCGGAGGCGTAGTCGCACTCCGCAACCCCCTGAACCCTCTATATGGAATTGAGGAAAGCCACCAGAGTTTGCCGATCCTCTGGAGGCAGGCCACGATAGTTGCGCCGCGAACGCTCGCCTTCGCGCCCGTGCTGCTCGATTGCTTGCCCTGCGCTCAAAGCCCGCCCATCGTGCAGCAGCATCTTACGCTGCCGCATCCCCCAAAGGGGCGCGGTGCGGAACTCGTTTCCGTTCGCGGCCCCTTGAGGGATGTTGTCGCCCGTGCCCACGTCGTGCAGCAGGAGATCCGAAAAAAGTGCCACGGGCCTGCGATCGAGAGCAGGAATCGCAGCGTTCGGCCCGGTCATCATGACGGGCGTATGGCAGGCCGCGCAGCCGATTTCATTGAAGATCTGCGCACCGCGCTGGGCTTCGGATGCTCCATCCATTGAGCGGTCAAGCGGTGCCAGAAATCGCATGAAATTGGCGAAGTTGTCGATGCCGCGGCGGCCGGTGATGGGATCCCGGGGATCCTCATTGCCGGGTACTTTGTCGCATTCCGCAAGCTTCTGCGGCGAGATGCCAGCAGCAGTCTCGTCTCTGAACAGATCATTGGTGATGCCCATTTCGAAGAGGTATGCGTCGCCGGCAAAGGCCAGCAGCGTGGCGTACTGGTTCTTCCAACCGAAGCGGCCTACCCGCTGGCGGTTGCCGCCAGGGTCAATCACCAAGGCCGCGCGGCCACGCACGCCATCGCCGTTACGATCCGTTGGATCCTCAACCGCCCGAATCGCGTCGTCGGGAATCGCTTCCACCAAGCCTGCGCCAAACAAAGGCGTCGGAATGCGGCGAATGAGGACATTCGCATCCGCCGGAACCTGCGGCTGGCAGCCGTGTTCAGGGGTTGAGAACAGATGGATCAAGTTCGTGCCGCTGGGCGACGCAAAGACGCCGTTTTCCAAACGCCCGGCGCGGATCACTGCCGTGTTCCCTGCCCCGCCGATGCCCGGCAGATTGTGGCAGGCTGCGCAGCTTGTGCCGTTGTAAGCCGGACCGAGGCCATCTTCTTCGGTTTCGACTTCGGTGAAATCCTCCCGCCCCGCCCGAAACTCGCTGGTTTGAGCGGTTGTCAGGCCGGGCAGTGGATCTCCCGGCGCGCGAGGTGTCGCGGGCCGTTGTCCTTGCAAGATGAGCGCGCCGCTGCAGGCAAGCAACAGGGCGGTGTTGAACAGCACAGGCTTTAAGAGCTTCATTCGATGTTCCACGGAGTGGATCTCCTCTTGGTTCCATTAGGCTCCCGCAATGTAAAGTCTTCATGCGCTTGGCTTGGCAAATTGTTGGGGAATGGTAAAGTTCGAGTAAAGCTTGCGATTCTCGATCGATAATGAGAAAGATGCAGCAGCCCGCCGTCTCTTCGCCGCGCCTTCTTCTCATAGAGGACGACACACGACTCTGCAAACTTGTCAAAGACTATCTGGAACCGATGGGCTACGCGGTTCAATTCGTTCACAACGGAACACAGGGCTTGGAGCTCGCACTGCGCGAACCCTTCGACGCCATCATCCTCGACGTGATGCTTCCAGGGCTGGACGGCTTCGAAGTGCTGAAGCGTCTGCGCATGCATTCATCGACGCCAGTGCTGATGTTGACGGGCCGCGGTGAGGAATCGGATCGCATCGTTGGGCTCGAACTTGGCGCGGACGACTACCTGCCGAAGACGTTTTCCACACGCGAGCTATTGGCCCGTTTACGGGCGGTGCTGCGGCGCGCATCCCCGCAAGTTTCTCGTTCTTCGGCGCAATCCAAAGCAGAGAGGATCGTCTGCGGTAGCCTCGTGCTGGACCTCGCCGCTTACACCGCGACACTCGGCGAAGAACCAATGACATTAACGCGTCAGGAATTCGAGATCCTGGCATCGCTGGCACGTTCAGCTGGGCGGGTGAAGACGCGCGAACAACTGCTGCTTGAGGTTGCAGAGCGCGACTTTGAAGTATTCGACCGCTCGATCGACGTCCATATCTCGTCGCTTCGACGAAAGCTCAACGACGATCCGAAAGACCCGCGTTTCATTGAAACTATCCGCGGAGTGGGATACCGGTTCCGCACGGCATGACACTTTCCCGCAAAGTCGCCTTGCTGGTGCTGCTGAATTTGACCGCGGTCACACTGCTGTTCGTGGTCTTTCTGAAAGCGCAATTCGGACTCGACCCCGATGCACTTCTCGCGGGGCCCGTACGGGAGCGAATCCTGGCTACCTCTGTCGAAGTGACCCGCGACATCGAAGCTGGCTCGATCGAAGAGCGGCCCGTCATCCTGAGCCGTTACGAGCGGAGCTTGGATGTGAGCATTTTTCTGATCACGCCGGATGGGGATCCGCTCGACGGAAAACCAAACGCGATTCCACAGGCAGTGATGGCGCGCATCCATGGAGGACGCCCATCGCCACCTCCTCCACCGCGGGGCGAAGAGAAGAAAGGGCCGCCCGGAAAGAAGAAAGGAGACCGGAAGAAAGGACCTGGCAGGCGCCCCGCCGAAATCGTGTTCTTCCTTTTGGCTGGCGAACCGAAAGCCTATTGGATCGGGACAAGAATCCCGGTTCGCAGTTGGGACGACGAGCTTCAGCCCGGCGTGTTATTGTTTCGCACGGAGTCTCTGTTTCGAGGTCCGCTGTTTCTCGATTTTCGGATGTGGGTTGGATTCGCAGCAGCGGTACTGATGGTTTCACTGCTCTGTTGGCTGCCTTTTATCCGCGGCATTACTTCTGCCGTAGCGCGTATGCGCGCTGCCACCGGGCGTATCGCTATGGGACAGTTTCAGATTCATGCAGCCGAACCGCGCAACGACGAGATCGGCGACCTCGGCAAACAGATCGATACATTGGCCGAACGGCTCGAAGGCTTCGTCAAGGGGCAGAAGCGGTTTTTGGGCGATATCGCGCATGAGCTGTCGGCACCGATCGCGCGGGTGCAGTTTGCGCTTGGCATCCTCGAACAGCGCGCCGACGAATCCCTGCAATCCTCGGTGC
>CAZCPL010000299.1:0-6460 GCA_964500255.1 uncultured Solibacteraceae bacterium | reverse complement strand
ACGTTGAACACGCCGCCGCCAGTTTTGCCATACTGCGCGTCGTAAGAATTCTGCTGCACGCTGAACTCCTGCACTGCGTCGACGATTGGCACATAAGCAATGTTGTTGCCGCCCATCTGCGCATTGTTGGGAGCGCCATCCATCAGGAATTCGTTGTTGGACTGCCGTCCGCCGTTGACGGACCATTCGGCGATCGCGCCGTTGTCGAAGGGGCGCTGCCAGATGGCGGCACCGCGGAACGTGACGCCCGACATCATAGCACCAAGCATGAACGGATTGCGCGAGTTCAGCGGCATTTCCGAAACCTGCATTTGATTGATAACCGCCGAGCGGCTCGCCGTCTGCGTTTCAAGCAGAGCGCTATCGGCGGTGACATTGACGGATTCGGTGAGGGCTCCGACTTCCAGGGCAACATCGATACCAGCGATCTGGCCGACCTGGATGGTGATGTTCGCGCGGTTGTAGGTCTTGAATCCCGAAGCGGTTGCGCTGAGTTTGTATTGACCCGGGCGGAGGAACGGGATTGTGTAGTTGCCCGATGTGTCGGTGGTAGCGTTTGAAGTTTCGCTGGTTGCGGCGTTGGTTGTCTGGACCTTGGCGTTCGGTACGGCTGACCCGGAAGCATCGAGTATACGGCCCGTAATCGTGGCGCGGAATTCCTGCGCCATCAGTACCGACATGCTGAGCATTGCTGCTACTAGAAGCAGCGTGATTTTAGATCTCACATTGACCCTTTCTAAAGTTCGCGTGACTTGGGAACTTTGTCACATTGGGAGAAATCTTATCACAGCTTGCGTATATTTCACAAAGTCTTTACGGATGCTCCAAGCGCTGCTGCGTCTACCACATGGGTCCGAACGCGGACGACTTCGCCGGCGACGAAAACAGCCGGGTTGGTTACCTCGACTTCGCCTCTTGCGACCTCGCCGAGCGTGGCAACCACTACGCGTTCCCGCTCTGTCGATCCTCGTTCCACAAACGCCACCGGCTGCGATGCCGGACGCCCGTGGCGAATCAGTTCGGCAGCGATTGCCGCTCGTGTCGCGACGCCCATCAAAATGACGAGAGTGTCGACGCGTGCGTACTTGCTCCAGTCCACTTCCTGGCCTTCGCTGCGCAGATGTCCCGTGATCACGGCGAATCCGTCGGCGACGCCGCGGTAGGTCACAGGTATCCCCGCCATCCCTGGAACTGCCACTGCAGAACTGATGCCCGGTACGATTTCCACTTCAATGCCGGCATCTTTGAGGCACTGCCACTCTTCGGCACCGCGTCCGAAGACCAGCGGATCGCCGCCTTTCAGCCGCACCACGCGCTTTCCGGACTTCGCATAGTCCACCAGCATCCGGAAGATGAATTCTTGAATCTCTTCCTGTTGGCCTTGCACTTTGCCCGCGTAGAGAAGTTCCGCCGCTGGGTTTGCCAGCGCTAGGATCTCGTCGCTCACGAGCCGGTCATAGATCACGACCTCTGCTGCCTGCAATGCGCGTAGCGCCTTAAGCGTCAGCAGTTCTGGATCCCCTGGACCCGCTCCGACCAACCATACCTTACCTAGATTCATTGCAATCTCTATAGACAATGGTACATCAACGAACATTCTTGCGGATATAGTCGCCCACAGCATCTTCAGGGGGCCCTATGTAATGATACGCCTCTGCGTATTCGAGTCCATTGCGCTTGCCGGTTTCACGGTCGCGCGCCAAAACGAACTGTCGGATGTACTCGCGATTGGCGGTGGTGTCGTTGTCTCCCAACAACGGCAACCGCTTGCCTTCTTTGGCCAACTGCGCGCGCAGTTTAGCGCCAGTCTCCCCGGCAGGACCCTGTGCCTTGTTTTCGAGGTTCGCGTCTATCTTTTTCTCCACCCAGGGTCCAATGTCGATCACGCGATTGATCTGTTGTTGGAATCGGGCGAAGTAGTATTTCTCCTTCACGCTATGGGGCTTCAATCCTGCCTCGAAGTGTTCCGGATAGTCTTTGGATCCACCGGCCATCCAGGCGGCGGCCTCCACGCAGGCGCTGGTGACATAGTGATCGGGATTCTCTTCGTAGTGGCCGGTGGGATCGTAGGTGATCACGATGTCGGCCTTGAGCAGGCGGAACAGAAAGATGAACCGGGCGCGGAGTTCCGACCTCGCGATGTTGTCCATCATGTGATTGTTGTAGTTGAGTTCGAAGACTTTTTTCACGCCAAATACTTGGGCGAGGGCATCCTGATCGCGCTGATTGGCCGCCACGGTTTCGGCGTAATTGCCCGGCCCTGCCATGTCATCGTTGGTGACTCGGATCAGATACGGTGTTGCGCCTTCATCGATGAGCTTGGCAAACAATCCAGCGGCGAAGATCGGGATGTCGTCGCTGTGTGGCTGAATGGCGATCACCGTCTGGCCGGCGCGCGGCTTGCCTTGGCGCTTGCGCTCGATCACGAGTGGTTCGTGGGAATGGAACGATTGCGAAGTTTGCGCAAGCGCGGCAAAGGGAAGGAATTGGAGAAAACTGCGGCGGCTGACCATTTCGCGATTATATAGAGGTTGGAGGCTGTCCGATGGCCAAGCAACGGTTCCACTACGATGCCGTAGTGAAAGACCTGTTCCAGAAGGATCGGCCCACGCTGTTGGGAATGTTCGCCGGACCCGCCGAGGTCCGCGAGTTTTTGAATTCCGAGTTGGCGGCGGTGGAAGAACGCTTTGCGGATTTGCTGGTTCTGCTGAGCGATGACTCTCTACTGCATTTCGAGTTTCAGAGCAGCAATGATCGATGGATGCCGCACCGTGTCGGAGGGTATGGGCTCGCGGCTGCGCGAAAGTACGGAAAGTCGAGGATACGTCAGGTGGTCATCTACATTGGTTCCGGACCGATGCGGATGAGCGACCATCTGGATCTTGGCGGGATCCGGATCTCCTATGAATTGGTTGATATCCGCGCTTTTGACGCCGAAGTCTTCGTGCAGAGTGGAAACCCCGGAGATTTGGCGCTGGCTCTGCTCGCGGGTAACGGAGCAGGCAATTGGCAAGAGATCCTGCAGAGAAGCGTGACGTTGCCGGAACCGGAGCGCCGCCGAGTCATGACGCAGATGGCGGTATTTTCGGGCTTGCGTCCGATGCCCGAACGATTCAAAATGGAGATGGATAAGATGCGTACAAACTACGACATTGAGAAGCATCCGATACTGGGTGGAATCTTCAGAGACCTCAAAGTTAAGTGCATTGCCGAGGGCAAGGCGGAAGGCAGAGCTCAAGGTAAAGCTGAGGGGCTGGCGCGAGGCCAAGCTGAGGGCAAAGCTGAAGGCAAAGCCGAAGGACTCGTCGAGGCGAAGGTCCAAACTCTCCACACGTTGTTAGAGGCGAAATTTGGGAAGCCGCTTCCTCGCTGGGCTGCCAAGCGCATCCAGGAAGCCAAGCCGCGCCAGCATGACAAGTGGCTGCTCCTGCTGCTCAAGGCGGATACGCTGGAAGCGGTGGTCGGAAAACGCGCCCTAAGCAAACGCTAATTCGCAATGTTATCCTCTTCTACGCAATGAAGACTCTCGCTATTTTCCTCATCGCCTCTGCGGCCTCGTTTGCCGCGGACCTCACCGGATCCTGGGCCTGCACTGTCGAAACCGACATGGGCACCGGCAATCCGACGTTCACCCTCAAACAAGAAGGGTCAAAAATCACGGGCAAATACGAAGGCATGCTCGGCAGTGCCGACGTCACCGGCAAGATCACGGGCAACGCCTTCGAATACTCTTTCGACTTCGATCAAGGCTCTGTCGTCTACAAAGGCGAGATCGACGGTGCCAAGACCAAAGGTAGCGTCGACTTAGCGGGCCAGGCCAAAGGCAAGTTTTCCTGCGAGAAGAAATAGAACCAGCGCGACACCACGGACGTCTTATCATGGAAGAAGAGTGTCCCTCGCGACCCGATGCCCCTTTACCAAAGTTTGATGACCGCCTTCGGGTTGGCGATTGATTCCATCCGCGCTCATAAACTGCGCAGTTTTCTTACGCTGCTTGGCGTCATCATCGGCGTGAGCAGCGTTGTGATCGTCGGCGCGGCTATTGACGGCATGAGCAACTATGCCGAAGATTCGGCCTCGAAAGCCTTCGGCAGCGATGCCTACCTCATTGGCCAACTGGTTTCCACCGGTCGTATGAGCCGCAAAGAACGCCTCGAAAAACTCCGCTACAACAAGGCCATCCGCAAAGAAGATCTCCAGTATCTGCGCCTCACCACAGGCGACTCGATCCTCTACAGCCCTTACGAACAGCGCTTTGCCGACATCAAATTCGAGAACCAAACGTTGGAAACCGCGACGATCATCGGGGTCTCCGCCACGCTTCCTGAGATCCGCGAACTCGTCATTGTCGATGGACGCTTTTTCACAGACCAGGAAGAGCGAGCCTCACAGCCCGTGTGCGTAGTCGGCGATGAAGTCCGCTCCACGTTCTTTCCGGTCGGCTCACCCGTTGGAAAGCAGATCAAGGTGCAGGGTGTCGAACTGACCATCGTCGGTGTTCAAGAAAAACTGGGATCCGCTGGCGGACGCAACCAGGACAACCAAGTCTATATGCCGACCACGGTTTACGCCCGCACCTTTCCAACGGCAAGAACCATCTCGATTTATGGACGTCCCCGGCCAGAAACCGGCTTAAAACTCGAAGATGGACTCGACGTCACGCGGGCCGCACTGCGGTCGCGCTTCAAGACTCTCCCCGGCAAGCCCGACAATTTCGACTTCTTGACCCCCGACTCGATCCGTGCCTTTATCGCGACAATCATCGGTGTCATCGCCGCCGTTGTCGTACCGCTCACCGCAATTTCCTTGCTGGTTGGCGGTATTGTCATCATGAACATCATGCTCGTAAGCGTTACCGAACGGACGCGCGAAATCGGAATCCGCAAGTCGCTCGGCGCACGCAAGAGCGACATCAAGATTCAGTTCCTGATGGAATCCGTCATCATGTCGGCCATGGGCGGAGCAATCGGACTGGCGCTTGGTGCCTTGGTTGCCTATGGGGTGTCCGCCGCCTTCGGATTCAAGGCTAACGTGACGCCCGCTTTCATGATTCTTGCGGTCGGTGTGTCCACAATTGTCGGAATGGTTTCCGGCTGGTATCCTGCGGCGAAGGCCGCCAATCTCGATCCAATCGAAGCGTTGAGGGCGGAATAAGGACCGATGCAGATCTCACCCGTTGAAAACTTGAGAATGGCGATGTCCGCCGTTTGGACGCACCGCTTCCGGTCTGGGCTTACGATTCTCGGCATCGTGATCGGCATTACCTCTGTGGTTGTGGTGTCGTCGCTGATTAGCGGTCTGCGCAGCGGCATTGTCTCATTCTTCGAGGAATTCGGACCTAACAATATTTTTCTCGCTCGCGTGAGCGGCGATCCTTCGGAGCAGATGGCACCTCCGAAAGAACAAAAACGCCGCCTGCTCGACCCGATCTATGCCGACTACATCAAGCGCACAGTGCCCTCGGTCGAGGAAGTGGGCATCCAGTTGTTTCCCCGAGGGATCGGTTTGGCGTCGGTGAAAGTTCCGGGGTTTGAAACGGACAAGTTCCAGTTCGGCAGCGCCAACTACCCACAGACGCTCATCTCCCCGCGAGAAATCCGGCAGGGGCGTAGCTTCACACAAGAAGAAGACGCTCGAGCCGCGCCCGTATGCGTCATCGGTAGCATTCTTGCCGATACTCTGTTCCCCGACGGATCGGCCGTCGGCAGACAACTACAGCTGGGCAGTGGCATGTACACCGTCATAGGAGTCTTTGCTCTGGCCAAGGGATCGTTCTTCGGCGAGAATGGACTGGACACGCAAGTGCTGGTTCCCCTGGCAACGCTCAGGTCTCGGTATCCTGCTTCGAACACTTACTTCTTCACAGCAAAGGCTCGCGAAGGTCAGCGTGCACAAGCGATGGATGAAATGCGGGCCGCGATGCGCCGCATTCGTCACGTTGCCCCCGGCGATGACGATGACTTTTCACTCTCCACCGCCGATTCCATCATCGCCAACTTCGACAAAATCGTGGTCATGATCTTTGTCGTCGGACTCGCTCTGTCCGGCATGGGCTTGCTGGTTGGAGGCATCGGCGTAATGAACATCATGCTCGTCAGTGTGACCGAACGGACGCGCGAAATCGGCATCCGCAAGGCGCTAGGCGCACGGAAGTTCGACATTACCTTTCAGTTCCTGATGGAGGCGATCGCTCTGACAGGACTCGGTGGCGTGTTGGGTATCCTCTTTTCCGTCGGCCTGACACTTTTGGTTGGCGTTCTGTTTCCCGCCCTGCCCTCAGTGGTGCCGCCTTGGGCCGTTGTTGCAGGTTTCACGGTCTCCGTCATGATCGGCGTGTTTTTCGGCGTCTGGCCGGCAATGAAAGCCGCGCAACTCGATCCGGTGGACGCCCTCCGTTACGAGTAACTCGCTTAACGCAAGTTGACTTCAGCGCGATAGCCCTTGAGACTCACCACTGGCC
>CAZCPL010000298.1:0-6461 GCA_964500255.1 uncultured Solibacteraceae bacterium | reverse complement strand
ATCAAAGTCGACTTCCGCCTCGTTGCCGCCTGCAATAGCAGTCTGCCGGAAAAGATCCAGGCCAAAGAGTTCCGCGAAGATCTCTTCTACCGGCTGAACACCGTTCCGCTTCGCATGCCCCCGCTCCGTGAACGCCGCGAGGACATTCCACTCCTCGTCCACCATTTTCTGCGGAAGATCTGCAACCACGAAGGGTTGCCCCTCAAACGTGTCAGCGACGAAACGATGGACCGGTTGACGGTTCAAAACTGGCCCGGCAATGTCCGGCAACTGGAAAACTCCGTCGAGATGGCAATCGCCCTCAGCGGAGACCGCGACGTATTGTATCCGGGCGATTTCAAGCTCGTCGCCCCAGCCCAATTCCGCAATGTATGCTCCATGCCTTCGGCAGCCGGCGACTCCACAGCGTCCACACACTCGGTCTCGGTGCCAGACTCGGGCTTCGACTATGAGCAGGTTGTGGGCGACTTTGAACGCAACATCATCCGGCAGGCCTTGCAGATGACCAACGGCAATAAGAAGGCCGCAGCCGATATTCTGAAGCTCAAGCGCACCACTCTCAACGCAAAGTTGAAGAGCCTCGAAGCTGTGGCCAGCTAAAAATACCTCCGCTGCGTTTCGCGGTCAAACTTCGTTGTTAAACTAGGAGGTACACCTTATGCTGTCGGTTGTCATTCCCATCCACAACGAAGAGCCCGCGATTCTTCCGCTCTATGACAAGCTCACTTTGGTGATGGAAAGGATGCGAAAACCGTACGAGATCATTTTCATCGATGACGCGTCCACCGATCGCAGCTTCGATCTGCTAGCAAATCTCTGCGAAACCGACACGCGCTTGAAGATCATCCGGCTGCGTCGCAACTTCGGACAGACCGCCGCTCTTTCCGCTGGATTCGACGAAGCACAAGGCAATATCATCATCTCGCTCGACGGCGACCTGCAGCACGACCCCGAAGACATTCCCGCGCTGCTCGCTAAAATCGGAGAAGGCTACGACATCGCCAGTGGCTGGCGCAAGAACCGTCTCGACAACGCGGTCACGCGCAAGGTCCCCTCGAAAATTGCCAATTGGTTGATGGCAAAAGCATCGGGTGTGGAACTTCGCGACTTCGGAACCACCTTCAAGGCCTATCGCGCCGAGGTCCTCAAGGACGTCAATCTCTACGGTGAACTCCATCGCTTCATCCCGGCCCTCGCCAGCATGTATGGCGCACGCGTCGCCGAGGTTCCGATCCGCAATACGCCGCGAATCGCCGGTGGATCCCACTACGGGCTCAGCCGGACATTCCGAGTGCTCTTCGACATTCTCACGATTCGATTTCTGCTCAAGTACATGACCCGCCCGATGCACTTTTTCGGAGCCCTTGGGCTCGGTGGTGTCACAATCGGCTCGCTGATTCTTCTCTATCTTGTGGTGCAGAAAATCCGCGGCATGGACATCGTCGTGGAACACGGTCCGCTGATGTTCGCGGGCGGATTGCTCCTGCTCGCGGGAATCATGATGTTCACTTCCGGACTCCTTGGCGAGGTTCTGATGAGGACGTACTTCGAAAGCCAGGGGCGCAGAATCTACGCGGTCCGTGAGATTCGCACCCGTCGTGAATCTCCATTGGCAGGTGGAAGCACCAGCAGCAGCGCAGGCGGAGGAACACGTTAGTTCTTCATGCAGAAAGTGAAGGCGGTTATCTTCGATTACGGTGGCGTACTCTGCAAGCTACCCACACAGGCACAGATCACAGAACTCGCCGATCTGTGCGGGTTGCCCGAGAGCGATTTTCTCAAGCACTTTTGGACCTACCGACTCGCCTATGACCGAAGCGACCTCGACGGTCCAATGTTCTGGCGCAGCATCGCCAAGGCGGCGGGCAGGTCCTACACGGATGAACAGATCGAACAGTTCATCGACCGCGATGTGAAGTTCTGGCTGGCTTTGGATCAACCGATATTGGACTGGAATCGCACACTGCGCGCCGCGGGCTTCAAAACAGCGATCTTATCGAACATGCCTGAAGAACTGGGGGCTCACCTTTACCAGCACTCCGATCTCTTTTCGCAGTTCGATCACGTGACGCTCTCTTATGAGATTCGAACGGCGAAACCGGAATCGAAGATCTATCGAAGTTGCCTCGCGAACCTCGCACTCAAATCGGGCGATGCGGTTTTTCTGGATGACAAGGTGACCAATGTTCGCGCCGCCCAAGCGGTGGGGCTGCACGCAATCACCTACAAGAACCGTGCGGAATTCGCAGGGAAAGAAGAAGCGTACGGGCTTACTCCAATTCCAATCGGCGACCAATAAAGTCCGCGAGTCATTTAGAGCCGGATTGTCAATCCCACTGGACGCGGTTGCGACTCCGGCAATTCGAATCCAGGCCATTCGCTGCGGTCATCTTCGTCGGGCGAAGCAGTCAAACTTGTCTCTTTCTTGTCTCGCACGACAACGATGGGGAAGCTCTTTTTAGAAGCCGCGCGGGCGGCTCGGATCGCACGCGTCAAGTCCACGGCAGTCGACACCTTCGAGTCGTCCACCTTCACGATCACGTCGCCCGCGCGGACGCCGGCCTTTTCCGCCGTCGATCCCTTCATCACGCTGCGAACCAGGATGCCTTCCTTCACGCCGAAGTAGGCGGCCAACTGGCCATCGATCGAATCGGCTTCGACTCCAAGCGCAGTCCGAGACCAAAGCAACATGCCCGGACGTTCTACCCGAAGCTGCGGCATTTCGATCATTCGCGGCGCCATGGCGATTTCCGTGGTCCCTTTGCGAGCACCGACTCTCACCACAAGGCTTTGGACGTTGCCGTCGCGGCTCACTTGCACCTTCACATCGCGATTCGCCGGCGTCTCTCGGACGAACCGGCGGAACTGCTCAATGCCTTCCACTCGCTGGCCATTGAAATCGAGAACGACATCGCCCACCTTGAGACCGGCCTTGGCCGCTGGGCTTTCGTCCTCAACCTTGGTCACTTCCACACCGCGCTCTTCCGGCAACTTCAAAGCCCTGGCGCGCGCGCCGTCGATCTCAGCAAGAAAGATACCGACATAGCTGCCGCTGCCTGCGGTCGCAGTGTACACATTGCTCACCGCCCTCGCGCGGGGGGCGGGTTGGCCCATCGCCGCGGTCATCGACCCAGCGATCGCCAGAATCGTTGTGGGAATCAGAATGGTCTTCATTGGTCTGTGCAACTTACCTTTCCTTGTCTTTGACGCGCAAAATCGCAAGAGGTCACCTAACGCGAAACGCCATCTTTCTGCCGCAGCAGATAGATACTTCCCCGCCCTGTCGTGACGCGCAGCACCGGTCCTCCTCCGTTCAGCGAGCCTTCCGCTTTGACCGGAGACATACCGCTACGTTTCAACACGCGAATCTGCGGGAATTCAGACACGATCATGCCCCGTGATCCTGGAGTCTCGTTGCTAGCCTGCACCGATACGGGAAAGTCGTGCGGAATGAGCACGGTCACATCGCCGGAATCGGAGTTCACAAATGAATCCGCAAACGAATGTCCCGAAGTCAATTGCGCCAGCACGTTTCCGACTAGCGCGCTCAACTGCAAAGGACCGTCATGAGACTTCACGCGGATCGTCCCACTATTGGCCTCACAGTTCGCGCCGTTTTTTGCCGAACCGATTTGGATGGACCCACCCCGGGCCACCGCGGTCACCATCCCTCCAGCCTCATGTATATCGATCAGACCGGACATTGAGCGCGCCCACACGGCACCGGCCGCTCGATCGATCTCGATATTGCCGCCGGCGGATGTCACATGCAAAGGTCCCATTACCTGCCCGATACTGATCTCGCCACCCGCGGTATCCACCCAAGTCTCGCCGCCTGCGTGATCCACACGAATGTAACCGCCGCCGGAGAAGCAGCGCACCGATCCGGTGACGCGGCCGATCTTGATCTTGCCGCCAACCGTTTGGGCCGTGCCGTTGCCTCCTATGCGATCGAGGTCGATCGGCCCACCGCCGGAATCGACAAGAACCGATCCATCAAAGTCGGAGGCGACCACGCGGCCGGACTTTGTCATGAGGGTCGCCTCGCGCATGGTGCGAGGAATCCAGAGTTCGAGTTCGAGTGTGGCGTCAGATCCTTCGGCAGGAACCAACGTCAGGATAGAAGTGTCAACGATGGCTTTCGCGCGCGACGTAAAGCCACGAAGTTGTTGGCGGGCAACAGCTTCGCTCGCCGCATAGGTTTTCTGGCGGATCCGGAACCCACAATCATCCCGCGAGACGCCGCGGAATACCACATCGCCAGTGGTTGACACTTTGAGTTGACCGCGAACCGCGCAAGGGAAAGCCCCATGCACGACGCTTGCCCAGACTCCACCCTCGCGTACCAACGGGGGCAACTGTCCAATACACAAACCAGCCGCGGCAACCAAACAGCAGCCAATGATTTTCATTTGAGTGACGATCAGTAAACTTCTTCGGAGGCCTTCATCTCGCGCAGCTTGCGCTGGCACTGAGACCGGATGTAGCCGTTTCGCTCGGTCTGCATCAGTTCCTGAAACACACTGACAATGCCCATTTCGGTATCGAGATCGCCGCGGCTTTGCGTCAACACATCGATGGCTTGCGTCCGCAAACCGGCGTTGGTATCGCGCAGAAGAGCCTGCGCCATCGCCATCCGGACTTCCGGAATCGCCGCGTAAGGCTTCAAGCCTTCGAAGGCGCGCAGCCGGACACCATCGCTGTCATCCTGCAAAAGAGAACGAATCAACACGGCTCGTGTCTCATCGCCGGGCGAGGACGTCACCAGGATTTCCACGGTTTCGCCGCGTAACCCTGCGTCAGTCGGATCCATCGTTGCCGACAGCAACAACTGGCGGATTTCCCGCTCGTTGGGATTGCCCCGGATCACGCGCTGGCGCGTCTCATCCACAACCATCTGCAACATCCCGTCGCCATCCACATCCACCTGCCGAACGCGGGCGGAAACAGGCTCTCCTGCGATACGTGCCGCAGCCATGTTGCCACGTTCGGAATACCATTGGCCGCCAAAGAAACCCAAAGCAACCAGCGCCATCGCCATCGCAGGACGCCACATCCGTTGCGGGGCAACCAGCACGACCGCCGCGCGTACTCTCGCCCAGAAAGACCCACCCGGAGCAGGCTCAATCCGCAGAACGAACCGCAACTGAGCGCGATTCACAGCCAAACGATCGGCGGATGGCTCTTCGGTCTGCGCAGTCCGATCCAGCAATTCGTGCATAACTTGTTCGCACGCAAACGCGTCGCGACAGGCGTCGCACTCGCCAAGATGGACGTGAAGATTCTCTTCTTCGTCGAACGAAAGCTCACCGTAAAGCAGCAATCCGAACTGCTGGCGAACCTCATCGCAATTGAGGAGGCTCATACGAAGTCCCCCAAAGCCAGGCGCATTTTCCGGGTAGCGCGGAACAGGCAGTTCTTGGCTGCTTCTTCGGTGGTGCCCAGGACATCGCCGATCGCCCGCAACCGCATACCTTGAAAATGGCGCATCTCAAACACCATGCGCTCACGCGGCGTGAGATCTTCCATCAACTTTTGGATTCGTGCGCGAAGCTGCTCGCTTTGCACCCGGCGCTGCGGGTTGCCGTCGGCACGCTCTTCGGCAACCGAATCGAGACGATTGACCGTGCCCTCAGCGGTGGTGATCACCGGTGGATCTTCGCGACGGACTTTGCGCTTGCGCAGATGGTCGAGACAAAGATTGGTGACGATGCGATACAGCCAGGTGTGAAAGCTGCAGTCGAAGCGAAAGGTGTGCAGGTTGCGGTAAACACGCAGAAAAGCTTCCTGGTACACATCGCTCGCATCTTCCTGCGACCGTAAAAGGTTGGTGGCAAGCCGCAGCACATTCTGATCGTAGATACGCACCAACTGCTCGAACGCGCTCTGATCCCCGGCTTGCGCAGCCCGGATCAACGCGAACTCATCGGCGCGCGCACTGGTCGAATTGGTAGCCGCGGTTCCCGACAGAATATGAGTAGCTCCCGCCATGAACTCCTTGCAATCTCTCTTCCCCTTGGACGAGCCTCGCAGAAAAAGGTAACGCCCCGCCTGCGCCGAAGCACAACCGGGGCGTTATCTACTGTAGAATCAGCTATTTGGAATCGGCCAGCTCGAGGTCGATCTTGCGATTGACGGTATCGAGCTTGGTGATCGTAAACTTGCGAACCTGTCCCGGTTTTGGGACGTCGGCGGTCGGCACCGCACCAGCCGCGCCCTTCCACCGCGCAGCTAGCAAAGCCGTCGCCGATGAAACATCGGCCTTCGGACTGTTGGCCGCAGCGGACGCCGCGTTCTGGGCAGCCGTCTTGAACCGGCACATCCCCGTGACACCTTCGCCCAGTTCCACCTTTGCGGCAGTGGCATGGACTTCGACCAGACGTCCACTCACGACATCGCCCTCTTTGTGATCGGCAATGAAGTGATCGGCCGGGGTCGGTTCGAGCTGCTTCATGCCGAGA
>CAZCPL010000297.1:0-6489 GCA_964500255.1 uncultured Solibacteraceae bacterium | reverse complement strand
GGCAAAGAGTTGCCAAACTGAGGTGTGCGATGTGTCGTTTCATCCTGTCAATCCTCCTAAGATTGAACGACCCGAGCTTAAACGAGCCGGGCGGGTTGTTACCCTTATCTTACTGCAAACAGCCATCCTTTGGCGATGACTCCAGAATTGTTGTTGCGTTTTTACTGCGTTTTCTACTGAGTGCCTTTTGACCAGACCGGCTTGTCGTTGTTGCCGGAGTTGGTCAACTGGCGGATCTGCGTGCCATCCGCCAGCATCGAGTAAATCTGCGTCTTGTTGCCGCGTTTGGAGGCAAACACGATGTGCATCCCATCCGGCGCCCACGAGGGATTCTCATTGCGTCCCACTCCGTGGGTCAACTGCACGAACTGTTTGGTTGCGACGTCCATGATGAAAATGTTGAAATTGCCGATATCGAAACCGTGGGTCCAGGCAAAGGCGATTCGCTTCCCATCCGGATGCCATGCGGGGTTCACCGCCTCGCCCGTGCCCGGCGTCAATTGAACCGTATCGGCACCCTCCAGGTTCATCTTAAAGATTTGTGGATGCCCCAGGCGTCCGGAAACGAAGACCAAGTCCTGTCCGGTCCTCGGATTCATGCGAGGCTCCACTTCGATCGCGCGATTGGTGGAAATGCGCCGCACGTTGCCGCCGTTGACGTCGGTCATAAAGAGCTGCGCCGATCCGCCGCCGGCAGTGGACGAAAACAGAAGTGACTTGCCATCCGGCGTGAATTCCGCCGAAGCGTTCATCGAGGCGCGCTGGTTGTAGAAGGTAAGTCTGCGTCCGCTTTCGAGCGAGTGGATGTAAATCTGCGGAGTACCGTCCTTCCAAGTCGTGAACGCGACTTTCGATCCGTCTTGGGCGATGGCAGGGAATGACGAGATCGAGTTGTAGCCGGTGACGGGCTTCTGTTCGGATCCGTCATAGTTCATCGACCAGATCTCTTTGTTGCCGCTGCGGTCGGACACGAAATAGATCTTTGTTCCCATGAGGCTCTTGCCTCCGAACTGCGCCATGATGTCGGCGGCAAATTCCGTCGCAACTTTTTTGGCCCCGGCTTCGGTCACCGGTCCGAAGTAACGCTTCGCCAGCAATTGCGCAGCCTGCAGGTTCGGTTGATTCACGCCTTCGAGCCATCCCGAAAGGACAATCTGGTCGGCTGCGACGGCCGTGAATCCCATGGCAAGAAAATTCGCAGAAACTGGCGGTTTCCCCCAATCCGCGAGCCACAATCCACCCATATTCTCGGTTTCGTTGGCGGGCTGTTTGAAGTCAGTTGGCTGTTGCGGCACTTTCAGCGGATACATGCTCTTGGCGACCATTTTCACAACACCCGAGTTCTCGATTTCATTCCAGAGCGTCTCGTTGAACTTATCCATGAACTTCGCCGCGTCGCCGGAACCCCGAAGGTCGGGAATCGCGATCGTCGGCCGGTCGCCCTTGATAATTTGAATGTTTCCGTCCGCCTGTGACCAGGCAATCATCGTGCCGACGGTGAACATCAATCCCAGAATTGTTCGTTGCTTCATCATCGCTCCAGTTTGAACGCCACTTCGATCAGGGCGCTCGATCCTTTGTATGCCTGCGGTAACGCTTCGAACGGACCAGCTTCCAGCACGGCTCGCTGTGCCGACAGGTCGTAGGTCGAATCTCCACCCGATCGCAAAACCTTCACTTCCTTCACTTCACCGTTGCGCAAAATCACAAAAGACACCAACACGGGCGGAGGACTTTTCAATCGCGCATTCACGTCGCTCGCCTGCCATTTGGACGAAATTCGCTGCTGTACCGCTTGCAGATAGGCACCGAACTGATTGCCGAATGCACTCGAACCCACCCCGATGCCACCCACTCCGGGCTTGCCCAACAGTGGCGTACTCAACTTCGCCCCAGTCGAACTAGACAACTGATTCGAATCCTTCGCCAGCGGATTCGTTACGTCAGTGCGCGGCTTGGTGGACTTTAACTTGCTCATGTCCTCCGCCAGCAACTTCTCCAAAGCCTCTTTGTCCGGTGTATCCTGAGCCTTTTCCTTTGGGGCCTCGATCTCCGATTCGGTGTTATCCGCCAACGGATTGGGCTTCCCTCTCGACGAAGGCAGAGGGATCGAGTTTTCTACCGCGATTCCCACCGCTCCACCGCCCGCGTCTTCACTTCCCCAAGGTTCCGGTTTTGTAGCGAGCAACCCGGCCCCAAGCAATCCAACGATCACTGCACCGTGCAAGCCCATGGACATCCAGAAGGGCCGCTTCAGGTCCTGCGTATCGTCGAGGATGTCTGCTCGTTGGTACATCTATTTTCTGCTGAGCGCGTTGTCCACCGGTTTGGTGACCATCTTCACCTTCAGCTTAGCGGTATTCAACTCACTGATCACCTGCGCCAGCGGACTCCACGTCACATTCTTATCCGCGCGCACATAGACATCGGTCGCTTTGGGGAACCGCTTCTTGATCTCTTGCCCCAGCAGGTTGATGTTCACCGTATTCTCGTTCAACAAGAGATTGCCCGTCCGAGTCACCGTGATGACGGGCAAAATATCCGCAGTGGACTTCTGCTGCGAGATCTCCGGCACATCTACTTCCAATCCAAATTCCATCACGTGCGCAGTGAGCATGAAGATCACCAGCAACACCATCAGTACGTCCACCAGCGGCACGATGTTGATTTCAGAAATCGTGCCTATGCCACGAAAACGGCTACGGCGTCCAAGAAATCCGCCGCCAGTTGGTTCCTGCGCTCCGGGGTTGAATGCCATGGTTGCGCATCAACCTCCGTAAGTGGATTCGGTCAGGTTCAGAAACTCAAGCGCGAAGTCTTCCATACGCGCGCCCAATTCTTTGAGCACGTGGCCAAAGTAGTTATACGCGATCGCCGCTGGGATCGCCGCTGTCAGGCCTAAAGCGGTGGCCACCAGCGCATCCGCGATACCGGGCGCGACGGCGCGTAAACTCGCGCTGCCCGCAGTTCCCAAGGCATTGAACGAATCGATGATGCCCCACACCGTGCCGAACAATCCGATGAATGGCGTGATCGTCGCCACCGTCGCCAGCCAGTTCATATTGCGTTCGAGCCGCGCCATCTCTTCACTGATGCCTAGTTGCAGGCTGCGTTCCAGCGCCGCTCGATTGATCAGCGTGCCACGGGTGCGCACTTGCCGATCGAGTTCGTTGTAACCGAAAGCGAATACCGAAACCAGCGGAGCCGTGCGATTCTGTTCGCTGGCAGCCACCGCTCCCTGCACGGATTGGCTCTGTCGGAAGCTGCGCAAAAATTCGCGGTTGGAATCGCGTCCGGCGCGAAGTTCCTTCCACTTCGAGAAAATGATGGTCAATGACAGGATCGAAACCAACAACAGAATGATCATCACCGCCGACGGAATCGGCTTGGCATTCTTGATGAGGTCACTGACCGTAACTTGTAACAGCGCGAAAGGGATCGTCAACGGGCTCCTCTTTAGCTCTTTAGGGAAACGCGCAACAGCGGCCTGCGCGTACAGTCTCTCTTCATTCTATCCGAGCCACTTGCCTTTACCGTCCAAGATCGCGGTCCGATCGCCGCTTTTCCTCAGAATACTCGCATATGGAAGTCGAGTGGTGAAGGAAGAGCAAAGAGAATGTCACGAAAACGTCACGGCTGGCGCGTCATGAGTTCAGCGGAAGCAAACGCACCTTCGCACCGCGTGAGCTCACTTTGAGAACGCAGCCAAGTTGCAAGGCAACCTCGTAATCCTGCCAAAGTCCCACAATCAAGTCCGCGAGATGTTTCCCGCGCAGGCATTCATTGCTGCCGGAGCAGAATAACACTGCGCAGAATCGCCCGCGTGAGCCCGAGGATTTGAGGAAAGTCGTGGTCCGCGTGATCGAAACCCGCGATTCCCGATGGGCGAAGTCGAGGATTGTGACATCTTCCGCATCCCGCATGCCGATTTCAGGAACGAACAAGCCGTTTCATTCTAAAGAAGCCATTCTGTTGGGCACTCGCGCTATCCTGCGTTGCATGCGTTGTTTCTTTCTTCTGTTCCTGTCTCTTTGCGCTTATTCCCAGGATTCCGCCGCCATCGTCTCCGCCGTGGACGCTGAGGCCCCCGCCGCGCAGGCCTTGCTCGAAAAGATCGTCAATATCAATTCCGGCACCTTCAACCTCGCGGGTGTTCGCGCGGTCAGCGAAGTCATGGAGGCGGAACTCCGCGCCCTCGGCTTCGAAACCCGCTTCATCCCAATGGATTCGATCGGTCGTGCGTCCCATCTCATCGCCACGCGCAAAGGCACGGGACGCCCGATCTTGCTGATCGGCCATATGGACACGGTCTTCGAACCGTCCAGTCCGTTTCAGAAGCTGGAACGCAAGCCCGGCGGACGCACCGCCTCAGGCCCGGGAACCTCCGACATGAAGGGAGGACTCACTGTCTTGCTGACGGCGCTCAAAGCCCTGCGAAAAGCGGGGAAACTCGAAGGAGTTCCGCTCACTGTTTTTCTCACGGCCGATGAGGAAGCTCCTGGCGATCTGGCAGTCACCCGACGCGATCTGATCGCCGTTGGAAAGGCTTCCCGCGCGGCGCTGTGCTTTGAAACCGGCATCCGCGGCGTGACGCAGGACATGGCGTCCACCGCGCGCCGCGGCTTCACCGGTTGGACGGTGAAATCCACCGGCAAGGCGGGCCATTCCGGCGGGATTTTTTCGGAAAATGCCGGATACGGGGCTGTTTTCGAGATGAGCCGCGTGTTGAATGAGTTTCAGCAGAAGCTTCGCGAACCGAACATGACCTTCAACGTCGGGTTGCTCGTCGGTGGCGCGGATGCCAAACTCGATCGCGCGGGCGAAGCGTCCGTAAAGGGCAAAGACAACATCATTCCGGCGGAAGCCGTTGCTCGTGGTGAGGTACGCGCGCTTTCCCTGGAACAAGTCTCGCGCATCAAGGACAAAATGTACGCGATTGCCGCCAAGAGCCTGCCTGGAACCAAGACCGAGATCCGGTTCGAAGAGGGCTATCCGCCGATGGCTCCGACGGCCGGCAACAAGCGTCTGCTGCGACTGCTCAACGAAGCCAGCGCGGCAGTGAACTTGGGTGAAGTTGGCGAGTTGGATCCGATGCAGCGCGGTGCGGGCGATATCTCGTTCATCGCGCCTTATGTGGACTCACTTTCCGGCTTGGGATCGATTGGCCAGGGCGCGCACGCCGTAGGCGAACAAGTGGATCTGGAGAGCATCCCGAGGCAGGCCAAAAGGGCCGCGTTACTGATCCTGAAGGTGGCCGGATCCTTGCAGTAGAGCATTTTCCGCTAGCGCAGTGTGGATTCGCGCACGACGAGAGTTGGTTCGAGCAGCACACGCCGTAGGGGACGCTCTTCTCGTTTAGCGGCAATCAGATCCAGGGCGAGTTCTGCGGCTTTTGCACCGATTTGGACGCTGTTCTGGTCCACTGTGGTGAGTGGTACACGGAAAAAATCGGTGTACGGGAGATTGCCCGCCCCTGCGACTGCAATGTCGTGAGGGATTCGCAGACCAGCTTGAAAGATGGCCTTCATAGCACCGATCGCCATCGGATCGTTGAAGCAGAAGACAGCGTCCGGACGCCGTTCCATCGCAAGTAGGCACTGCATTGCCACGAATCCACTCTCTTCCGCGACCCGATCGATTTGTGCGCGCCTCACGACCAACCCCATATCGAAGACGATGCCAGCGCCGGAGAGAGCGCGTGTGTATCCGGCGAGGCGGCCATTGGCGGTGCTCACGCCGAGCCCGCCGATGTGAGCGATGCGGCGATGGCCCATGTCTATGAGGTGCCGGGTGGCGAGCAGTCCGACGGCTTCGTCATCGACGCCGACGAAGTTGGCATCGACGCCGGATATTTCGCGATCGATGAGCACGTATGCCGTTCCCCGGTGGCCGAGTTGCGCGAAGAAATCCGAAGAATCGGCTTGAGCGGAAGCGATCAACAGGGCATCCACACCGCCGGCGATCAGGTGTTCGCTTTCGCTGCGCTCCAGTTCCGGCTCTTCTTCGGAAGAAGAAATCAGCAGGTTATAGTCTTTGGCGCGCAAGACAGGTGTGGCACCTTTGGCGACTTCGGCAAAGAAGCAGTGGACGAGATCGGGAACGATCAAGCCGACGTTAAAGGTTTGTCCGGTTACGAGGGATCGTGCCGCGCGATTGGGGCGGTAGTTCATCTCGCGGACGCGTTGTAGAACCCGTTCCCGAGTTTTCTGACCGACGTCCGGATGGTTTCGCAACACCTTGGAAACGGTGACCAGAGAGACGCCAAGGTCGTCGGCGATGTCTTTCAAACGAACTGCCACTATGAACTCTATATTCTACACGGCAGCCGACGGTATGTGCTGGAACCGCGAAGGCACGCATGGACTTGGGCATCAGCGATACTCTAGGTCAGACATATGACTGCCGCCGCACGAAACCTGTTAAGCGTCCTCGAAACGACAGCTAGTGAGTATCCCGATCGCGATGGGCTCTTCCAGCCCATCCCGGGAG
>CAZCPL010000296.1:4271-6509 GCA_964500255.1 uncultured Solibacteraceae bacterium | reverse complement strand
GTATAAAGCCGGAAGGCTGAAGTCGCACGGAGCCGGGAGGGAGTCCGAGGGGCCAGTAGTACCTGGGAAGGCGTGCATTACAACACGCCGGAGGGAAGGGGCCTTGCTTTGATCGCGTCTGAGCGGGAGGTAAGTGCGAGGGCATGCTAGCAATGGCCAACAACCCCAATGAAAAAGTACGACAACTCCAGAACAGGCTAGGGATGAGTGCCAAGCAGAGTAAGACACGGCGGTTTCATGCGCTGTACGACCGGATCTATAGGAGTGACGTCCTATGGGAAGCATGGAGACGAGTGCGCAGTAACGGCGGCGCGGCGGGGATCGATGGCGAGACGATCCAGGCAATCGAACAACGAGGGCCGGGGGAGTTTTTGTTGGAGATCGAAGTGGCGCTACGGGCAGGCCAATATCGCCCTTCCCCGGTGAAGCGGCGGTACATACCGAAAGCGGATGGGAAGCAGCGGCCGTTGGGGATACCGACGGTGCGGGATCGAGTGGTGCAGATGGCGGCGAAGTTGGTGATCGAGCCGATCTTCGAGGCGGATCTTCAAGCGTCCAGCTATGGATTCCGTCCAAAGAGAAGCGCGACCCAGGCTCTGGAAGCAATCCGCGAAGCGGGTAACCGGGGTTATAACTTCGTCGTGGATGCGGACATTCAAGGCTACTTTGACAACATTCAGCGGGACACCTTGCTGGAGCTGGTGAAGGAGCGGATCTCGGATCGAAGGGTATTGAAGTTAATTCGCCAATGGTTGGAAGCTGGAGTGATGGAGGGATGGCACGGTAGAGAAACGCTGGCGGGAACCCCGCAGGGCGGAGTGATTTCACCGCTGCTGGCCAATATCTACCTGAACAAGATGGATCGGATCTGGGCGTCGCGATGTAGCGAGCTTGGAGTCCTGGTCCGTTACGCTGACGATTTCGTGGCCATGTGCCGGACGGAATCCCAGGGCAGGGAAGCGCTCCGGCGGATCGGGCTGGTGATGGACCGGCTCGGGTTAACGCTGCATTCGGCGAAGACGCGGATGGTGGACTTGAGGCGAGGGAAGGAGAGCTTCGTGTTTTTGGGGTGCACGATTCGCAAGAAGCGGAGCATACAGAGGGCGCCGGGCAAGCATTTCATGCAACGGTGGCCGAGTCCGAAGGCGACGAAGAAGCTCCGGGACCGCGTGCGCGAGTTAACCAGTACGCGGTACAGCGGGAAGGATGTGAAGCAGATCGTTGCGGAACTGACGCCCGTGCTTCGCGGCTGGGGGAACTATTTCCGGACGGGCAATGCCGACCGGGAGTTCAACAAGATGGACGGTTTTGTGGTGCGGAGCTTGCGACGCTGGCAGTATCGGCGTGGCGGACAAAGACCCACGAAGCGCGCGCCATTCACTGGCGATCAGCTACACGGGATGGGACTGCACAAGTTGATGGGCACCGTGAAATACCCGGAGCAAGCCACAGCAAGAAGATCATCGGTAAGCCGTGTGCCGGAAAACGGCACGCACGGTTTGAAAGGGGGATTCTAGAAACGGGCGGCGTAAGCTTATACCGCGCTAGAATCCTACCTAATCACCAGAAGGGCGCGACCAGACAGGAGCCAACCTCAGTCTGAGCAGAGACTTAGGAGCCGAGAGGTTTCGAAGGACTTGCTGATTCCCAAATGTCTGGCGCATGGGCGGCGGCAGTTTGTGGAGGTCGGAAATTGAGAAGCTTGTTTCCGGGTACAATGGTTTTGACTGATGGGTCAACCCACAGCATGGTACCAGAATGACTACACGTCTCATCATTGATAAAGCCGGTCGAGTCGTCATCCCCAAACCGCTGCGGGAAGAGCTGCACCTCGAAGCCGGAGACACACTGGAGATGGAAAGCGCCGGTGAGCAGATAACGCTCCGGCCGGTACGCGGTACTGGTCCGCTGACAAAGGAGCATGGCGTCTGGGTGTTTCACTCCGGCCAGCCCCTGCCCGCCTCCGCCACTGATGCCATGCTCCGGCAGATCCGCGAGGAACGCGATCTGGTCAACCTCGGCAAAGCGGAATGAAGGGTTTCTTCGACACGTCGGTACTTGTGCCGGTGTTCTACGGCGATCACGTTCACCACAAGGCCAGCCTCGGTCTGTTCATCAAATTCGGCAAGTCAACCGGCTGCTGCGGGGCGCACACCCTGGCCGAAGTCTATTCCACGCTAACCCGCATGCCGGGAAAACATCGCATCAGCGCGGAGCAGGCCATGCTGTTCGTCGGCA
>CAZCPL010000296.1:0-4261 GCA_964500255.1 uncultured Solibacteraceae bacterium | reverse complement strand
GAATACGCTGATGCGCTCGAAGCGGCGGCCACTTTAGGCATCGTGGGCGGCGGTATATACGACGCCATGCTTGCACGTTGCGCTATCAAAGCAAATGCAGACGCGATTTATAGCTGGAACGGTCGGCACTATTCACTGTGCGGCCAGGAAGTGAGCCGGCGCTTGCGAACACCTTAAGGCAGGCGGGGCCAGGAGGCCGGATCGGTTTGCGCTGCATAGGTCAAGGTAGCCAAAGCTCACACGAGTTGACGCGGTTCAGCGAGCAGGTATGGATGATCCTCATGAGCAGGTCGTCCACTTCAGCCCCGTGCAGCGTCCGGTAAAACGCGGGCAGCGCGAGCACGTCGATTTCGGACCGTTTATCGACTCCTGGCCATAATGGAGCCAGGTTCAGCGACGCCGGCGGCGGCGGCGGGCTGCTGATCACCTAAGCCAGAAACGCCTGCACATCCGCCACAAGCCCAATGGGCCGCGGCAGCGGTGGCAGTTCGCAATACTCCACCTGAATCCCTAGGGCACGCTTATACTTGCGCACATCGGGCCGTTCGAACGGAGTCACGAAGGTCCAGGAGGTACCACGTGCGCCGGCGCGGCCCGTGCGTCCCACCCGATGAACGAAGTTCTCCGGGTCCTGCGACAAATCGTAGTTCACAACGTGCGCGATGTCATCCACATGAATCCCGCGCGCCGCCACGTCAGGGGCAACCAGAACACGGTAGACAGCGTTTTTGAAGCCCTGCAGCGCTTCGATCCGCTGGCTTTGCGAGCGGTCGCCATGGATAGCGGCCACCTTGATCGCCTCTCGCTCCAGGAATTCGGTGAGCCGGTCCGCGCCCTCTTTGGTGGCCACGAAGACGAGGAAAGAACCTTTCTCTTTCCTCAGCAGATATTCGAGAAGATCGAACTTTGAGCCACGGGCGACTTCGTAGCAGTAGAAATCGATCTGGCCTGTCGTTTCTGCGCTCGCCTCCACCGCGATCCGCACCGGATTGCGTACGTAACTGGCCACCAGACCCGCCACCGATTGCTCCATCGTCGCCGAGAAAAGCATGGTCGGACTCGTCGAGAACCACCGTGCCGGTGCCGGAAAGATCGATCAACGGCCGCTCCAGATAGTCGCAGAGACGGCCTGGCCGCGATCACAACTTCAGCCCCGGCCTGGATATCGCGCAGCTGGTTGCTCTCGCTCACGCCGTGCGCGAGTTGCCGGAACGCCGCATCAATCTGAATGGCAAGTTCCCGTGTGGGGCTCAGGATCAGGACTTTGATGGACTTGCTCCGGGGAACGGCGGCGAGACCCTCAATCAGAGGAATCACGAACGCCAGCGTCTTGCCTGTGCCGGTCTGCGCGGTCGCTACCACGTCGCGGCCTTACATGAGTGGCGGAATGGCCTGCGCCTGCGCGGGCCTTGGAGTCACGAACTGGTTCTTTTCGAGGTTGGTCCGCGGTGCCACCCGGGCCTGCGACGCCGCAAGGCCGGGGCAAACTGGAACGCACCCAGGATGCTGTACGGGAAGGCGGCCAGAATATGCAACGCCACTGGTAGGGGTGCCGCGATGAATCGCGCGTTTGCTTCGATCATTCTTGAACCTGGGGCCAACTCGCGAAGCCTGGCCATGCCGGCCGCCACCGGCACGAGGCTCAACAAGATCAACACGCCGGGGATGAAAATGCGGACGGCCGCGAGAGTGGTTTCACAATCATTTGGTTGGTTTGGTGAAGCGTAGGCCAACCATCACGACGACATCGTTACGCGTTCCGCCCCTGCCTTGGCCGAAAAGGCCGGACATATAATCGCGCGCCTCGAGGCGAACGTGAACCTGGCGGACACCGGGCCGGAAGCTAAGCTCGCCGCCGGCGCTTACATATGGCGCGAACTGGTGTCTCGAATCGGAATCGTTGTGGCGAGAGATATAGCTGCGCGCACCGCCGCCGCCGCCGGCAAAGGGGCTGAAGGCTATTGTATGGCCCACCTTCCATTGGGATGAGCGGGCTTCAGCGCCGAGATCGTATGTGAATATGTCGAGCTTCGGGGTGCCGAAGCTCGCGACGTCGCGGCTGCGCGCCCAACCGAGAGTACTGGTGATGGCCAGGTGAGGCCGAACGACGTATGAAAGCTGGGCAGCCGTTAGGTTTGCTCGTTTGATGGCTCCTCGCTGGGCACCGGTGGGAACGAGGGTGCCCGACGCGATGAGGAACTCCCATTTCGGCTTCTGCTCGGTCGCGCTTTGCTCTTGGACGGGTTTCTGCTCGGCCATGGTTTGCGCAACCACGGTTCGAGTCCTACTGGCGAGGATGACGACCGCGAGTACGACGGGGGCGATACGCCGATATTTGGCGCTCTTGGCGCGGGGGACGGTGCTTGATTGTGTTGTGGTGTTGTACATGATGATGCCTTCTCCCGATCTTTCTGTGTATGTCCTACACAAATTAGTGTATGGTATAAACAGTAGATCTGTCAAGAGATTTTTTACGGAAAGGAGCGACATGGCAAGAAGGACGGGACAGAAGGACCAAAAGAGCCATGCGGCAAAGCCGGCGCAGCACCGCGCGGGGGGCCCAGCGGCAGCCGCGAGCACTGAAGGCAATGGCGAGGAGCTTCGAAAGCGAAGTGGGTTGCTGTGGGACGCGCAGCAACGGTCGGTGCGCGGGCCGAAACCGATGGTGTGTCGTGAGGACGTCGTACAGGCTGCGATCAGCATTGCTGACCGGGAGGGCCTCGCTGCGCTAACCATGCAAGCGGTCGCGGAACCGCTCGGGTTCACGACGATGGCGCTGTACCGCTATTTCCCGAACAAGGAAGCGTTGATCGATGCCTCGGTGGACGCAGCATTGGGGACGCCGCCGCAACGCAGCGGCCCGCGAGAGGGATGGAGGAAGGAAGTGAAGCTATGGGCCTATGCGAAGCGGGCGATGTTGTGCTCGCGGCCTTGGCTGGCGGAGCTTCCGTTCGTGGCGGCCCCACATGGACCTAACTGGTTGAGCTGGCATGAAGCGTTCTTACAGACCATTGCAGACACGCGGCTGAGCCCGGAGGACATGATGGACGTGCTTAGTGTAGTGCATGGATATGTGAGCGGAAGCTCTGATACGGCAATCTCACTAGCGAGAGCGGTGTCGCGCGGCATCTCGTTCGAGCAGTGGGCGCAGGCCGTGGGGGCGGACCTTTGTCGCGCGATCGACAACCCGCGGTATCCGAATCTGTCCGCCATTCTTTCGTCGAAAGATGGGGGCATATCAGAGGCGTCGCCGTTACCGGCGCGTGGCGGCCGCCCACGGACGATGGACGAGAGCTTCGAGTTCGGCCTTGAGCGAGTCCTCGACGGAATCGAGCATTACATGGACTCACTGAAAGAGTTGTAGACCTCCCTCTTTAAGCCTGCCCAAATCGTCAAAAGCGGGATAGATTCTGTTGCCGTTTGGCAGATAGCCCGCGCAAAACGGCGTTTGCGGCAGGAGATTGGTACGGGGCTGGTCTCCGCATCAAAGCGGGGCGTCGTTGTCGGCGCTGTTGGCAGGAAGTGTCCGGCAGGCGATGGGAGATTACGTAGGGGCGTTTTTCGGGGCGGCGGTATTGTGTTTGTTGGCTTCGGGGACGTTTGTGGTTTCGCGGCGGGTTACTTCTCCTGCGCCCACATGAGGCGATGCAGCCGATGGTCACGGGGTGTGCGTCAAAATAGTCGGTAGGGGTTGCCCTGCGGAGCGTGTTTCCCAGAACTCCTCCCAGCGGCCACTGAGTTGGCAGCAGCGGAGCGCAATGATTTTATTGGCGCCGCTGACGGTCCAGCGCATGCCAGAAGGTTTGAGCCTTTGGCCGACTATGGTTTTGCAGCCCGCTTCCATAACGCCGGAACCGACAAACAAACCTTGGCTTCGGAAAGACGCGTATCGCATCCGCTCTTTATTCTTTTCGAAGTAGTCGATTGCCTTTCGGATCTCGTCCCGCGCGTGGTCGTCCCGAGGCTCGATCTGCTTCATTGAGTCGATCACCGCTTCCCACGTCGCTGATATCGAGTTCGCCGGAACGGCTATCACTCCATTGTTTTGCCGCGATCCTGTTGGGACCGTAGGCGGCTTTACCCAACTCGGCCAAATATTGCCGGGCATGATAGAGATCCAAGCATTGGATGGCGAAGGGGAAGTATTCGGTGGCAATGGCCCCAATTCATGGTGCGCCATCCCCCAGCACGATCGCTCTATCCGCTTGCCGCAACCCGCGGCGGAGGGCTTCGGCATAGATACGGGGGCCAAAGACCTCCG
>CAZCPL010000295.1:0-6563 GCA_964500255.1 uncultured Solibacteraceae bacterium | reverse complement strand
ATATCGCAGAGAGCAAATGGCATCATGTCGCCGCCGTCGTCAAACGCCTTCCCTCGCAAGCATCCGCAATCTACGTGGGTGGCGCCCTCACCGCAGCCAAAGGAAAGAAGGTCGGCGTCGCCAACCTCGATCACGACGAACCCGCCTGGATCGGGAGGCATCGCCGCAACGAACTCATCAATCGCGACAACATATACTATCGGGGCGATCTCGACGAACTCAGCATTTACCGCCGTGCCCTCACGCCAGCCGAAGTCAAGTCGGTGTTCGCGGCCGGATCCAAAGGCAAGTGCAAGGCCGCCGCACAGCGCCCCTAAACTTGCCCTCCGTGAAACAATAGGATCAGGATGATCCAACGTTACACGCGGCCCGAAATGGCGCGCATCTGGAGTGAAGAAAACAAGTACCGCCAGTGGCTCGAGGTCGAACTCGCCGCCAGCGAAGCCCTCGGCGAAATCGGCGATATCCCGGCCGAAGCCGCCCAACTCCTCCGCGCCCACGCCGATTTCAGCGCAGAGCGGATCCTCGAAATCGAGCTCGAAGTCAAGCACGACGTCATCGCTTTCACGACCGCCGTCTCCGAATCGATGGCCAAAGCTGGCCACCCCGAGGCCAGCCGCTGGTTCCACTATGGCATGACGTCGAACGACGTCGTCGATACCGCTGGCGCGTTGCTCGCAAAACAAGCCTCCATCCTCATACGCGAAGGCGTCGTCCACCTCCTCGAAGCCCTCAAAAAGCGCGCCTACGAATTCAAGGACACGATCCAAATCGGACGCACCCACGGCATCCATGCGGAACCCTATACCTTCGGACTCAAAATCGCACTCTGGTACGACGAACTCGCCCGCGGCCTCAAACGCTTCGACGCCGCCGACGACGAAATGCGCTGCGGCAAGATCTCCGGTGCCGTCGGAACCTTCGGCCACATCGGTCCCGAAGCCGAAGAGCGCATCTGCGCCAAACTCGGCCTTCACGCCGCGCCCATCGCCTCCCAAGTCATCTCACGCGACCGTCACGCCAACTACATTCATGCCTTGGCGTTGCTTACGGCCCTCTGTGAAAAGATCGCGCTCGAGGTCCGGCATCTTCAGCGAACCGAGGTTCGCGAGGCCGAGGAGCCTTTCGCCCCGGGCCAAAAAGGATCCTCCGCCATGCCTCACAAACGCAATCCGGTCACCTGCGAACAGATCTGCGGCTTGGCTCGTGTCGTACGCTCCAACGTCCAGGCCGCATACGAGAATATCGCCCTCTGGCACGAACGCGACATCTCCCATTCTTCGGTCGAACGGATCATCATCCCCGACTCTACAACCCTCACCGATTACATCTTAGCCAAGACCATCTGGTTGGTAGAAGGGCTGATAGTCTCCCCGTCCCGTATGCTCAAGAACCTGCATGCCACTAACGGCCTAGTCTTCTCCGGGCAGGTACTCCTGGATCTAGCCGCAGCAGGTATGCTCCGTGAGACGGCCTACAAAACTGTACAAGCCCAGGCAATGCGTTGCTGGCAGCAGGACCTCGATCTCAAAGAAGCCTTGGCAGCTGATCCAGAAGTGCGTAAGTATATGACATCAGAGCAGTTAGATAAATGTTTCACCCTGCAGAACCAACTCGCGAATGTCGACGCTATTTTCCGCAGAGTCTTCCAAATCTCTTAGTGTCAATGTCATACAGACTTAGACCTCACTAGCAGCTTTGTCTTAGTTCCGAAAGGCTAGGCACTGGATACCCCAAAGTACCTGAGAAAAACCTGTTCGGATTTCGCCGCTTTCGGGTAAACTACTGAACAGAAGGACGGATGAACGTAAGGTTCGCCGCGAATGAATGAACAGCCTTAAAGACCTCGAGATGGCAAGGGTGCTCTTGGTCGACGACGATCCAGCATCCCGATTGACTCTCCAAACCGTGTTGGAGGCCGGCGGTTATTCGGTCCATTCCGCTGCATCGGCAGCGGAAGCCTACGGCAAAATGGAAGAATTTCAGTACGAACTGATCCTTACGGACATGCAGATGGAATCGCCGGAATCAGGCCTGCGAGTCCTGCAGCATGCTCGCATGATGGAATACAAACCCGCAACCGCAGTCTTCACCTCCTCTCAGGACTCAGTGGGCGATGGCGGCAACTCCGTCCTCATCGAACCAGAAGATGTCCCTGGGCTTCTTGATCAAGTCGCTGGTCTCATTGGCGTCCGCGCCAGTCGGCGGGTGGAACGCGAACTCCGCATGGCCCATTCCGGGGCCTGCTAACTCATCTGCCAAGCCCCGTGTGCAAACACGGGGCCGCCCTCAAGAAGTCGGCCACCGTAAAGTCCCCGTTAGTTCGGAAACAGCAGTCACCTGCTCTTCCCCGCAAAACTGTGCCAACTGCTTCGCAATCCGGATCGCCGCCTCTGGATCCCAAAACGACGCGGTCCCCACTTCCACCGCAGTCGCACCCGCAATCAGGAACTCGGCCGCGTCTTCTCCAGTGGCGATGCCACCCAACCCAATCACCGGAACCTTCACGGCCTTCGCCGTCTCGTACACCAGTCGCAGTGCGATCGGCTTGATCGCGGGGCCCGATAACCCTCCAAACCCCGCCCCAATCCGCGGACGCCGAGCCCGCGCATCCACCGCCAGCGAGATGAAGGTGTTCACCAGTGAGATTGCATCTGCACCCGCGTCCACCGCCGCCTGGGCCAAAGGCTCAATGCGCGCCACGTTGGGTGAAAGCTTGACAATAATCGGACGCCGTACCGCGGCCTTGCGGCACGCCCCAACAACTTCCGCCAGCATCGCGGGATCGCTCGAAAAAGCAATGCCGCCGTGCTTCGTATTCGGACACGAAACATTCAACTCGTACGCCGCCAATCCAGGCGCATCCTCAAGCACCGCGATCACTTCCTCGTAATCTTCCACCGCGTAGCCAAAGACATTGGCGATCACCTTCGACCGTAGGCCCTGCAACTCAGGCAGCTTCGAAGCCACAAACTCGCGAACCCCTATGTTCTGGAGCCCAATGGAATTGATCATGCCACCGTGCGCTTCCCAAATTCGCGGAGGACGATTGCCGTCCATCGGCTTCTTGGAAAGGCCCTTGACCACGAATCCACCCAGCGCATTGAGATCGAGTATGTCGCGAAACTCAACGCCATAGGCGAAAGTGCCGGAGGCGGCAATCACGGGATTTTGAAACTGGATTCCAGCAATCGTGACATCCATTCGAACAGCCATAGGAATTGAAGAAAGGGTAACTTACTCGAAGGCACTGAAGGCAACTGCAAACGAGACTGCCCCGGGCCTTCCATCGAAGACACCGGCCTCTAACTCAAGAGCGAAGAACGATTCCCCCGCACACGATGACTCGAACCTCGCCGCAAGGTCGTTCTGGAATCCGAATGGCGGACAGTAGCCGCGATGTCCAGGCACGAAAACAGCTTGCTCACCGCGCTTGCGCAACAGATCGAGCCCCTCGCGAACCAGCGCGGAACCAATGCCGCTGCTCTGCCGCCCTGGCTTCACGGACATCGGTGCCAACCCAACCGCTCTCACGCCGGTAAGCACCAGCCGCGAAAAGAGCAGATGCCCAACGATCACGCCGTGTTCCTCGAACACCGGCGACGACACAGCATCGCCAGAAGCGCGCAATCCGTCGACGAGATCCGCGGTTCTCGAAATGCATCGCGAACGACCATCTCACGTATGGCAGAGGGTCAGGAAATCACGTCGCCTTCGCCCTTGGCCAAGAACAGATTTTGCTCCAGCCCTTGCTGCTTGTCGTAGAGTGCGCGATAGCGGCCATGGCTCCCGTAAAGCTGTTCGTGCGATCCACGTTCCGCGATCGATCCATCCTCAACGACAAGAATCTGATCCGCCCGCCGAATCGTCGACAACCGATGTGCAATCACAAATGTCGTGCGCCCCTGCATCAGGAACTTCAAGCCATGCTGGATCAACGCCTCGGATTCCGAGTCTAAGCTTGAAGTAGCCTCATCCAGAATCAACAGCCTCGGATTCGCCAGGATCGCCCGCCCAATCGAAACCCGCTGCCGTTGCCCTCCGGAAAGCTTCACCCCGCGCTCGCCGACAATCGTGTCGTATTTCAACTCAAACCGCTCAGCGAACTCATCCACACGCGCAATGCGGCACGCTTCGAGAATCTGTTCTTCGGTCGCATCCGGCTTCGAAAACGCGATGTTCTCGCGAATCGTTCCATCGAACAAGAAGGTTTCCTGCAGCACCACGCCCAGTTGCGGACGAAACGTATCGAGCCGCACTTTCGAGAGATCCTTCCCATCTACCCGGACCAGGCCCGTATTCGGTTTGTGGAAAGCGCAAATCAGCCCAATGATCGTGGACTTGCCCGATCCGGACGAACCAACCAGCGCTGTCACGGAACCAGGCTTCGACTCAAACGAAATCCCCTTCAAGACTTCCTTGCCTTCTTCATAAGAGAAATTCACATTGTCGAATTCAACCAGTCCATCGATAGCGGGCATCGCCACCGTGCGGTTCGGATCCTGATCTTCGCGAGCCTCACGCATCACCTCACGCGTGCGCTCCAGCCCGGCGATCGCTTCGGTGAGTTGCGTACCGATACCCACGATTTGGAATACAGGAGCGATCAAAAAAGCCAGAAAGGTCGTGAATGAAACGAATCCACCCAGAGTCAGCGCACCGGAAAAAATCTGTTGCGCGCCAAAGTACATCACTCCCGCACCGACGATTCCCAACAGCAGTGACGACGAAAGGCTCATCACTGCAATTGCATTCATCGATTGCAAAATGTTGTCCAGCAGCCGCTGCACACCCTTGGCAAACACAGAGTCTTCGCGCGCCTCGGCATGGTATCCCTTGACCACACGTACCCCACCGAGCGACTCCGTCAGCCGCCCCGTGACTTCTCCCGTGATCTTGCCGCGCTCTTTGAAGATCGGGCGAATGGATTTGAAGGCATTCTGTAAAATAGCCGTAAAGGCGACGATGATCACCAACGCCATCATCGTGATCTTCGGACTGATGCTCAACAGGATCACGAGGCTCAGCGCCGCGGTCAACAATCCACCCACGAATTCCACCAGCCCCGTGCCAATCAGATTGCGTACCCCTTCCACATCGTTCATGATGCGCGACACCATGACGCCACTCTTGTTGGCATCGAAATAAGAAATCGACAGCCGCCCCATGTGCACCTGCACTTTCGCACGCATCTCGGCAATCAGCCGCTGCGCCGCTTTTGAGAGCAATTGGGTCAAAGAAAACGATGTCGCGCCTTGGACCAAGGTCGCCGAGACCACCGCTGCGAGCAACGGCAAGAGCATCTCTTGCTTCCGCTGGCTGAGCACCTCATCGATTAGGAACTTGGTGGAATACGGCAGAACCAGTCCGGAAACCCGATTGATCACCATCAATATCATGCCGCCTAGCAGGATCTTCCACCGCGGACGTACGAGCGCGAGTATGTCCGGCCAAACATCGCGCAATTGTTCAACGGTTTTCTTCTTGGGCTTCGCGTCCTTAGGATTCACAGTACCTATAAGGATGACAGGTCAGGCAAAAAGTCGCACCTACCTTCGGCGACACACTGGGTGAAATCACCCAATCCACACCCACCGGAAGCCCAAAAACATTAAGCATTTTGGCATTTAGTTTTACGGAAGATCATGCCAACATGGTGATGGAGCTACTATGCGATATTTCGTCCCCGTTGCCGTACTGTTCGCCGGATTCCTGGCGGTCACCACCCCGTCGCACGCAAAGCCGGAGTTCACAAAGAAAGAGAAGAAATCCTGCGCCCACTGCCACACGACGGCGAAGGGTCCCGAACTTTCCGACGTGGGCAAGTTCTATAAAGAACACAAGACGCTCGAAGGCGCACCGAAACCCAAGAGCTAGTCCCATCCGCACAGGATCGAAGAAGGCCGGGAGTCCTGGATTGGATTCCCGGCCTTTCGTTTTATTTGGTGCTGACGTCTTTGTCTTCAGCCGGGTCTTCAGCCGGGTCTTCAGCCGGGTCTTCGGCCGGGTCTTCGGCCGTAATCTCCCGCCTTCCCGATTTGCCGGTAAAGCACGCCGGGTCGATCGGATAGACTTCCGGATCGAGAATCACGGTATAGAAGTGCCATACGATCACGGCAAATGTAGCGAGAATCGCCTCATAGAAGTGCAGCGCGGCCGCGGCATCGAGCCACTCCCGTGGGATCCACTGAAATGTGTACTTGTTCGCCCACAGCAGAAATCCGGTGATCGCCATCACCGCCGTTCCCCACACCACGGCCCAGTATTCGACTTTCGCCACGTAGCTGTGATGCGGCAGTTGGGGCTTGGTATTGCGCAACCCAACGTTGTAAAGGAACATGCCCCAGCCCTGTGGGATGTCGCTCCAACGCGGCACCAATCCCACCCAATGGGCGCGCAGCTTGCGATTGGCAATGAGCGCGACAATGTGCGCGACACCGGCAAGCAGAATGGCCACCGCCGCGAAACGATGCAGGGTTCCACGCACCGGCCAGACTGCCTCCCACTGCACCATCGGTTGCGCCCACCAGGCGTCCGGATACCGCAGCGCAAAGCCCGTGAGC
>CAZCPL010000294.1:0-6567 GCA_964500255.1 uncultured Solibacteraceae bacterium | reverse complement strand
CTACGGACTCGCGGAAGGCGGTAATCTCGCGGGATTCAAGTTGGGCCTGACGTGGTTGGGTCCGCTGTTTGCGATTTGTATTTTTCTGGGAGCCATGGGACAGTTCGGCGCTCTGGGTGCGGCCGCTTCGCGCCTGCCTTATGTCGTTGGAGTGGATCGCTACTTTCCCGCCGCCTTCGCGAAGCTGCATCCGCGCTGGGGGACGCCCTATCTTTCGATCCTCACGCTTGCGGTTTTTGCGACTGTGTCATTGATTCTCGTGCAGATTGGCGAGAGCTTGCGCGCGGCCTACTCGCTGCTGGTGGATCTGATGGTTCTCGCCACCTTTATTCCGTTTCTGTACATCTTTGCGAGCTCGTGGAAGTGCGGCAATCGTATCTCGGCCGCCTCGGGGATGCTGGTCTCCGTGCTCGCGCTCGCCTGCAGTCTGGTTCCGCCAATCGATGTGGCGAACGTCTGGATCTTCGAAGCCAAGCTCATTGGCGGTACCCTTTTGTTAGTGATTCTCGCTCGTTGGATCTTCGTGCGCGCGGAGCGTGTTCGTACATGACCTATCCGGATTCCGTCCAGTATCTCTATGCACTCGGCAATGAGATCAAGACGGTCAAGCTGGGCCTCGATTGCATCCGTATTCTGATGGATGCCTTGGGCAACCCGCAGGATACCTACCGCGTGGTTCACGTCGCGGGTACCAACGGCAAAGGATCCACCTGCGCCATGATCGAGGCCGGTTTGCGCGCTGCCGGTATTCGCACCGGTCTGTTCACCTCGCCGCATCTGATCGAGCCCACGGAACGCATCGAAATCGATGGCGTGGATGTCACCCGCGAACAGTTTCGCGATGCGTTTGAACGCGTTCACAAAGCTTCCGAAGAACTGGTGGAAGGCGGAACATTGGACGCGCACCCTACCTATTTCGAGACGGTCACGGCCATGGGCTTTCTGTTGTTTCAGGATGCTGCCATCGACACCCTCGTCTGCGAAGTGGGCTTGGGCGGCCGGCTTGACGCGACCAATGTGGTGCGCCCGTCGCTGTGCGTGATCACGCCCATCGACTACGATCACGAACAGTATCTCGGCAATACGCTCACGCTGATCGCTGCGGAAAAAGCTGGCATCATGAAGAGCGGTGTTCCGGTAGTCTTTGCTAGGCAGCGGATGGAAGCCGAATGGGAACTGACCGCTCGCGCTGGCGATCTCAAACTCGATCCCATTCGGACCAGCGACTTCGAAATCGTAAATCTCAACGTTGACCGATTCGGTTGCCGTTACGAGGCAACGGGAATGCAGGTGTCGTGTCCACTCGCAGGGCCGCATCAGATCGAAAACTCGCTAACTGCGGCGGTGGCGCTGCGGCAGTTGGGAATCCCACCCGCTGGCATCGCGCAAACGCGCTGGCCTGGACGCCTGGAACGCTTCGGAGAAGCCCCCGAAATCCTGCTCGATGGTGCCCACAATCCTGCAGGCGCGCGAGTGCTCGCCCAGTACATCGAACAGTTCTATCGAGACACAAAAGTTTGGCTGATCTACGGAACCATGCGCGATAAAGCCGTGGAAGAGATAACTGGATTGCTGTTTCCCTTGGCGCACAAGCTCATTCTCACTGCGCCCGGCAATGCGCGGGCGTTACGTCCGGAATCCTTACAGAAACATTATCCCGAAGCGATCGTCGCTCCATCGATCGCCGCGGCAATCGAGATGGCCAAGCTCAGTGCCGCCCCTGAAGACGCGATCTTCATTACTGGATCGCTCTTCGTGGTAGGTGAAGCGCGCGCGCTTCTCGTGTCATCCTAAGTGTTTATGTCTGCTCTTTGGGCCTACCTGGTGGTCGACCCGTTGATCTATCTCAGTACCATGTTTTTCGGGACCATCAACCTGTTTGTTTCGCTCTTCGATCGTGTCGGCAACTCCCAAATGGTCATCGCGCGAATCTGGGCTCGATCGCTGCTGTTGATCGCCGGTGTCCGCATCACTGCCGAAGGCCTCGAAAAGATCGATCTCACCAGACCCTTCGTTATCGCCACTAATCATGCCAGCTACTTCGATACGCCGGTGATTCTTGACAAGATCGGTCTACAATTCCGGTTTCTTGCACGCGAAGGTCTGTTCAGGATTCCCTTGTTGGGAACCCATCTGAAGCTCGCCGGCCATGTTCCTGTCTCGCAGAAAGACCCGCGCGCGGCACTCCGCAGCATGCAGAAGGCTGCCGACAACATCCGCGAGAAGGGTATCTCGATGCTCATTTTTCCCGAAGGCGGTCGCACCCGCGACGGCAATCTGCAGGACTTCAAAGAAGGCGTCGCCTACATCGCCATCAAGGCCGGCGTGTCAATCATCCCCGTCGGTCTCACCGGCACTCGCGATATCGTCGCCATGGGTAGCGCCATCGTGCGTCCCGGCAAGGTAACCTTGCGCGTTGGCGAACCCATCTCTACAGAAGGATTGAGCTTGAAAGACCGCCAGAAGCTGACCGACGAGGTCCGCGAGCGAGTTCTGGCTTTGATAGGTTAGAAACCACATGAAAAACGCTAAATGTTTTGGATGCCTGATGCTTCTACCGCTGGCTCTTGGGGCCCAGTCGCGTGAACGCGAGGTTCCGCCGATGCGCATCGACGAGTACAACCCAAAGTCAACGCTGAAGGTTCCGGAGCATCCAACTACACGGGCGAAGTTTCCGTTCATCGACGTCCACAACCATCAGAACCGCACGCTCGAAGGCGGCGGACTCGGGCTCGACAAACTGGTTGCTGAGATGGACGCGCTCAACATGCGCATCATGGTGAACCTCAGCGGCGGCTTTGGCGAACGCCTCGCACAGACAGTGAAGGGCATGAACACGAGCCATCCAGGGCGCTTCGTGGTTTTTGCAAATCTGGATTTTCGCGGCATGAACGATCCCGGCTATCCCGACAAAATCGCCAATCAACTCGAGGCCGATATCAAAGCCGGAGCACAGGGCCTGAAGTTCTTCAAGAACCTGGGCATGGATTTGAAGGACGAAAGCGGTAAACGCGTTCCGGTGGACGACGCTCGGCTCGACAAAGCGCTGGAAATCTGCGGCAAATACAATGTGCCAATCCTGATCCACACCGCCGAACCCCGTTCGTTCTTCGATCCCGTTGACAAGAACAATGAGCGGTGGCTCGAACTGCAACAGTTTCCCTCGCGCGCCCGCCCGGCGGACAAGTATCCAACTTGGGATCGACTGATGACTGAACAGATGAACATGTTCGCCAAACATCCCAAGGTGAAGTTCATCAACGCCCACATGGGCTGGCTTGCGGGCGATCTTGAAGAACTCGGCCGCCGCCTGGACAAGCTTCCGAACATGTATGTGGAAATCGGGGCGATCCTCGCGGAACTCGGCCGTCAGCCGCGCTATGCCCGTGAGTGGTTCACCAAGTATCAGGATCGAGTGCTCTTCGGCAAGGACATCTATGATCCGAGTGAATATCACGTCTACTTCCGTGTGCTTGAGACCACCGACGAATACTTCGACTACTACCGAAAGCGTCATGCATTTTGGAAGATGTACGGCATGAACCTGCCCGATGAGGTATTGAAGAAGCTCTACTACAAGAACGCTTTGAAGTTGATTCCCGGTTTGGACGCATCGAAGTTCCCAAAATAGTTCTCAAGCCTCGGTTCCTTCGACCGATACGAAGGATGTGAGATTAGGTTGGATAATTCTGTCGTTTGGTACTTTGGCGCTAGCGCAAACGGTTACGCTAACGCCAACTCCGGTGAGCGTTGCCTTCACCTATCAGGCCGGGTCGGATAAGCTACCGTCGGCGTTGACCCTTGCGGTGAAGGCCTCGGCGGGCACTCCCAGCTATACGGTGGCTGTTGGCGGTCGCAACACGGAATGGCTCACCGTGACACCGGAAACAGGCAGAATTCCTGCCAGTTTGTCTGTCCGGGCAAATCCTAGCGGGATGATTGCGGGTAAGTATCAAGCCACCATTTCCGTTTCGGTGACTGGTGTGTCTTCCAGTCCTGCCGTGGTTCCGGTGACGCTCACGGTGACCGATCCTCCACCTGCGTTGGTTGCAAGCACAACGACCCTAAACTTTGCTTGGCCTCCCCAGGCGGTCCCTCCTCAGACGTTGAAGCTTACCACCACCGGTGGCCCGATTTCCTATGTCGCTGTCGTCTCCGGCGCGACTTGGCTCACGGTTTCGCCCGCATCGGGGATTGCCCTGCCGGGCTCTCCAGCCCAATTGCGGGTCAGTGTGGATGCCACGGGCCTTGCGCCCCAAGACAAGTCCTACGCGGGCAAGATCACGATTACCACCAGCGGAACCACGTCCACCAAAACTCTGTCTGTCAATGCGAATCTGGCAGTGAGTCCTTTGAAGCCGAATGTCAGCAGTCTCTGGCCCGCAGCAGTGAAGACCGGCTCACCGGCGGCCACCGTCACCGTGCGCGGAGCCAACTTCTTTGCTGCAACTGTCTTCAAGGCGGAAGGGTTGGCGACGCCCCTCAAAACCACGGTGATCAGTTCGACTGTTGCGTGGGCGGTGATTCCCGAAACCTCTCTTGCTTCCGATGGCGCGCTTCGCATTTATGCATCGAATCCCGCCCCGGGTGGCGACTCTCTCACTTCGACCCTCACAGTCACATCCGGCGCGGTTGTCCAAGCGGTCGTGAACGCGGCAAGCGGTGTGGCGGGTGTCGCCAGCCCTGGTATGGTCGTATCGCTTTACGGAGACGGAATTGGTCCACCCGAAAGCGCGAGTATGATCGATGCGGACTCGGATGGTTATGCCGACAGCAAGCTTGCGGGAGTGACGGTGACCGTAAATGGCATTGGCGCCCCCATTCTCCTGGTAACCCAGGACCGCATTGATGTACAGGTTCCCTACGAAGTTCTGGAATCGGATAGCGTTCCGGTCCAAGTAGTCAATGGAGCCGCGACCGCCAATGGAACCGTGCGTATTACCGCCACAGCCCCGGGCATCTTCACCTCCGACGGAAGCGGCATTGGTCAGGCGGCCGCGTTTAACCACAATCCCACCACCGGGGCCTATGCGCTCAATAGCCAAGCCGCACCTGCGAAGCCCGGCGACACAGTGGTTCTGTATCTGACCGGCGAAGGCGACTATGCCTTCAGCGTTTCCCCCAGAACCGGATATCTCGTCACCACCAGTACATTGCTGCCGATTCCACAGTTAAGCCCCATCCCCGATGTGACCATCGGCGGCAAGTTGGGCACCGTGACATTCGCCGGCCCGATTCCTGGATCGCTCCTCGGCTTGCTTCGGATCGACACGGTTGTTCCTGAAGGATCTACTCTCGGCAACGCCGTTCCGGTATCGATCAAGATCGGGATCGCGAACTCCCAAGCCGGAGTTACGATCGCTATCAAGAAATAGCGGCAATCTCGCTGCGACAATAGAAGCTTGACTGGCTGGATCTCTCCCGATACTCTTCTCACGCAAGTCCGGAACACGGCTCCTTTTCTTTACCCCCTACCGGCTGTTTCCCCCAAGGTCTCGCGGCTCGCTCCCTTGGCCATGGACGGCCCCTTCGCCTATCGAAAAATCCTAAGCGCCGCCGAAGGCTTCGACTGGACCTCCCTCACCGAGGAAGAAGAGCTGATCGACTACTTCGCTGTCTGCCTCGCCTGCCACCACGCCTCCGTGGCGACCTTCGTCCCGACGGATGTCGACAGTAAAATTCGCGGCCTTGCGCTGAGTAAGTCGCACGATCGGGATGTCCTTCGAACCATGGTCCGCTGCGGTCTGGCGATGCATGGCTGGAGTCTTGACGGCATCTCAACGCGTGTCCAGTTGATTGGCCATCTCGGTCCGGTTTCCGGGCACGACGGCGAATGGCTAAGTGTGATGGCCGGCGCACTCGGGCGAATGCTGCAATGCGGCGACACTGAGTATGCGGAAATGACGGAGGAGTGCATTCACCGGGAACTCCTGCGCGAAATCCAAGCTTTCCGCACCGCCCACGCCATGCTTGGCCGCGAGTTGGATGTCCTGCGGCTCGCCATGAGCATCACCCACAATCTCGGCGATCTCGATCAGGGCATAAGCTTCTGGGAATCGAAGACCGTGACGGCTCCGGCGCGAGCACGGTTCTACAAGTTGGCTCACGAAGAGAACAAGTCTGGATACGGGGGCGGCTTTCAGCCGGTCGCCGCGCTCTACAAACGCGGATTGGCTTCCGAAGGCCATCGGCACTATCCTTTGCGCCAAGTAAAGCCGCTGAGGAAGTCCGCGGAAATGCTTCTGCCTCTCGGGCCATTCTTCGATGATTGGGGCGCTACGATTATCCGTCACAAAGAGCTCGATCTGAATGAAAAATCCGAGGTCGTCGACGCCTTGGTGAGGGGCTGCCGCAAAGTTCCGAACCAGCAGGGCTACTTTCGCGCCATTGCGGGAATGCAGGAGGCCTCGCGCCGCGACTTCGACGCCGCCGCCGAGAGAATGCCAAACGGTGCACGCAAAGATTTGAAAGATCCGGAACTGCGCCGACTGGCGGCCATCCCACGCTCGTCGTTTGAGTCCAGTATGAAAAAATTGATTCCCGCTCGCTTGACGTAAAAAACAGTGC
>CAZCPL010000293.1:0-6637 GCA_964500255.1 uncultured Solibacteraceae bacterium | reverse complement strand
TCGTTGCTCTTGCCGCCAGCCTGGGTCAATTCTCGCGAGCATGCATGGGTCGTTCCTCGCGAGCGCCGAAGGTTCCGGACCGGCGGGAAAGATTTTCACAATTCGATGACGTGGCGGGTAGAAATCACCGGTGAGTGTAAGATCGCGCCGACGTAGCGATATTGAGAACTACGGTCGCGCCGGTCGTGATGCCGGCGAGCGGAATCAGGGACTGAGCGGTCATGAGCGGCGCAATCGGCCACTTTGGCAGAATTTGGACAGCACTGCGGTCGCGCGGACTTGAATCCGGCATTCGAAAGAAAGTGGCTGGAGGTTCGGAATGAATAAGGCCTGCTTCTTTTTTCGAAGAAGCAGGCCTTGACCGTCGAAGCTCTCGATGAATTAGAACAGCAGCTTCAAACCAAACTGCTGTTGCCGATTGTTCGTCGAAGTGCCCGTGATATTGCCGAAGTTGGTGGAACCGACAACGAACGTGCTGTTGGGGTTACCAAAGTTCGGATGATTCAGCGTATTGAACGTCTCCCAACGGAACTGCACCTTCACACTCTCCGTGATGGCAAAGTTCTTGAAGAAACTCCAGTCGACGTTCACGAGCCCAGGGCCACGCATGAAGTTGCGTGGCGTATTGCCGAGTGTGTACAAGGAGGGCAGTTGGAAGGCGCTGATGTTGACGCAATTGACCAGCTTGCCACTGCCGCAATTGACCGTGATCGGCGTACCCGAGAAGTTGGCGCGCTGCGTGCCTTGTCCCACGTTTGCCTGATCGACACCGAGAATCGCGCCGAAGGGGAACCCGGACTGCGCGGTCATAATGCCGTTGGTCTGCCAGCCGCCCAGCAGTGCTTTCAGCGCTTTGTTGCTGGCGTTGTTGAAGAGCGGGATCTCATAGTTAAAGCTGCTCACGAACCGATGGCGCAGATCCCAGTTGGCAAGGCCGTAGTCGAGCCGCCAGTTGAACGGGCTCATCACATTGCTTCCGCCATTGGAATCGGTGGCGACATCGAGAGTTTTCGACATCGTATAGCTGACCAGAGTGGTGAGGCCCTTGAATCCGTTCTGGCGGAACACAGCGCTGACACCGTTGTAGTTGGAATTGAGATCATTCTGGATCATCCGGATCACGCCGTATCGCGGATTCGGACGGCGGTCGTTGATCGCACCGGGTCCGGGTTGCGGCGTATTCAGGAAGAAGCTGCGATCCAAATGATAGGCGTGGTTGCCGAGATATTCCAAGGCGACGCCCGCGGTCTTCCACAGGCCGCGTTCGACGCTGAGGCTCCACTGGTTCATGGTCATATTGGGCAGGTACGGGTTGATGTGGAAGGCATTGGGCCGAGCATTGACGGTGCCGCCAGCAGCAGGAAGCGGATTGCTGAGCGTCAATGCGTTTGTCGGCAGTATGCCGCCAACCAGCGAGTTATTGAACGTAAAGATGTTCGAGAACGGCGGATTGGTGGTGGTGAGCGTGAAGCTGTTCATGTGGTTCGGGTTGTAGTAGATGCCCATACCGCCACGAACAACAAAGCGCGGGGCCAAGCGATAGGCAAAGCCAAAGCGTGGCGCGAAGTTGTTGTGATCGCCCTGGTGGAACGGAATCTTCGACGGAACGGTTCCGGGGATAAAGGCTGTCTGTTGCGGATTCAAAATGGTGCCGTTGCCGGTGGTCGACTGGGGCACGATCGGCAGTTCGTAGCGGAGGCCGAGGGTCAGGGTCAGCTTCGAGTTGACCTGCCATTTGTCTTGCACAAAGAAGCCATGACGCCACTGCTGTCCGCCGCCAGGAAACAGGGGTCCGGGCGTGGTGATGGCTTGTGGCAAGCCCAACAGCATGTCCGCCGGAGCGTATCCGGAAAGCTGCCCGTTGAAGGTGAAGCCTCCGCGGGGGTTGTTGTTGGCGGTACGGTCGGTGCGAACCTTGCGGCTATCGATGCCGACAGCGATGTTGTGTGCGCTGCGAATGAAGCTGGTGGTGTTCGAGAGCTGATAGGTTTTGTCGCGCTGGAACCAGTTGGTCGAGCTCTGGAAGTCCGCGCCAATCGACATGTAGTTGGTGGTGCCAAGCGAGGGAAGGCCAGGGTTGGTTGCACTGGTGGCGAATCCGGGGATCCCTAAGTCAGAGCCGGCGGTTGCAGGAAAGCGGCTGCCGGGCGTGAAGAAATTCAGCGAATCGATCGATGTCTGCTGTTGACCGAAGCGGAAATCGTTGACGGTCGACGAATTGAAGATTCTGGTGTAGCCGATGACATAATTCTTGTCGCCGACGGGCTGATCGTAACCGTTGTACGGGTTGGCCGCTTCGTTGAGCAACACGGTATCGCCAAAGGCGTAGCGGAAGAAGAAGCGGTTCGCTTCATTGACGGCGTGATCCAGACGGCCCAGATACTGATCTGTCTTGTTGTTGTTGGCCACGGCGACGTTGTAGTTCTGCAACAAGCCCGGGCCGTTTGGCAAAGGCATGTAGGCCAGGGCCTTGAGAGCTTGGGGCGCCAAGCGATTGGTGGGCACGATATTGCCCGCAAAAGCCGTACCTGTCAGTGGATCTCGGACAACCGTGCCGGGTAGCACTTCACTGAAGTCACCGGTGCGCATCTTCGGTGTGAAGACACTGGCAATGGCCGGGGCCTGCGTACCCGAACGGAGCGATTCCCAACCGAACATGAAGAAGGTCTTGTTCTTGCCGTTGTAGAGCTTGGGCAGCATGACGGGGCCATTGAACTGGACACCGTACTGATTCTGCCGCAGCGGGGGCTTGATCGCACCCTGGCGCAGAAAGAAGGGCTTGGCGTCCAGTTTTTCGTTGCGCAGGAACTCGAACAGCGCGCCATGAAGAGCATTGGTGCCGGACTTCGTAATCATGTTAATCTGCACGCCGAGGTATCCGCCGTATTGGGCGGGATAAGTGCCGGTTTGCACCTGCACTTCCTGAATCGCGTCCACGCTGGGTCTGAGCGTGGTTTGGGTGATCAGGTTGCTCATGATGCTGACGCCATCCAGCGATACGCTGTTGGTGATTTCGCGAAGTCCCGCACCGATGTATCCTTCGCCGCCACCGGGATTACCGCTCACCGCTTTGAAACCGGCGATGACGGTAGGTGTCGTGAGTGCGAGTCGCAATGGGTTGCGTCCGTTCAAGGGCAACTCCGCGGTGCTCTTGGCTGAGATGACTTCGCTCACCGAAGCTTCATCGGTTTTGATGGGCGGGATGTCAGCGGTAACTTCGATCTTCGAATCCACGGATCCAACTTGAAGGTTGAAGTCAGCACGAACGGTCTGGTTCGCGCTGAGCAGAATATCTTTGGTCGAGACCGAACTGAAGCCGGCTTTCTTCACGGTCACGGTATAGGATCCGGCCTTGAGGAACTGGAACTCATAGCTGCCCGCGCCCGTGGTGGTCGTGGTCACGAGTTCTTGGGTGCCTTGGTTCAAGGCGGTCACCTGTGTGCCTTCGACGGCCGCGCCGGTGGCGTCTACAACGTTGCCAACGATGGACGTGTTGCCCGCAAGCTGAGCCCAACCCGCAGTGGTCAGGGATAACGACAGCAGAAGTGCTGCCCATGTTTTACTCATGCATTCTCCTCTAGAAACTACGAAATCGCCGCTGTAAGCAGTTGCAACCAAGTTACAACAGAATGCAGTGGCCCTGCATCCTGCGATTCGGCTTCGCCGCTGCGCCACCTTTGCCCGGGGTTGCAGCCTCTATGTTTGCAGCGTCTGCAAGCAGGGACGGTTGTGGCCGGAATTGGGTTCGACTTGCGAATGTTTTTTTGTTGATACGTTCTGGATCTCGCGGAGAGTTTTGTAGGCTCGGAGGGCATAGGCAACGCGGGAGGGTCCGTCGATGGATTCGAAGCGTTCATCGATCAGTTCTTCGGTCTCCTCGATTTGGATGTCTAGTGTGGCGGTCTCGATGTAGCGCGAGCGGATGAGACGCCACTCGCAGTCGGCCATGCGTTCGACGAGGCGGCGCTCGACGTCGTCTTGGGGTTGGAACTTGCTGACGAAAGCCTGGACATTCGCGTCGTAATCCTCTTAACTTTCGTTGAAAAGTACGCTGGTTTGGGAGTGGATGCCGTGCTGAATGGCATTGCGGCTGGCGCGGGATTTTCCGTCGGCGGCGGATTTGGGTCCGGTAGAGCGGAGGGCGTTGCGCCGATTGGCTGCGATTTGAGCTTCCGATGACATGTTTCGTTGTCTCCTTCTATCTTTCTTATAGCAGTCGATGTCAAGAAATCCGGGGTTTTAGTGGTATGGCAGTTTCCGGTAAACGACTAATGGGTGGTGGTTTACAAGTATTTTGCAGGGGTTGTGAACGGGTTGCGTCCTGCTCGGCGTTTTTGAGCATGCGCGATCGTGGCGTGCGGGGTAATTGGTTAGCGGATTCGGCTAGCGACTTCCAATTATGACGCCAAGCAGAGTGTACTCAGGGAAGCAACGGGTTCAAGGCCCAAGCGAAGAGTTTGAACGACGCTCACGAAGGCTGCGGAAGCATGAGCCGGTGGGATTCTTCCGGGAGATCATGACGCGGGAGCGTAGCGCGAATTGGGAGCGGACGACGGTGCGGGCGGCGGATATTTTGCGATTCAGCCAGGAATTTCTGACAGACGAGCGGAACGAGTTGGGCGAGGATGCGTACGCGCGTGACTATGAGTGTAGTTTTGGGGATGCGGAGCGCGGGGTGTTACTCCAAATGCCGCACCCTCATGCGCGGCGGCAACAGATGCCCCCACCCAAGTGCCCATTCACCCGATCATCGGTCGCTCCACCACAACTTCACTCGTGGCCTAATTGATACTCTCGTTCCCACATAGCGGTGACGATTACGAGTGGGACGACGGTGAGGCGGGGTCCGAAGCGAGGGGATTTGGCGGTTCCGAAGCAGGATTTAATTGTGGGGTTTGTGTTGATGTTGATGTTCGAGATGTTCGAGGACGAGCGGCTGGAGAATTGCGCGGGGATTGCCGGAGGCGCGGCGGTTGGTGGAGGCGTAGGTCCGGTATGGGCGGGATGAGGGATTCAATGTGATTTGCTGCTCGCGTTGTCGCTGGCCTGCTGGAAGTTGCGGATGGATCATGACGACGCGGCGGAGGGTGGGGTAGGAAAGGTACGGAAGGGTCCGATGCGGGAGCGGCAGCAGGCGGATGAGTTTTGGGGGTGATCATTGGGGTGGCTACGAAGCGTCCCCTGGAGTGAGTTGCGATTTCCAACCTACGCGGGGCTGCGTCGGGTTCTCGGGGAGACCCCCCCCACGATATCGAAGGCATATTCTTTGGGTCATTGGATTGCCGCTTTCTTCAAATCGGCTGTTTTGTCTTGTCCGGGCCCATCGCGGCGAACTCGGATAGGTTAGTGCATCGTCCAGTGCGACGATGCACTTCGACCGGAGGGATCCGCGACCGGCGTTTCTCCGTCCGCGGTGCTTGCGAGAGTGATCGATAAGCACTTGGCGCATCAATCGCGAGGCCGGGGCCAGAAAGTTAGCGAGGCTTCCCAGTCGGGTGGGTCGTGCATGACGAGCTTTAGGTAGGCTTCGTGAACGAGCGCCGGACGCCGCGTCGCACAGGGCGTTTGGTCTGGTGAGAAGCTGTTGAATAGCCTGCGTCGGGTGAGCGCTTGACGGCCACAATTGTGAGGTGTCTAAGCACGGTTTCCTGATAAAATGAAATCAACCAAAGGCGTGGTATCAATGCCTGGGCCGCGATTGCCCCAGGTCTTGAGTGAAATTGCGGATTATCTCCAAAACGACGACTGGTGCCGAGTTTCCGAAGTTTCCAACGATGAGTCGCGTGCCCACTACTACATCGTAGGGTTTAAGAACCACGAAGCCCACGTAGCTGGCGAAAAGGAGTTTCCGCTCAGCGAATTCCCATGTCAAAGCCACTATGGTCCACTTGCAGAATGGGCGGTCCGCTCTCAATTGGGAAGGGACCCAAGAGTCGAGCAGCTGAAGTCTGCGCGCCGCAGCCTGAAGAACGCAGGAGTGAATTCAACCGACGTTGAGAATTGGATCCTGGGGGATGGCCCACTTGAAGTGAAGTTTGCCAAGGGAATTCCGAAGCCAGAGAGGATTCGACTGTTTAACGACTTTCTAGAAGCGTTAAACCTGAACAGCCCTGACGTGAAATTGTCTCGGTCTGAGAACGACGAGGCTGATATTGCTCGTGAGAAGATCTGCCTCAAAGAAGTCGCGACAAAGTACTCAAAGATTGTGGAGCGTTGGGAACCACTCGAACGTTTACCATTCGAAGACACCCAACTCGAAGAGGCGTCGAAGACTTTTCTCTATGGCTTCTATCGTTCCACCATTCTGTTGTGTGCAAGCGCCGTCGAGACTCAACTGAAACGACTCATGCCGTCAGCGCCAGACCGGACATCTGCATTTGCACTGGTTGAATCCGCCGTAACCGAAGGCCTTTGGGACACCCACTCTGCAGCCGATGCCAAGGATCTGTTTTGGTATCGCAACCGAGTTGCGCATGACGAGAGCGAACCGAGCTCCAAAGAAGCAATGAACATTCTGGATTCTTGCCGGTCGCTATTGAAAACGCTAATGCTGAAATGACCGATATCAGGTGAAGTGGTTGCGTGCGTATTCTCTTCCATTGCGATCACGATTCTCTTCTGATCGCGATCAAGATTC
>CAZCPL010000292.1:0-6644 GCA_964500255.1 uncultured Solibacteraceae bacterium | reverse complement strand
ATCGAGAGCGCCGTGAGCGCGGTCTTTGCGGATCCCCAGAGCCGCACACGAGACATGGGCGGATCGCTGACCACGGAAGAGATGGGTATGCGGATCGTCGAGCGCATACTGGCCTAGCGACCATGCATCAAGGCCAACGGATCTTCGACTCGCACACGCACATTGGGCACGGCATCCACTCGGGCCGCAGACAGACCGCAGATCAACTGTTGCGAGAGATGGATCGCTTTGGCGTGGATCGATCTCTGGTGATTCCCTTCCCTGTCGTTGAAGATCATCGCGCCGCGCACGATGAAATCGCGGGGGCGGTGAGAGCGCATCCAGATCGTTTTTGCGGCGCGGCATGTGTCTACCCGTACATCCCACGGCAGCAGTTCCGCGATGAGTTGAGGCGTTGCAAAGAGGAACTAGGCTTTGTGGCGATGAAGCTGCAGCCGCAGTTTCAAGCGATCAATCCGCAGTGGGAAACGGGTCAGTTTGTGTATGAAGCTGCGCTTGAACTTGACCTGCCGCTGATCATCCACACCGGCAGCGGGATCCCGTATTCATTGCCATCGCTGCAGATCGCGCCCGCGCAGCGCTATCGGGAATTGAAGATGGTGCTCGCGCATTGCGGCGGCGGAGGCATGTTCAAAGGCGAAGCGATTCTCGCCGCGACGTTGTGTCCCAACATCTATCTGGAACTCTCATCGCTCATGCCCCACGACATCGTTGAGGTGCTGCGTCATGTTCCGGCAACGCGGTTGCTCGCAGGTTCCGATCTGATCGAAAGTACGCGCGTCGAGCTATCGAAGTTCTTTCTAATGGATCTGGACGAGGCGACGCAAGCGGACATCCTTTGGAAGACAGCTTCCCGATTATTCGATGTGTAGCCCAGCCGCATTCTTCAACAGGTAGTAACGCTCGGGCAAACTCAACGTCATTTCCGCCGCACGTCGGTAGTTTTCGCGCGCCGATGCCAGATTCCCCTGTTTTTCCAGTAAATGCGCGCGCACGGCGTGCAGCCTGTGGTTGCCGGACAGCCCATCGCTCAGCCCGTCGAGCAGCGACAAACCAGCCTTAGCGCCTCGCACCATCGCCACCGCCACGGCGCGATTCAATCTCACAACGGGATTCGGAGAGATGTGCGCGAGCAAGTCGTACAGGGCCAGAATCCGGGGCCAGTCCGTTTCCGCGGCGCACGTAGCTTCATCGTGTACCGCGGCGATGGCTGCCTGCAATCGATACGGACCCACAGTACCCTTCGACAAAGCTGCTTCTACAAGTGCAACGCCTTCCGTTATCCGCTCGCGATTCCACAACCCAGCGCATGAGTGAGTGGCGCCAGGCGGATCGCCTCCGAGGCCAGATCCACACGCTGCAGGTGCTCACCGCCGCTTGCCGCATAGCCCTCGTTGAACATCAAATAGAGGACATGCAACACCTCTCGGATCCGCGTCAAATCCGGACTCTCGAACTTCGCGCCGGCCTCTTTGATACTTTGCTTGGCACGACTGATTCTCTGCGCCATGGTGGATTCGGGAACCAGAAAGGCGCGGGCGATTTCGGAGGTCGTGAGTCCGCCGACCGCGCGTAGAGTGAGTGCAATCGCCGACGGTGCGGTCAACGCGGGATGACAGCACAGCAGCATCAACGCGAGCGTATCTTCAACTACTTGGGGTTCCACGATCGGCGCGATGACGTAGCCGGATTCCATTGCAAACGCTGATTCGCGGAGGCGGCGCGCGCTGTCGCTGCGGATCTGATCCACCATTCTGCGCGATGCGGTGGACATCAAGCAGGCCCGCGGATTCTCTGGCATTCCATCGCGCGGCCATTGCAAAGAAGCCGCAAGCATCGCATCCTGCAAAGCATCCCCGGCAGTGGTGAAATCGCGATAGCGGCGGATCAGCCAAGGCAGCACCTGCGGCGAGAGTTCGCGCAGCAGGTGGTCCGTTGTGTCTCTATTATTCGACATCCGGCGGACCGCTCAGGATCTGGCGGACCTCGATGGGTATCTTCATTGGCACGCCCCCTTTGCCGGGTGCTGCGGAAGCCTTCGCGGCAATCGCGTAGGCTCGCTCTGGGCTCGCGACATCGATGATCCAGTAGGATCAGGAACTCTTTCGATTCCGCAAAGACGCCGTCGGTGTCCGGCGTGCCGTCGTCCTTGGCGCGGACGAGTTTGGCTTGGTCGGGCCAGGCAAGTCCTTCGGCGGAGACGAGTTCGCCGGAGGCCTTCAGTTCCTTGTTGAGGTTGATCATAAAGGCGATGTGGGCCTTGATGTCCTCCGGTGCCCAACTCATGATGCCTTTGCTCGTACTCTCTTTGTCCGCCAGCATTCCCATCATCAGAATGGTTTGATCCTTTTGCTCGATTCTATGCCATTCTCGGCGGTTCACTGAAGAGTCGGAACAACGCGGCGGTTCTCGACAGTGTGAAGTCGCGAAAGTGACAGGTTGTGTGGAAGAATTGACTTATGATCGAGCCAGTACAGAGTCAATGAGATCATTCTGGAGTATACAGCCCGGTTCGAACATCCGCAGATCGGGCTGATTTCCGGTGAGCTACCGAAGGTTTTTGAAGCGGTGGTGAAGGCGCTGATTCAGTATGGCTTCAAATTGCCCCACTCTGAGATCGTTTCCTCCTCAAACCCCGCCGACCAGAAGTGGATCTTTAGGCTACCCGATCAAGATGTTATTTTTCAGTTCGGTCCGGAAGAGTATCGATTCACGAAAGTTCGACTAAGTTGGAGTGATTTGGGCACGTGTCTTGGTATCATGTCGGCGGCGAGTGAGGCTCTTGGGAGGGATCGCACAATCTTGAGCAGTGCTTCGACGCTCAGATTTTCGATGCACGTCCAATCCGCAAGCAGAACCAGCGAAGAGTTGCTCGCACCTCTTGTGCCTCCCGCGTTTCGATTGTTTTCTGGACCCAACCCGATTGCGATGGGAGGCACCATGGCCCGGGTCGGAGATATTGAGATACTCGTCGAAAAGTCCGCCATGATCGCGAACGGAATCTTCGTTCGGCTAGTAGTGACACCGAGTGCAAACGAATCGATCGACTCGACCATTGATCGCACCAGGACAGCTACTTTACTCTTGCTCCAGGCTCTCGGACTGCAGGAGCAGGGTGATGCTTAACACGATTCACTACTTGGATGGAGTTCCACCGCCGCCACTTCGGCGAGAATCGACGTCGTTCAGTTCAGATTATAGATCGCTGTCCTTCAGGGGACCCAGCGAAGCAGGGTCGGGTTCATTGCGCTCGCTCGCGAGCGAACAGCCCGGACTGCAATTCGGCAGCATCATTCAACGGCCTACTTCGAACCCTCCGGGAACTTTCGAGCCACTCTGGTCGCGAAGTAGACTTCACGGCGAAGGTCAGAAGATTCGGTTTAGCACTGCGGACGATCATGGTTCTGATGTCGAGAGCACCATCCGCAACTACACCATAACGGGCGACCAGCAATCGGTCTTGTCTGTGATCCGCAACCGACCGAATCTTGGGCGGTTGCTGGTCGAGGCTGTAGCCCCGCTTCGCCGGTCGTTTGGCGAAAATGTGGTCCTTCGATTGGACCTTTTGGTTGGCGATGAGGATCCGACTCTGAGGGCTGTGGCAGTAGTTCCGGCAGCGTTTCCGGGACCAGAAGCGGCGCTGGCGCGGTTCGATACAGGGTGGTGGCTGGATAACTGGCACCGAGGAGGTGCAATGGTCAATTTCGATTGGGAGTCTCGGAATGTCTTTTGATTGGCGCGAATTCCTGGTACTGGCGCACCATCTGCGTCGTGATCCGAGCGAGTCTTCGCAGAGGACAAGCGTGGGACGCGCGTGCTACTACGTGTACAATCACTGTCTTGAGATAGCCAAACAATTGAGTTTTCAGTCTGCTGGAGGTAGTACCCACCGTCAGCTATGGAGTTGGTATCAGCGGCAGCCCGACCCAAATCTCAAACCGATAGGCATTTTGGGCGACAGGATGCGCTGTTTGCGCGTCGATGCGGACGATCGCGCCCCGCCCAGCAACTGGCCGGTATTGGTCCCTGGACACCTACAACGTGCCCGTGATGTCGAAGTCGCTATCGCAAAGTTTCGTGGAAACCAGCCTTCACCGCCTCTATAAGCCACTTGCTACCATGCAAATACGGCGCATGAATCTTTTCCTGCCGCCGCCTCATCGAACTTTGTGGAGTCTAGTAACAACAACATGGCTGGTCAAAATACGCTGAATTTTTCGGACGCCTCCTGGGATCAGGACGTGCTCAATTCCGACGTCCCCGTTCTGGTCGACTTTTGGGCGGAGTGGTGCGGCCCATGCCGCATGGTGGGTCCGACGGTGGACGCTATCGCTGACGAATATCAGGGCAAGCTCAAGGTAGGCAAGCTGAATGTCGACGAGAATGGCGACACGGCGATGCGCTACCAGGTGCGTGGCATCCCGATGTTCCTCGTCTTCAAGGACGGCAAAGTCGTCGGTCAGAAGGTCGGCGCCATGGCGAAGGGCGACTTTCAGGCCCTCGTCGACGCCCACCTCTAACTGACATCGAGAACAAATAACAAGAGCCGGATGCGTCGCATCGTCCGGCTCGTTGTTATTTGAGGTGCTATTTCAGGGTGCTATTTGAGATTCACGCGGAGCCAATCGATCAGCTTCACCTTGTAGCCCTGCGTACCGGGATCCATTTCCCAGCGATCCATTCCATGCGGACCGTTTACGGTATAGAGTTCACAGGCGTTGCCTTTGCTGAGAAGCTTCGCGCACATATCCACCGATTGCGCATACGGCACCGCGGTGTCCGCCATGCCGTGGATCATCAGAAACGGCGGCAACCCCTCGCGAACATGCGTATAGGGCGACGCCTCGCGCAGTACGACCGCGGTGTCCGAATTCAACGCGCCGATGCCACCGAACAATGACGCGATGCTTGGGTCAATGCGAGCATACTGAAAGGCCCGCGCGATGAAGTCATGCACCCCGTATAAGATCACCACAGCGGTCAGCTTCTGCTTGGTCTTGATCGCAGCGTAGGAAGCCAAATGTCCGCCAGCTGACTCGCCAATCAGGGCTACGCGCCGCGTATCCACTTTGTACTTCGCCGCGTTAGCGAACACCCAATGGATCGCTGTCTCGACATCTTCCGCGCCGGCAGGCCACTTGTGCTTGGGTGCGAGCCGATAGTCGACGCTGAACCAGACGTAACCAGCCTTGGTCAGCGGATCGAACAGCGGGGTGATGAACTGCTGCTTGTGTCCACCGGTCCAGCCTCCGCCATGCACTAGGATCGCGGTGGGAAACGGACCCGGACCATCGGGCATATGCACGTCCAGTTTGAGCGTTTCGCCTCCCGCTGTAGTGAACACGATATCGGTTTGAACAGCGGCGGAAGCGGTGAGCGCGCCGAGCGCCAACAGCAGAATCTTCATTTGTTGAGTGTATACAGTCTGTGGTCTTGGATGTAGTTCCAGACGGAATCTGGAAGCCCAGGCGGTCGCAAACCGCGGGCGAGTTGTTGGCGAATCGCCGTCGAACTCGTGGTGAGACTCACCGTGTCGAGGCGGTGAACGCGAGCGCCTGCAGGGATTTCATAGTCGTGTCCGGGGCGGCTGACAACGATGAATTCGACCTTGGCAACGACATTCTGCCAGCGCCGCCAAGTTTGGATTTCGGCAAAGGCATCCGCACCGATAATGAAGTGCAGTGAGTCGCCGTTGCGCAGTGGAATCCGCTCGATGGTGTCGATCGAATAGCTTTTGCGGTCGCCTTGCTCAAGGCGCGATGGTACAAACAGCGGGTCTCCCGCGCAGGCGAGTTCCACCATGCGATAACGATGTTCGAACGGCGTTCGTTCGAGGTTATTTTTGTGAGGAGGCTGGCCTGCCGGTATCAACAGAACCTGGTCGATCCCGCATCCGCGGGCGGCCTCGCGGGCGACTGCTAAGTGGGCCTCATGGATGGGATCGAAGGTGCCTCCGAAGATCGCGATTCTCAAGCCTTCAGTGTAAGCGGAAAAGGGCGTAGCGGAGCACGTCTGCCTGTTATGCCTCGGGATGTTCCTCACGAATAGACATAAGCAGTTTGTATCCTGAATGAAGCGGTTGCTTACGCAACAGGAATCTGCGGTCAATTTCCGCGAACTTTCTGAACCGCCGCCACGTAGTGGAGTCATATGACGATCCCTCTCTTGCTCGTTTACGCGGCTCTCAACGCGGCGGATGACACTCGTGAGATCCGCAAGACCGTCTCCCTTTCCGCGCAGGGACGCGTCGTCATCGACACCTACAAGGGTTCGATCAGTGTCACCACCTGGGACAAGCCGCAGGTCGAGATGGTAGTCCGGATTGAGCCGGACGGATGGGGAGCGTCGGATCGCGAACTCGTTCGCAACACCGAGATCGAGATCGACTCGACGTCCGACACCTTGCGATTGAAGACCCGCTATCCGAAAGACTATGGCACCTGGCTTGGAAACTACAGCCAGCCGCATGTGAAGTACACGCTCCGCATGCCGCGCACGGCCCAACTGCGGATCAAGGACTACAAGAGCGACATCAACGTCGATGGGCTGACTGCCGCTCTCGACATCGATACATACCAGGGCGAGATTCACGTCAACAAGCAGGACGGCGGGGTAGTGGAAGTGAAGATCTACAAGAGCGACGC
>CAZCPL010000291.1:0-6733 GCA_964500255.1 uncultured Solibacteraceae bacterium | reverse complement strand
ACGCAAGGACGGGCTTTACATCGACAACAGAGGACCCATCCACCCAGCCGACGGCCCTCGTAGTTGGGCCCTCACCGACATTCGAGCAATCACTTTCGATTCCAAAGACCGCCTCTGGTTCGCCAGCCCGCAAGGCGTTGGCGTCTTCGATGGCAACCGGAAATGGACCCTTTACACCGGCGCGGAGGGTCTGCCTTACGACGATTTCACTTCCATCGCGGCCGGTGAAAACGGCGTTGTCTGGTTCGGCACACGCATCGGTGCCATCCGCTTCGACGGGACAAATTGGGAATACCGGCAAGGCCCGCGATGGCTGCCGAATGACGAGGTCCGCGCCATTGCGGTGGATCCCCAATCCGGCAATGCCTGGATCGCCACCCCCGCGGGACTTTCTTATATCGAACGCAAGCCGATGAAACTCGCCGCCAAGGCCCGTTTCTTCGAGGAGGAAATCGACAAGCGCCATCGCAGAACTCCTTATGAATACGTACATCCGGTGGTTTTGAAGACGCCGGGTGACGTCACGGGCGGCTGGAATCAAACCGACAGCGACAACGATGGGCTCTGGACATCCATGTATGGCGCAGGCCAATGCTACGCCTTCGCCGCGACCGGCGATGCGAAAGCTTCGGAACGTGCCAAGAAGGCGTTCGAAGCGATGGGGTTTCTGCGCACCGTCACCGAAGGCGGCGCAAATCCACCGCCGCGCGGATTCGTGGCGCGATCGATTCTGCCGGTCTCGGGACTCGATCCGAACATCCAGGATTCGCCGCAAAACGACAAGAAGCGCCAAGAGCGTGACCGGCGCTGGAAGGTAATCTCGCCGCGCTGGCCGAAGTCCGCCGACGGGCAGTGGTATTGGAAAACCGACACCAGTTCCGATGAATTGGATGGTCATTATTTCTTTTATGCACTCTACTACGATCTCGTGGCGAAGTCCGCTGCCGAGCGCGAGCGCGTGAAGGAACAGGTGGCATCCATTACAGATCACCTGCTGGCGCACGAATACGCGATGGTCGATCACGACGGCAAGCCCACCCGCTGGGCGATCTTTGGACCCGCGGAAATCAATCATAATCGGGATTTCTGGCAGGAACGGGGCATGAATTCCCTGAGTATTCTGGCCTATCTCAAAGTCGCGGAACACATCACCGGCGACGCACGCTATGCCAAGGCGGCAACCGATCTGATCGGCAATCACGGGTACGCCAGCAACACGATGATCGTCAAGACTCATCACGGATCCGGAGCCGGCAATCAGAGCGACGACGAGATGATCTTCATGAATTACTACAGCCTGCTGCGCTATGAAAAGGACCCGGACTTGCGGCAGAAGTATCTCATGGGCTTCCACAGCCATTGGGAAAATGAGTGGCCGGAGATGAATCCGCTGTTCAATTTCCTTTACGCGGCGGTTTCGAAGGGCGGCAAGTTCAACGAAGCGTATGGCGATCTCGATCTATCACCGAAAGGCGATGCCTGGCTCAAAGATTCTCTCGACACGCTGCAACGCATCCCGCTGGATCGCATCGACTGGCCCATGAAGAACGCTCATCGCAAGGACATCGTCCGCATCGTTGAGCCCGTTCGCAGTGGCGATGCGGGGGCAGGCAGAAGGGTGAACGGCAAGGTGCTGCCCGCCGATGAACGCTACATCGGCCACTGGAACCATGACCCCTGGAGGCTCGATCACAACGGCGGCGGACGCAGCCTCGGTGACGGCGGAGTTTTCCTGCTGCCTTACTACATGGGTCTCTATCATGGCTTTCTCCGCGAGTAGCCGCCTCGCGAATAATCGCAAGCATGATAAGTTCTATAGATGCGATCCGTACTCGTGCTTAGCCTCGTAGCAGGCTCCCTCATCGCCGCAGACAAGCCGGAGAAGGGCTTCAAGTCCATCTTCAATGGCAAGGACCTCACCGGTTGGACCAAGGCCAAAGAAAACGAAACCTCCTTCAACGTGCAGGATGGAGCCATTGTCGCCAACGGCAAGCGTAGCCACCTCTATTACACAGGCCCCTTCAAAGGCAAGGCTCCGGAGTTTAAGAACTTCGAACTCAAAGTGGACTGCATGACCAAGCCTGTCTCGAACGGCGGCATCTACTTTCACACCGCCTATCAGGAACTCAGTTGGCCCGATAAGGGATTCGAAGTGCAGGTCAACAACAGCCACGGCGATTGGAAGAAGACCGGCGGACTTTACAACGTGCAGGACAACAAAGAACCCTTCAAGGACAACGAATGGTTTACCGAACACATCATCGTGCAGGGCAAGCATGTCCAGGTCTTTGTCAACGGCAAGAAGGTTTCCGATTGGATGCAGCCAGACGATTGGAAGGGTCCGAAAGGCAATGAAGGTCGCGTGCTTGGCGCGGGCGCAACGTTCGCACTGCAGGCCCACGATCCGGGTTCTACGATCCTGTACAAGAACATCCGCGTGAAGCCGCTCAAGAACTAATGAACCGTCTCAAATCCCGGAGGGCTGAACCGCTTCTCGCGCAGTGAAAGATGAGTGGATCAGCCCCATGAGCGAATCGCTTTCACCGGATTCGATTGGTGCGTGTTATCCAAGAAGAGAATGACCGCAACATTGCCAGGACGCCATTTCGCCCGGAATCTCATTGAGCGTCGAACCCTGCTCATGGAGATGGTCAAGCGCGATTTCAAGCAGCGCTTCGCCGGTTCCGCCGCCGGTTGGCTATGGGGCGTCGTGCATCCGCTCGTGCTGCTCGCCAGTTGGACTTTCGTCTTTCAACTCTGCCTGAGGACGCCGACACAGAGTCCGCTGACCGATAACTATACGATCTTTCTCTTTTGCGGATTCCTGCCGTGGTTGCTGTTTCAAGAGACCGTACAACGTTCGGCAGGCGCGCTGCTCGATCACTCGAACCTCATTACGAAGACCATGTTTCCTTCGGAAGTCGTGCCGGTGTCGATCTTTCTCTCTGCACTCATCAACCATGTCATTGCCATCGGACTCGTCACCATCGCGGTCGCGATCTGGGATAAAGGCGTGAGTCCGATGATGGCTTTTCTGCCGATCTACATCGTGTTAAACGGACTGCTCGCTGTCGGCCTTGGTTGGATCATCAGCAGCCTCAATGTCTATCTCCGCGACACCGCGCAAGTGGTGCAAGTGGCTCTCACGTTGTGGTTTTGGATCACGCCGATTTTCATCACCCGCGAGGTCGTTCCGGAGCGGTTCCGGTTTCTGGTGGATTGGAATCCGCTCTCGTACATCGTCAATGCGTATCGCCATCTGATCCTCGATGTGGAGCTTCCGAACTTTCAGGAAATGGCCATCGTGACGGTGTTCGCGGTGCTCATTTTTGTGATGGGCGGCTTGTTCTTCCGTCACCTCAAGCGCGGTTTTGCGGACGTTTTATAATGTTTTCGAAGATCATTCAACCTGGCGTGGAAATCCGACCAGTGGAAGAGCGGCATGCACTCGAGATCTATTCGGTCGTGGATGCCCACCGGCGATACCTTCGCGATTGGCTTCCGTGGGTGGATGCGACGACTGGTCCGGACGCCACTCGTGACTGGATCCGCATGGGACTGGAACAGTTCGCCAGCGGCAATGGGTTTCAAGCGGGCATCTGGGTGGATGGCGGGTATTCGGGCTCTATTGGATTCCAACCGATCCAGTGGTTGAACCGCCGCACAGAGATCGGTTATTGGTTGGCGCCGCACGCCCAGGGCCGCGGCATCATGACTGCTGCCGCACGGGCGTTGACGGCTTACGCGTTTGAAGATTTGTCGTTGAACCGCGTGCAGATTCAATGTGCGATCGGCAATCACAAGAGCCAGGCGATTCCTCGCAGATTGGGGTTCGTGGAAGAGGGCCACATCGCTCAGGGGCAGTTGCTGCACGGTACTTACCATGACCTGGTGATGTTCCGAATGCTGCGATCGGAATGGGCTTCTTTGCGGCCTGATGTAGGCACCGTCCACTAAATACCCCGTGCCGCAGGTTCAACGAACGCGGTGACTTCATCGCAAGCCCTCAATCGCACAGCCCATGGCTTTGGTAAAAATCACGCGCGTGGGCGGCAGGAGCAGCGCATCCCGCAGGTCCTGTTTTTGCGGCGCTTTGGCGATGCGAAGGGTTGCTTGGCGGTCGTCTATGCGACCGCGATAGATCAGCTTGCCGCTGTCGCTGAAGAGTGCGGTTTCCGGCGTTACACTCACAGTGGCCTTTCGGACGCGTTGCAGGTCCGGATCGAGCACCGCGGGAATGGCCTGCAATCCATACTCTTTTTTATGCCGGTCGATGCTCTGCTGCGTCGCGCCGGGTTCCGGATAAACCAATAGAAAACTCACGCCACGCGACGCGAAGTCCTGCTGCAGTTTTGCGATCGCCGGTGCGGAACGGTTCGAGATGGGGCAATCCGTGCGCACGAAGATCCAGACATCCATGGCGGCTGGAGTCAGCAACAGCAAGGCAAGAGCGTGCACGCCTCTATCTTAGGACATCGCGCTGAGCGCTTAGGATTGTTAAAGTAACGTTAGAGAGCGGATTTCAAACGCACGTGCAAACCTTCATGAGATTGCTATCGACGGTACTCGCCTGCGCGCTGCTGCTCTTCGCAGCCGGCTGCGCCAGCGCCCCCCAAACAATAACCGCAAGACCGCTAGGATCCGCCGTGACCATCGTTGTTCCGCTCGGCCTTCCGGCGCTCCCCATCCCCGAAGACAATCCGCCCACGGAAAAGACCATCGCCCTCGGACGCAAGCTCTTCTATGACACCGGGCTTTCCGCGGACGGTAAGCTCTCGTGCGCGTCCTGCCACGGGCCCGCCAATGGTTTCGCAGATCCGCGGCGGTTTTCTGTGGGATTCGAAAACAAGACGGGCGATCGCAACGCACCCACGGTGATCAATTCCGCGTATTCACCGTTGCAGTTTTGGGATGGCCGCGCCGCCACGCTCGAAGCACAGGCTGCCGGCCCCATCGCGAATCCCGTCGAAATGAACCTGCCGCACGAACAGTGCGTCGCCAAGCTCAATGCCGAGCCAGCGTACGTGAAGCTCTTCGATGAAGCCTTTGGCCCCGGCGGTGCCACCATGCTGCGCATGCAGAACGCCATCGCCAGCTTTGAGCGCACTGTGCTGGCAGGCAATTCCCCCTTCGACCGCTATCAGTACGGCAAGGATCCCAAGGCGATGAGCCCCGAAGCGATCCGCGGGCTCGCCATATTCAAAGACGTGAATCGCGGCAATTGCGCGGTCTGTCACACCATCGGTGAGACCGACGCGCTCTTCACCGATGGCAAGTTCCACAACCTCGGATCCGGAATGGATGCCAACGGCGAAGTCAAAGATCTGGGCCGCTTTAAAGAGACGAAGATCGAGACCGATCGCGGCGCGTTCAAAACGCCCACGCTGCGCAACATTGAGAAGACCGCACCTTACATGCACGATGGCAGCCAGAAGAGTCTCAAAGCGGTGATCGATTTCTATGTCGGCGGAGGCAACTCAAACCTGTATCGCGACAAAGAGATCAAAGAACTGAAGCTCACCGGACGCGATCGCGAAGATCTGGTGGAGTTCATGAAGGCCCTCACTGGCGAATTGCCGGCAAACACCGGGCCGGAAGGAACAAATTAGAATGAGAATCTTCGCCGTCGTTGTTTCGATGCTTGCGACCGTTGGATGCTCGACCACCGATGCTCCGAAATCGGTCGTTTCCAATGAGGCTCCCACCAAAAGCAACTACACGAAAGTAGATCCGCAGACCGCCGGATCCATCGGAGGCCGCATCACGCTCGCCGGTAAACCGAGGGCGGTGAAGATTGTCGACATGACTGAGGATCCGGAATGCGCGAAGCTGCAAAAGGTTCCGCTGGTGGAGAACGCGCTCGTCGTCGATCGTTCATCGAAGGGCGTTGCCAATGTATTCGTGTATATCAAGCAAGGCCTTGAGGGCAAGACGTTCGCGCCAACGTCTGAACCGGCGAACATCGTGCAAGAGGGCTGCTGGTTCAGTCCGCGGGTGATGGGAATCCAAGTGGGGCAGCCGTTTCGCGTGATCAATAGCGATCCGCTGACGCACAATATTCATCCATTGACCCAAGTGAATCGCGAGTGGAACCAGAGTCAGGATGCCGCCGCCGAACCGTTGACACGCAAGTTCACCAAAGCGGAAGTGATGGTGAAAGTGAAGTGCAACATCCATCCTTGGATGCGCGGTTGGATCGGTGTCGTCGATCATCCTTACTTCCAGGTCACCGGCGTGGATGGCGGCTATGAATTGAAGAATCTGCCTCCGGGTGAGTACGTTCTCGAAGCCTGGCATGAAGAGTTGGGAACCAAGCAGGTCAAGATCACCATTGCGCCGTCGGCGAAGCCTGTGCAGAATATCGCGTTTTAGAGAAGGATCTATGAAGATACTTTTGGTTCTACCTGTGTTGTTGCTTGTCGGCTGCGCGTCCGCTCCGAAAGAAGCGCCGGTGAAGGGCGCGTATCGCGTCTACGTCACCAACGAAGTTTCTGGCGATCTCACGATCCTTGACGCCGCCAACTTCGATGTTGTTGCGAATGTCCCACTGGGCAAGCGTCCGCGAGGTATCCATGCGAGCCGCGATGGCAAGACAATTTATGTCGCGCTGAGTGGAAGTCCGATTGCAGGTCCTGGGGTGGATGAGAGCAAGTTGCCGCCGCCCGACAAGTCCGCGGATGGTATCGGCGTTTTCGACATCGCGCAAAACAAGATTGTGAAGATGGTCGAAGGC
>CAZCPL010000290.1:3237-6766 GCA_964500255.1 uncultured Solibacteraceae bacterium | reverse complement strand
GATGCGGATGCTGCCGGGCCGCCCAACTGCGCCATGTCGACGTTGTGCAAGGTCGGCTTCGCGCTCGACGTTCACCTAAATGTCGCGTTCGTCTCGTTTTCCACCTTGATCGACGACTTGCTGGATCTTTCCTCCGACTCGCTGCGTCGTCCGGAGCCGACGTTCGATCCGGTCTTGTACCCTCTTCCGGACACCATGCCATCCCCCGACGCCGATGCGCCGGAACGCACCAAGTGGATGCAGGACCTGATGATCCCCTGGCTCCATCAGGACGACCGTCTCGCGGTCGGCGACCTCTTGCGCTGGTTGCAAGGCAAAGGCTTGCCCCCGGTCGGTCACGACGAGGAGCCCTACGCCTGGATCCTGCGCGGAATCCCCGCGCTCTACCGCGCGAGCCCCCGCTATCAGCGCAAATTGGCCGAGCGGCTGTCGGTCATTCTCAGCGAGCGTCCGGACGAGGATCCCGTCGTTTCCGGGCAGGACGACGAATTTCTGGCCGGACTCTATCGCACGTGCGCGGGCTTGACGGATTGCGGAGGCGTGCTGGGCGAGCCTCTGTGGCAAGCCTATAAGCGGCTGAAGTCGACCAAGCTCAGCGGCGAAGTCCGCGACGCTTTGCAGGCGGCGCTCATCCAGAATCAGCATGGCGACGGGCCCTATAAAGAGATCTGGAAGCCGATGGTCGAGACCGGGCGCCACCGCTGGCTGCGCGGAAGCGAAGTTGCGGGATACGAGGGTCTGCTGGTGCGAAACAGCAATGCGGCGGCGGAAGACGCTGACGTGCTGATTTCTGCGCTCAGCGCCATTGCAGGCCGATGGTCCGGCGATGCCGCGGATCTAGCCGCATTGCGACGAATGATCAGCCGAACCGGGTTGAGTCACAAAGGGCTGCTGCAGCTTCGAACCGCTTCTCTGGCCTGGCCGGAATGGGCGCAAGCTGCACTGCCCAAGGTGGCACTGATACGACAGGGACAGGCAATCCGAATGGAAGCCCAGCTCTACTCCGGCGAGACGGCCCGTTCGCCGCGTGATACCGTCACTTCAATGAACATCCCCAAACCTCTCGCTGACGCCCTCGTCCAGGGTCGTCTGGTTCTCTTCGCCGGTGCCGGGATGTCCATGCCGCAACTCCCCGGCTGGGGCGAACTTCTCGACCGCATGCTTCGAAAAGGACTCGATGAAAAAGAGCCGGAAATTCTCACGCAAGAACTGCAGATTCGCAAACACCTCAAAGCCAAACAAATGCTGGCAGCAGCGGACCTTCTCCGCAAAGGCCTTGGCCCGCAAAGCTTCTGTGACTTTCTAGCGAGCGAGATTCGCGGCAAACAAGGCGATCACCGTCACCGCATCGCCGCCCGGCTGCCTTTCGCCTCGATTCTCACCACCAACTTCGACACACTTTTAGAGGACGCCATTCCGCAGCCTCTGGTTTTCAATCAAACCCAGATCACCGAACTCCAACACGCTCAGAGCCATCGGACATTCTGCGTGGTTCATGTGCATGGAGAGGCCAACGATTCGCGCACCGTTGTATTGACCGCGGACGACTACCGGGAGCTCAAGAAAAACAAGAAATTCGCCGACTACTTTCAGAGCCTCACCCGAAATCACGTCTTTTTGTTCGTCGGATACAGCCTGCAAGACCGCGACCTGCTGCTATTTCTGAGCCAGGTCTTTCGCAAGACCGAGAACAAACACTTCGCCCTGTTGCACGAGTCGAAGGTCACCGATGCCGAGCGGAAGAGGTTCAAAGACGGCTACGGCATCCTGCTCATCGAAGACCCCTCCCCGAAATATCCGGATATTGAGGCATTTCTCGGCCAACTCGAAGCCGAACTGCCCGTTCCCGCTCCGATCTCACAAGACACGCGCGATCTCTTTGAGGAATGGGGCTGCCTAGACGTCACACCCGAGTCCGCCGCCCCCGGACTCCTCCTCTTTCGAGGCATCCGCCCCGACCATTACGGCGTCGAACAAAGGATCGCACTCGCCTATGTCCACCGCACCGCGACAGAGGCAGACCTCGACGCTCTCAGCAAACTCAATGCCGAGCAGCAACTACTCGTCACTCTGCGCAAAAGCAACGTCCACCGCGACGGTGTCAAGGTGCTCTCTCGCGAGCAACTGCTCGACACACTCATCCCCTTCGCTCGCTATCTCACTGCCATCGAGACCCGCTACCAAAATCCCATCCATGCCGAAGACCGCATCGAAGAATATTATGTCCCGCTCAAGATCCGCCGTAACCTGAAATCCGAGCCAGAAGACCTCGACGATCTCCTTCAAGAATGGCTCGGGGACAACTCCGACAAGCGCCGCCACCTTTCGATTCTCGGCGAGTTCGGCTCCGGCAAAAGCTGGTTCGCTCGTCGCCTCAACTACCACACCGCCCAACAACGGCGGCGCATCCCCATCCTCTTTCAACTCCGCGAATGGGCTGAGCGTTTCAACCTTGAAGGACTCGTCACCACCACTCTCGCCAACGAATACAAACTGAGCCCCGTGCCCAGCTACCGGGCGTTCGAGCGGCTCAATCGCGAAGGGCGTCTGCTGCTGATCTTCGACGGTTTCGATGAGATGGTCCGCAATGCCAACAATCCGCGGACTGCTAAAGAGAACTTCGAAGCCATCGCCGCTCTCGCCAAAGCCGATAAGGCGAAGATTGTCCTCACTTGCCGCACCGAATACTTCGCCACAGAGAAAGAAGAGCAGCGCGTCGTGCTCGGCCGCCACGAAGGGAACATCAAACACGCCGCGCATGTCAAAACCGACGACGACTGGATCAGCAATCGCCCAGGCTTCGAGTGCGCTTATGTCGAACTCTTCAGCGACTCGCAGTTGACCGACGCTCTCAAAAGGCGCGGCGAGGCCGACCTGCTGCCCAAGCTCAAGAAGTTCAAATCGCTCTTCGAGTTCGCGCACCGTCCCGTGTTGCTCGACATGGTGCTCCGCTCGAAAGACGGCTGGAAGGCCAAGCGCAACGTCACCCTGGTCGATCTCTACGCGGGGTACACCGAGGCGCTGCTCAGGCTGCGCCACGACGGCGAGATCACCGAAGACGACCGCCGCCTACTCATCGAAGATTGCGCCTGGCGGATGCAGAGCAGCCAGAAACTGAAGCTGCAAGCGCCCGATTTCGAGACGCTTGTCAAGGCGCGGTTCCCTGGCGAGGATAGCCACCAAGTGGCCCGGCGCGGCAAGGACCTCAGTTCGCAGGCCTCCTACTTTCGCCGCGAAGGCGATTGGTTCAGCTTCGCGCACAAGTCCTTTTTGGAATACTTCGTCGCCCGGCGCGTGGCGGCGGAACTCCAGGCGGACCACAAGACGGAGATTCCATTGACGGATGTGATCGTCGAGTTCCTGCCCGACCTGCTGCGGGATGTCGCGAGTCCGGTCGAAGCGGGCAGGGGCCGACGCGCCCCTGCAAGTGAACCAGGAACAATCGCGGCGGCCTCCGTTGCCCGCGGTTCCTCAGAAGCGGGCAGGGGCCGACGCGCCCCTGCAAGTGAACCAGGAACAATCGCGGCGG
>CAZCPL010000290.1:1470-3137 GCA_964500255.1 uncultured Solibacteraceae bacterium | reverse complement strand
CCTCCGTTGCCCGCGGTTCCTCAGAAGAGAAGGATGGGATGGTGTTCGTGCGCAAGGGCGTCTTTGTCTATGGGAATGAGGAAAACAGGAATCTGAAGGTCGCGCAGATCGCCGAGGACTTTTGGATCGACAAGCTGCCGGTGACGAATGCGCAGTATCTCGCCTTCCTGCAGCGCAAGGGTTTGGACACGAAGTGGATTGGATTCACTTACTCGCGAATCAAGTCCGGTGCCGACGAAAACCTCTCGATTGAAGCCGGGTTTGAAGACCATCCCGTCACCGGGGTGACGTGGTTTGGGGCGGAGGCCTTCGCTCTCGATGCGGGCAAACGGTTGCCAACGGAAGAAGAGTGGGAACGGGCCGCGCGGGGCATTGATGGGCGAGAGTATCCATGGCGGGGGCCGTTCTCGAAAAAGCTTTGCAATACTGAGGAATCCAAGATTAGGACGACGTCCATCGTGGACGGATATCTGGAAGGCGCGTCCCCCAGCGGTGCGCTGGATATGGCAGGCAACGTTTGGGAATGGACAGCGACGCCCGAGCGCGACGGAACTATGGTTTTGCGCGGGGGCTGTTGGAACGTCTATTCAAACAGGGCCCGGTGTGCTTCGCGGGACTGGAACTATCCTGACGTTTCCAGCGACTACATCGGGTTTCGCTGCGCCAGGACCTAACGCGTTACCCTTTTCCCTTTTTCCTGTTACCCTTTTCACTCTGAGCTCAACCCCATATCGGGGACGCGACTCGGGAACCGGGGCGGAAGCCCCGGCGAAATTTTTGGAGCACCCCCAACATGGCTGAATCCGAGAATGTCATTACCAGGACAGCGGATTTCATCCGCTGGTTCCTTCCCAAGGCCGAGAAGATGCCGCGAAACTTCAAGTTTCTCTTCGGCGACCGAATCGTAAAGATCCAGATTGACCTGATGGAATCTCTCATTGAGGCCTATTACGGCAAAGACAAGCTGCGGCCACTTGCCATCGCCAATCTTCACATCGAAAAACTCCGCCAGTTGCTTCGTATCTGCACCGACATGCAGTGGTTGAGTCCACAGCAGTTCGAGTTCGCCACCCGCGAACTCAACAACATCGGCGGCATGGTGGGTGGATGGACACGCCATCAACAGGACCGGACCAAGAAAGACCGCCCGTGAGTCGCACTAAGGCCATCCGCGACGGACTATGGGACCGGATCGTCTCTTTTGACAACCTGTGGCAGGCGGCCCGCGAGTCGCGCAAGGGGAAGCGCTTTCGGCAATCCGCCGCAGGGTTTGAGCGCTGCCTCGGCCAGAATCTCACAGCCTTACGCGATCAGTTGCTCGCCGGTTCCTACCAACCCGGACCCTACACCACGTTCACAATCTACGAACCCGCCAAGCGCCTCATCTCAGCCGCCCCCTACCGTGACCGCGTGGTACACCATGCGTTGTGCCGCGTGATCGAGCCGCTCTTCGAGCCGGCCTTTGTCTTCGACTCCTACGCCAATCGCAAGGCGCAAAGCGCAAAGGGATCCGCCGTGCGATCCACCAATAGTCCAGGAACCCTCGCGGCGGCCTCCGTTGCCCGCGAGTTCTTCAGAAGCGGGCAGGGGACGACGCGGCCCTTCAGTCGGTCAGGAACCCTCGCGGCGGCCTCCGTTGCCCGCGAGTTCTTCAGAAGCGGGCAGGG
>CAZCPL010000290.1:0-1370 GCA_964500255.1 uncultured Solibacteraceae bacterium | reverse complement strand
TCAGTCGGTCAGGAACCCTCGCGGCGGCCTCCGTTGCCCGCGAGTTCTTCAGAAGGAACCGCCGTGGCGATCCGCCAATAGTCCAGGAACTCTCGACGGCGGTCCCGTTTTGCGCGAGTCTTCAGAACTGCAAGGGGACCCACGCCGCACTCGACCGCGCGACACACTACGCGCGGCGCTACCCGTATGTGCTGCAGTGCGACATCCGGCTGTTCTTTCCAAGCCTCGACCACCGGATTCTGCTGCAACGGCTCCAGCGGCGCATTGCCTGCTTCCAGACACTAGGGCTCTGCTCGACGATCCTCAACAACTCAAATCCGCAAGAGCCAGCGGAGTTCTACTTCGACGGCGACGACCTCTTCACTCCGTTCGAACGGCGGCGCGGCCTGCCAATCGGCAATCTGACCAGCCAGTTTTGGGCGAACGTGTACATGGATCCGTTCGATCACTACGTCAAAGATGATCTGGGGGTGAAAGGTTACGTCCGGTATGTCGACGATTTTCTTTTGTTCGCGGACTCTAAGGCTGAATTACACGACTTGCGCGAGTTGTTAGACCGGCGCCTGGCGGGTGAGTTCCGGCTCTTGCTGCATCCACGCAAAACCCGCATCTATCCAGTTTCAGAAGGGATTCCGTTTCTCGGCTTCCGCGTTTTTCCTACGCATCGCCGCCTGTTGCCGGCTTCAGTGAAGCGGGCGCGAAGGCGCCTTGGCGAATTGTCTGGCGATGATCCGCTCTTGGTGCGTGATCGCGTGCGGGCATGGATCGCGCACGCCCGGCACGGCGACACCTACGGCTTGCGCAGGCACCTCTTGCGCGCCCTGGTGCTGCGGCCCCATAATGAACCAGGGTCTTAGACCGATTTTTGCGCGGGGGCTGTTGGAACAACAATTCAAACAGGGCCCGGTGTGCTTCGCGGAACAGGAACAATCCTGACGATACCAACAACAACATCGGGTTTCGCTGCGCCAAGACTCTTCGTACACGTCCGGCGCAAGCCGGCTGTGGCCAGAAGCGGGATGTTCATGGACATTCCGACTACGCAATGAAGATGTCCAGGTTTAAGGTCCTGTGCCGGTGGCGGAAGCGCTGCTGGACGAAGATACAAAAGGCTGGTGGCGGGTTCGCAGGTGTGGGCTGGCCGCCAGCCAAAAATTTTCGCCGGGGCTTACGCCCCGGTTTCCCATTCGTGCTTCCCGCAACGCTGTTGAGCTCAGAGAGCAAAGGGTAAGAGGAAAAAGGGGAAAGGGTAACGCGTTAGGTCCTGGCGCAGCGAAACCCGACGTCGTTGACGGAAACGTCAGGAATGTACCTGAACCGCGAAGCACACCGGGCCCTGCTAGAATTGTCGAGCCAACAGCCCCCGCGCA
>CAZCPL010000289.1:0-6814 GCA_964500255.1 uncultured Solibacteraceae bacterium | reverse complement strand
CATGAGCACGGGCTTCCACTTTCGTCCGGAAGGCGCGGGGATTTTGCTGGCTTGGAACGATTCGACAGAAACGCCTGGATACAAGACCAGCTTCGATCCCGGATTCATCGAGAAGATCCTGACGCACGCGGTGGAACGGCTGCCAGGGCTTGAAGAAGTGCCCGTGAATCCGCGGCGAGCGTGGGCGGGTTTGTACGAAATGACGCCGGATCACTATCCCGTGCTGGGTCCCGATCCTCGGGTGAAGGGCTTCTTTTACGCGAATGGATTTAGCGGACACGGCGTGATGCACTCGCCTGCGTCTGGACGCATCACAGCGGACTACATCATCAAGGGCGACACGGACCTGGTTGACGCCAGTGTGCTGGGGATTTCGCGTTTCGCCCAGGGCAAGCTTCTGCATGAACTTGCGGTGCTCTAGCTAGCGGTCTGGCATAATCAGAGCGAATGCAGAATCCGTCGAGTTACTTTCAGGGCAAGAACATCCTGATCACTGGCGCTGGCCGGGGTTTGGGCAAGCGATTCGCCATCGGTTTTGCGAAGTTGGGTGCGCGTGTTGGCTTGCTGGCCCGCAGCAAGGGCGAGGTAGACGTCGCGCATCTGGAAATCGAACATGGCGGCGGCAACGCGTTGCGTTTGCGGGCCGATGTTTGCGATTTGGAATTGCTCGCCACCACAGTAGATCGAATGAAGGTACACTACGGTCCGATCGATGCGGTGATCTGTGCCGCTGGTGTTTTGGGGCCCATTGGGCCATTTCTGGGATCTTCTGTGAAGGCTTGGAACGAGGCGCTGCAAACGAATCTTGTCGGAGTCGCCAATACGTGCCGAGCGGTGTTGCCTGGAATGGTGGAACGCCGAAGTGGAAAGATTGTGGTGCTGACGGGTCCTGGGGCGGAGACCTCGCGTCCAAACTTTTCCGCGTATTCCGCATCGAAGACCGGCGTCACGCGACTGGTGGAAGTGCTTGCCGAAGAGTTGCGCGACGCGAATGTGCAGATCAATGCGGTGTCGCCGGGCAGTGCCTATACGACGACCACCGATGAGATTCTGCATTCGGCCGAAATTCTCAGCGCGAAAGAAACCGACGCCGCGTCGCAAACGCGTGCGACGGGAGGCACCTCGCCGGAACTGCAAATGGACCTGATGCAGTTTCTACTTTCCGATAGTTCCAATCACATCAGCGGCAAGATGATGTTTGTGCACGACGATTGGAAGCGGTTGGCGCAGGGTTCCGCTTCCGGCGGTTTGTATACGCTGCGCCGCGTGGTTTCGAAGCCCTGAACTACCAGCCTTTTTGCGTGCGGAGCGTTTTGATATGCGCGACGTGGTGTCTGCCGTGCCACGCGTAGAGCGCGAGCACGGTGGATAGTGGCAGAGGGCCATTGGCGGGATGGTCGAAGGTGCGTGCCAGTTGCCCGGCGCTTAACGATCGCAGAAAGACTACCCAGCGCTCGTGCAGGCTCTCGATCAAGACCAGTGAAACCTCAACGGGCAGGGACTTAGCGTCTGCCAGTTCGGCCCACAGCTCTTCTTTGTAAGTGGTGATGCGAGGATTGTCTTCTGTGGCCGCCAGCCGGAAGCGGACATAGCTGTTGATGTGGCTATCGGCGACGTGATGCACTGTTTGGCGCAAAGTCCAACCACCATCGCGATAAGGGGTGTCGAGTTGGGAGTCGTCGAGTCCCGCAACGGCGGCGCGATATTGCGCGGGCGCTGCGGCGATCTCTTCGATGTAGGCGGCGCACTGTTCGGGGCTGACGGGGGTGTCGGGATACTGAAACTTGCCAATTGGATAGCGGGGATCGCTCATAATCTAGAGTATGCTGCTGCGAATACTGCTTGCATTGACCTGTGTTGGTTTTGGTCAGAACCTGCCGGTGGAGTTGTTGGAAGCCAAGCTTCGGGACAGGCTGAAGGGTATCGATCGGAAGAGCGATGGCGCGTTTGGAGTTGCGGTGGTCGATCTGATTTCCGGACGCACGATCACGTTGAATGCGGACACGCAGTTCCCAACCGCTAGCGTAATTAAGGTGCCGATTCTGGTGGAAATCTTTCGTCTGGCGCGCGCAGGCGAAGTGAATCTCCAAGAGAGCGTTACGATCCAACCGTCGGAAACAGTGGGCGGTAGCGGTCTGATTCAGGAATCTCTGAAGAAGGGTCCGGTGACACTGACCGTTTTGGACATGCTCACGGCGATGATCGAGCATAGCGACAATACGGCAACGAACCGTGCGATCGCGATGGCGAAGATGGACCGCGTCAATCGACGTACGCAGGAGCTAGGCTTGCAGGTGACCCGGTTACGGCGGATCATGCTCGATGGCGACGCGGCATCGAAAGGAATGGAAAACATCAGCACGCCGATGGAAATGGTGCGACTGATGGAGATGATCTACCGTGGCAAGGCCTGTACGCATCCAGACGATTGCAAGGAGATGTTGCGAATCTTGAAGCTGGTTCCGGGCAAGATCCGGTCCGCCGTACCGCTGTCGGTGGATGTGGCATCGAAGACCGGAGAGCTGTTCGGTGTCCATTGCGAAGTGGCGCTGGTGCTGCATCCCAAGCGACCGTTCGCTGTGGGCATCTTCGGAAGCTTTCTGGCGGATGGTGAGAATCCGGTAGGCGAGGCGGCTCGTGTGATCTACGAGCACTTTGACCGCGTGGCCTCGGCCAACGCTTATGGAAATCGCGGGGTAAAGTAAGGGATGGAACTCCAAGGCAAGCGCGTCGCGATCTTCGCGGACAATTTGTATCAGGAAATGGAACTCTGGTATCCGCTCTACCGGCTATTAGAGGCCGGGGCAAAGATCGATGTGATCGCCGCCGAGGCGGATAAGACTTATACGAGCAAGTTGGGATATCCGGTCAAAAGTGAGTACGCGTACGGATCGCTGGATGCCTCCGATTACGACGGGGTGATTCTGCCGGGCGGCTTCGCGCCAGATTACATGCGGCGACACCACGATGCCTGCGAGTTCGTGGCAGAGATGAACCGGGCTGGAAAATTGGTGGCGGCGATTTGCCATGGTCCGTGGATGATGTGTTCGGCGGATGTCCTGCGGGGTCGGCGTGCGACGTCGTTCTTTTCGATCAAGACGGATGTGGTGAATGCCGGGGCGATCTGGGAGGATGCCGAGGTCGTGGTGGACCGGAATCTGGTCACGTCACGCAAGCCGGAGGACCTGCCGGCGTTTATGAGGGCGTGCATTGGAGTGCTGAAGGTCAAATGAAATCGCCGATAACGTATATTATGTCAACTCTTCGGTAGATTTAGTTGAGCTTTGTTCTGAGCCAATCCATTGCCCGACCAATAGCCTCTACCGGAGGCGTATGTCCGGATTTGTGGTTGAGCCACCCAAGATCCAACTTCCTGGGAAACAAACCCCGCGCGGACTCCAGAAAGGGCCAACTCTTGTCGCCATCGGAATCCTCTCCGGCGATCAACAAAATGGCCCTCGGAGCGATCAATCCCAGGAGTTCATGATGATCGCTGCCAGCCGGCAATTTGGCGAGGTTCCCGCCCCAATACCAGTAGTCGTCGTAGTTCGAGAACTTTAATGAGATGCCGGGCTCCGATACGACCGCGGCGTGAATGCGTGGATCGGTTGCCGCAGCGTAGAGAGTCATTTTGCCGCCCAGCGAATGCCCAACCATGGCAATTCGACTTTTGTCGACATTCGGAAGCGTCTGCAGGTAGTCGATGAGCCGCTTCGAATCCCAAACCCACTTGCCCAAACCGCTGACTCCGGGCTGACGCTTGCGCAAATTAGCGATCACTTCGTCGTAACGCTCTCCATCGCTCTCGCCAAACCAGCGGACAGCGACGGCGATGTAGCCCATCTGCGCAGCGTGCCTGGCGAACCAAATCGACGGAGTCAGATTGAATCCGCGACCGCCAAGATCCATGCCAACCGGGGTGTCAACGTCGTAATAGGGGACGATCACAACCGGGCGACGGCCGACGTTTCTCGGGCCGTCGATCATTGCAAAACGCTCCCAAATGCCCGGTTCGCTTTCGTAGTCCATGATCTTGCCGTCGAGGTACGGATCCTGGAAAGTCTGAATCGCCCGGACACGAGGCGGGTTTGCGCGTGAGATGCCCTTGGGTTCGCCCATTGCCGTGAGCCACTTTGTCAGCGAAGGCTTGGAATGCAAGGCCGGCACTACCTGGGGCGCGGCTTCCGGAGGTTGTTGCGGTTGCTGCGTTTTAGGTAGAGGGGCGGCAACGGTGTCGAAAGCCAAAGGTGGAAATGGAATCGACTGGTTGGAACCGCGTACGAGCCGGAATCCGGTATAGGCGCTGCGCGTGTTTGGTTCAAGAGACGACCTCAGACTGCGAGACCACGACGTACGGGTGGTAAGGAATGAACCGCCGCGAATGACTCGCGTGAGTCCCCGCAATGCTCCGCGGGGGTTGTCCAAGGGCCAGGGCGATGAGATCGGACGGAACCAGTCTTCGCACCATTCCCAGACGTTTCCGACGAGATCGCGGACGCCTTTTGGGATGGTATCGACCGCGCGGGTGCTGAGTTTGTCGAACGGCGCAGGATTGATGGTCTGTTCGAGTCCCAGATTGGCAGCGGCGAGGTTGGTGGCATCCTCACGAAGCCTGAAAGCCCGCAACCATTCCGCATCCGTCGGCAAGCGGTAGCCTTTGCACTTCAAGCGGATTCTCTCACCGGTTGCGGTGTCATAACAAAGCTCCGTCTTTTGCTGGGTGCTGTAGGCGTTCGCAAAACGAATGGCATCGAACCAGGAAACATTTTCAACCGGAAACGTTGGCCCAACATGTGCAGAAGGATTCCTGCCGGTGATCGCCTGGTAGTCGCGCTGAGTGATTTCGTCCCGGGAGATTTCAAAGCCATCCACACGGGTGGTGCGTTTCATCCCGGTGGATCCGTCCACTACTTCCGAAATCGACGGCGGAAAGGCAACAAAATCGATGGCGGTGAAAACAGCAAAGAACGCAACAAGCACAACTCTATTATCGACCCTTTGAAAGCGGGACGTTATGGGGCGAACGGATCGACGCGAATTGAGGTAATTGAAGGCTGGGAGACCAGAAACAGGTCCCGATTGGGAGTGCTCACCAGCGAGCTGGCCTCGGTTAGATTGCGCGTTGTTCCGAAGGCGCAGTCTCAGCGATTCCGAACGATTCGTCAGAGGGAAGCGCGACCCGCCATTTTGGGGTGGAGGATCCGCGCGGGAAGCGGGCGAGCCAGCCGGTTCCGGTGGCGAGGACGTCGCCGTTCTTGGCGAAGATCAGAGATTGAATGTCCCGAGCGGCGAGGAGTTCGGAATCGACGCCGCCTTTTTCGTCGAGAATCCAGACGGCTTCTTTGTTGCCGATGATGGTTCTCCCGGTGGTGGGTTCGAGTCCGAGGATGCGGCATTCGTAGTATTGGCGAGCGTATGAGGGTGTGCCGTCGGGATTCCAACGATTGATCCACCAGTAACCAAGAACCCCTGCTATGTTGGGTCCGCCGCTAGTGAATCCGCCTTTGGAATCGACGTGAGACACCGGATACGGGTAGGGGTTTCCAGTGGGCAATGAACTTACCAAAAGGAGTTTTCCATCCGCATCACGAACAGCGGCGGCCGCGCCAAACAGCCGTAGGGCGTACGCCGTAGTAATCGAGTGTGTTGGGCCGACGGCGAGAGCCGCAGAAGACAAGTAGTTTCGCCGCCAGAGCAACTTCCCTACCCGATCATATTTTGCAACAAACGACCCGTCGTTGCGAACCGCGCAGGCTCGGCATGCTGCACCGTAGTTGATGTACTTGAATGAATCGTCCGTCTCAGACCAATTCGTGCCATTGAAACTCCACGCGGAGCCACCGTCCCAAGGCAATACCAACAACGATCCGCAACCGCTGATTTGACCAATCAAGCCCTTGCGTGACACAGCCCAGGATTTGCCTTCATCGTCAGAACGTAAAATGTCTTGGTCGTTGCTCGCCCAGATCCGTCGAGGCTGCTGAGGATCCAGGTGGAGCGAGCTCAGGCGGTTGGCCAACGGCACCCAAGTGATCAGGTCATCGCTTCGATAGTAGGTGGCATTATCGGCAGCGAAGACCGTTCGAGGCTTATGGGGATGGCTCTGGAACTCCCGCAAATACGGAGGTGCGGTGCGGTTGATGGCCCAACTGAGTCCGCGATCCTGCGAGATCCAGAGTTTGCCGGTTTCGGTGTTCACACCAAACGCCCGCCCGATTCCTGAACTGTCGAATTGAATGACGTTGCCAATAGGGCCGCCCACGGCCTTCCAGGACTCGCCTGCGTCCGTGCAGTGGCAAGCAGGATGTTGCGACTACCTGGATCGATCGTCAGCGACCCAAATTCTCCGGAGCGGATGACGCGAAAATTCCGACCAGCGTCTGTGGACTTCAACAGCGACTTTCGATCTTCGGGGATGGCGAAAAGGATGTTTGGGTCCTCTGGATCTGGCAGCAGGGTTACAAGTACCGGGGAGTCTGCTGGCAGAACGACCGGCGTCCATGAAGCGCCGTGGCCTTCGGAGATCCAGAAGCCGTTTGCCCAGGCGATGCGGCCGGAGAGATAGAGATTTCCGGAATCATCCAGTGAGGCTTGATTGACCGTCATGAATGAAGCGCCCGCTTGGCTGATCTCGATTTGCGCGACGAACGCAAATGCCGCGAGGATGGAAGTGGCGATCATGTCTTATTAGACAGGGGATTGATTGGAAACGCCACAGCAAACATAAAAAAGCCCGAGCAAAGAGACCTGCCTTTGCTCGGGCATGCTTGAGGGAAGAAGTTGAGAATTCGTTAGTTGCCCCGGCGTCCACCGC
>CAZCPL010000288.1:0-6824 GCA_964500255.1 uncultured Solibacteraceae bacterium | reverse complement strand
CTGCGTCCATTCTCTCCGGCCACGGCTTGGCGATCTCATTGAGGTATTGATCGAGGTCGCCGATTCCGTCCGATTTCATCTGTGCGTAGTTAACGCGCGACTGCGGGGTTAGATACTGCTGAAGGAGGCCAGTCCACTTTGCATGGTCGATATCCTGGCCTTGGACCGAAATGCCAATGGCGAGGCAGGCCAATAGCCCCAGCATTCTTCTCGTCGTTGTTCGCGCCGTCAGCTTCATACTCTTTAAGTGTAAGATTTCAGAAACTTGTTACACACACTTTCAGGGATGACGGAACGCGCCGCCGGCGGAAGTTCCCTTCGATCACAGAGTGGCGGCTGAGCCGGAGTGGGATGTGGCGGGTTACCGATGTCCGAAGACAATTGATCGGAGAACTCGATAGGCAGGAATAGATGTAGCGGGAACGTACGGCAAGAGTTCAGCGAGGAGACTCTTGTGGCCAGCGGCGGAGTCATCCAAGGCACTCTCGTGGAAGGCCGCGAAGCCGGCTCAGATGTCGTTCGAAGAGCCATAACCAACGGGGCTGCCGGGGCTGCGCTCCGGTACGTACCAGGTGTTGACGTCTCACGCGTCGTTCGAAGACGTGGGGCGGCCGGGACTGATTATTCGTTCCGGCGATGAAACTCGCATCGATCAGACAATGCCGCTGAAGCCATCCCGCCGGAGTCGGCAGGACGTATGTTCGGTGAGGGATGGCACCATCGTTATTAAAAGAGAAGAGCTGCGTAACCCGCTCAGCACAAACGGGGAGCAATGAGCCGAGCCGCGCTTCCACCACACGTGCTTCAACGTAACAGATTGGACAGGTCCCCAACTCAGGCGATCGAAAAGGTGACCGTCACGGCTCGGATCTTTTTTGCCAGAGAACGGTGGCCTCCGCCGCCGCGATGCAATCACCGGATCGCGGTTTGGTTGGACCGCCCTGCCCGGACATGATCGCAAGCAATCCGCGAATCGCGAAGTACGCGGGTGGATCGCAAGGCCACTACTCCAGTCTATAGTTTGGAGCTTCTTTGGTGATGATCACGTCATGGACGTGGCTTTCACGCAGCCCTGCGGGCGAAATCTTATAGAACTTGGAATTCTGTTGCAGCTCTGTAATCGTCGCGCAGCCGCTGTATCCCATGCCAGCGCGCAACCCGCCGACAAGCTGATAAACCATGTCCGCCAGCGGTCCCTTATAAGGCACGCGGCCCTCGATGCCCTCTGGAACAAGCTTGCCGGTGGATGCATCCTGCGAGTAACGGTCAGCGGCGCCCTGCGCCATCGCACCAGTGGATCCCATACCGCGATAGCTCTTGAACGTACGCCCCTGATAGAGAATGGTCTCACCGGGGCTCTCATCGGTGCCGGCGAACAACGATCCGATCATGATGCAATCGGCTCCTGCGGCGATCGCCTTGGTGATGTCGCCAGAATACTTAATGCCGCCATCGGCGATGAGCGGAACGTCGGTGCCCATTAGCGCCTTGTAGGTTTCGGTGATCGCGGTGATCTGCGGGACGCCTGCGCCCGAAACGATGCGCGTCGTGCAGATGGATCCGGGTCCGATACCGACCTTTACGCCATCCACACCCAGGGCCACAAGATCGCGCGCAGCTTCGAACGTCGCGACATTGCCGGCGACGAGATCGATATGGGGAAGCAGCTTCTTGAGTGATTCCGCGGCTTTCAGCACGCGTTCACTGTGCCCATGAGCGGAATCGAGCACGAGCACATCCACCTTGCGGCGCACCAGTTCCTGCGCTCGTTCAAGATAGTCGCCCGAAGAGCCGACGCTGGCCGCGCAACGCAACCGCCCTTGCGGATCTTTGGCCGCGTTGGGATACTTAAGCCGCTTCTGAATGTCCTTGACTGTGATCAGGCCTTTGAGCTTGAACTCATCGTCGACCACGAGCAGCTTTTCCACGCGGTTGTGGTGCAAGATCCGCTGCGCTTCATCCAAGGTGGTGCCAACCGCAACCGTGATCAGTTTGTCTTTGGTCATGCGCGATTCGATGGGGTCATCGAAGCGCGTTTCAAAGCGCAGATCGCGATTGGTGAGAATACCGACGAGCTTGCCGTCTTTGGTGATGGGGACGCCGGAGATGCGGAACCGCCGCATCACTTCGAGGGCTTCGGAGATTTTCTGATCCGGACGCATGGTCACCGGATCGACAATCATGCCGCTTTCCGAACGCTTCACGCGATCCACTTCTTCCGCCTGCCGCTCGATGCTCATGTTGCGATGGATCACACCGATACCGCCCTGCTGCGCAAGAGCGATCGCCAAGTGGGACTCTGTGACCGTATCCATGGCTGCGGACGTGATGGGGATGTTGAGAGCAACGTTGCGCGAAAAACGGGTTCTCGTGTCGGCGTCCGCAGGTAGCACGCCTGAACGGGCCGGCACCAGCAGAACATCGTCGAATGTAAGACCTTCTAGCAGATTGTCAGGGATCATGCGGGAAATTCAATGATAACAAGCGAGCGGGTCGAATTCGCTTGACATGACGGTGTGAAGGTGCCAATATTTTGACAGGTGCCAAAAAACACGCAGGTAAAGCTCAGCCGTCGGGAACGGCAGATTCTGGACATCCTCTACCAGCGCGAGAAGGCGTCTGCTTCGGACGTCCGCGAGGCGATGGAAGATCCGCCAAGCTACTCGGCTGTGCGAACACTGCTCGGCGTTCTCGAGGAAAAAGGCCATATACAGCACGAATTGAATGGCTTGAAGTACATTTATAGCCCTACGGTTGCCAAAGAGAAAGCGTGGCGCTCCGTGATGAAGCACATGATGGAGACCTATTTTGGCGGTTCACCCGAACGGGCAGTAGCGGCGCTGTTGGATGTCTCTTCGGCGCAATTGAAGCGTGAAGATCTGAATCGCATGGCGGCAATGATCGAGAAAGCGAAGAAGGAGGGGAAGTAACATGCTCGTAGCATATGCTCTGAAGAGCACCGTGATTTTGGCAACCGCCTGGTTGTTGACCGCGATCCTGCGGCGACACTCGGCCGCGGCGAGGCATATGGTTTGGACTGGTGGCATGGCATCGGTTGTGGTGCTTCCGCTTCTGTCTCTTTCGCTGCCCGCGTGGTACCCCCCTTTGGAACCGACAGGGCTTGTGTTCCAGGCAACCGGCCGTACTGCTCCCGAAGTGTTTTCGAAGCCCGCTGTTGCCACCAGTGTGCCAGTGGCCGCGGCGCAAATAGAGCTTCCCCTCACTGGAATCTGGGCTGCGGGAACTGCGCTCATGTTGCTGTCCATTGTCGTTTCCTACATTGGGATGGCAAGACGCCGGAAGACCGCAGTGCCCTTCGATGGACTCTCCTCTTCCGCGCGCCTGTTGCGAGCGGAGGCCGGTTCAATGCCGATGGCTTTCGGCGTTTTCAACCCCGTCGTGTTTCTTCCCGAGGATGCCGCCGAATGGAGCGCCGAGTGTCTCAGTCTGGTGTTGCAGCATGAACTGGCCCACGTCAGGCGCGCCGATGTCTTGACCCAACTCATCGCTCGAGTGGCGCTCGCCATGCATTGGTGGAATCCTTTGGCATGGAAGGCTTGGCACGACTTCGTTAAAGAGCGCGAGCGCGCCGCGGACGATCTCGTGATCACCGCCGGGGCACGCGGTTCGGACTATGCTGGCCACCTGCTGGAGATCGCTCGCATGATGCTGCGACTTCCTGCCCCAGCCTCAACCGCCGTTGCTATGGCGCGTCCTCATCAGTTCGAAGATCGCCTTGCTGCTATCCTCGATTCGGAAATCCGGCGCACCGCACCGGCGCGATCCTGGGTCTTCGGCGCACTGTTGTTCGCTGTGCCTCTGGCTGCATTCCAAGCCGTCCAACCAGAAGTGGAAACACTCATTCGCGCCGCGACATCTCAAGGCAATCGCGTCATTCTAGAGGATGCGGCGGATGCTGCTTTGGCTGGCCGCAACTTTGACGCCGCAAAGAAACTGCTGGATGCCTCGCTCGCATTGAGCAAGAATCCAGTCGATCAAGGGCTGTCCCTTTATCGGCTTGGCGTGCTGGAATCCCGGCGCGATCACAAGCAAGAGGCGGCATCCTATTTCACCCGAGCTTTGGAGGTGTTGGGAAGCAGGCCGCAAGCTGCGCGTGTCCTCATCAAGCTCGGTGTCGCCGCAATCAACGAAAAGGAGTTCAGCCATGCATTCGGACTCTTTGAAAAAACCATGGCGATCGATCCATCCTCCTCAGGGCAGGCCCTCTTCTGGATGGGTGTCGTACGGCGTTCTGAGAATAACCCGGCACAAGCAGAACTCCACTTCCGGGATGCCTTTGCTCGTGAAGATCCCAAGTGGTCCGATGCCGCAGTGATTGGTCAAGTCTACGGGCAGTTCCTGCTTGCGCAGGGCCGCAATCAAGAAGCCGCGGACATCAATGCCCGTGTCGCAATGATTCGAACGGAAACACGGCTGACCATAAAGCCAACTGCGCCAAATGTCCTCAAGGTCGGCGGCGGTGTGACCTCGCCGAAACTGCTCGAAAAAGTGGAGCCAGTGTACAGCGAAGAAGCGCGCGCCGCGAAACTCACCGGTGCCACGATCTTATCGGTGGAAGTGCATCCAGACGGACGCGCCCACAACATGCGGGTTGTGCGCCCCCTCGGACTAGGGCTCGATGACCGCGCTATTGAAGCGGTGAGCAATTGGCGCTTTCAACCGGCGACTCAAAACGGACAACCCGTCACGGTGATCGCGAACATCGAGGTCAACTGGAGACTGTTGTAGCTCTTTCGCCAAGCACAAAAGCCGCGAGGACCTTAAGTCCGCGCGGCTTTTTTCTTGGCCGGGGGCGCAGTCAGAGCTAACAGCGCTCGCACAGGGTTCCGCGCCTCTAGCGGATGCCGCAACGGCAGATCGCCATTGACCGTGTACCGATTCCTACGCCCGACCTTTTCGGCCTCCAGATATCCCGCATCGATGAGATCGGCAACAATGCGCTGCGCTGCGCGTTCGGTGATGCCCACGCGCAGTGCCATTTCGCGAATCGTCAGTTCCGGTTCCGCGCCGATCGAAAGCAGCACATGGCTGTGATTGGTGAGAAACGTCCAGTCGGTTGCCACCTATCTAGCCTACGACACAGAAGACACGTATTGCAATTCCTGACATGTATGTCGTATATTAGAAAGGAAAGGACGCCACACCACTTGGCTTCAACCCAACACAGTACGCCCATCACTGTCGCACACGGCGACGGTATCGGCCCGGAAATCATGCAAGCCGTCCTGCGGATCCTCAACGCCGCAGGCGCGGAGCTCGACATCGAAGAGATCGAGATTGGCGAGCCCGTCTATCGCCGTGGATACACCTCGGGAATCGAGAGCCATGCCTGGGATTCGCTGCGCCGCACGGGCGTTTTTCTCAAAGCGCCCATCACCACGCCGCAAGGCGGAGGATTCAAGAGCCTCAACGTCACGATCCGCAAGACGCTTGGTTTATACGGCAACATCCGACCATGCGTCGCCTATCATCCTTTTGTGCAGACGCGACATCCGCGCATGGATGTTGTCATCGTTCGCGAGAACGAAGAGGATCTGTACGCCGGCATCGAACATCGCCAGACCGACGAAGTCTTTCAGTGCCTCAAGCTCATCACGCGTCCCGGTTGCGAAAAGATCGTGCGGTTCGCCTTCGAGTACGCACGCCGCAATGGGCGCAAGAAGGTTTCGTGCTTCACCAAAGACAACATCATGAAGCTCACCGACGGACTTTTTCACAAAGTCTTCGATGAGATCTCTGTGGAATACCCGGAACTCGCCAAAGAGCACATGATCGTGGACATCGGTGCGGCACGGTTGGCCAACAATCCAGAGCGCTTCGATGTCATCGTGATGCCCAACCTCTACGGAGACATCCTTTCGGACGTCGCCGCGGAGATCGCCGGCTCAGTGGGCTTGGCGGGTTCTGCGAACATCGGCGACACGATCGCAATGTTCGAAGCGATTCATGGCTCCGCGCCGGACATCGCTGGCCGCAACATCGCGAATCCGTCGGGATTGCTGCAGGCGGCTGTGATGATGCTGGTGCATATCGGCCAAAACGAAACTGCCGCGAAAGTGCAGAACGCGCTATTGAAGACAATCGAAGATGGCGTCCACACGGCGGATATTCTCGACAGCGCCGCTGTTGGCTCACGCGCAACGGGAACCTCCGAATTCGCGGATGCCGTCATCGAACGCCTTGGCAAACAGCCAGAGCACTTCAAGCCGGTTGCATTCCACCAACAGGACGCACCGCCGACAATTCGCATCACGCGGCGCACGCCTGCAACCAAGGAAATCGTCGGCGTCGACGTTTTTGTCCACTCAGCATCGAATACAGCCGCGGAAATCGCGCAACAACTCGCTGCCGTGCAACAAGGTCCGCTCGAACTGAAGATGATCACCAATCGCGGGGTCAAGGTCTGGCCCCAGGGCTTTCCGGAAACATTCTGTACCGACCACTGGCGCTGCCGTTTCCAAACACCCAACGGAGCCGCAATCACGCATCGCGATGTGGCCACCCTGCTCCTGCGGCTTTGCGATACCCAGGTCGATGTCATCAAGACAGAGAATCTCTGCACCTTCGATGGCGAACCTGGATACTCACTCGGCCAAGGCCAGTAGATTCACTCATTCCCCGCGAAGCGCCACCAGTGAATCCACCTGAGTGGCGCGGCGGGCTGGAAGATAACTCGCAAGCAACGCGACCGCAAGCAAGAACAACGGTGCGGCGAGGAATGTCCAGACATCGCGAACCTTCACTCCAAATACGAATTTCTCCAGCAATCCCGCCATCGCAACCGATGCCACGATGCCGAGGAC
>CAZCPL010000287.1:0-6852 GCA_964500255.1 uncultured Solibacteraceae bacterium | reverse complement strand
GCCCACGGATGTTCCTCCGGACGGTCGCGAAACACTAGATAGGTTGCACGCGCGAGGACGAGTCCGCTCGCGCCGTAGATCCACAAAACGGGTCGCCAGGTGCCCAATGTGGCAATTGCCGCTGCGGTGAGCCATAGAGCGAGAGAATTGCCGACACGGCCTCCAAAGGCGACGACGCTGTTGGCGCGTGCGCGCTGCGAGAAGGGGAACCAGCGCGTCACCAACAATCCGGATGCCGGATACGCGCCCGCTTCCGCAACGCCACAAGCCGCACGCACGGCGACGAGCGCGATGAGCCCGCCCATGAATCCCGTGAGCGCGGTGCAGGCCGACCAGGCCAGGATGTAGCTGACCAGCATTCGCCGCGGACCGAAGCGGTCGGCCAGATATCCCGCAGGCAACTGTCCCAAAGCGTAGGCGAAGAAGAACGATGCCATGATGTCGCCGGTGCGCTCTTTGCCGAGTCCGAGTTCCTGCTGAAAGCTCGCCGATTGGACGACGGCGCTCATGCAGATGCGGTCGAGATACAGCAAAAAGGCGTTCGCCGTGGCGACGCCTAACAGCGCGTACCGGACATTCGTCATTGGATGCTCTCGCGCGTCACTTCAGATTCTCGCGCAAAAACGCAAGGAAATTGCCGGAAAAGATGCCTTCGATTTGTTCGGGCGTGTAGCCGCGTTGGGCCAACGGTGCGACGAGCGTCTGTAGATCAGCGATGCTGTCGAGATCCATCGGCGTCTGCTCGGTGCCATAGCCGCCGTCGAGATCGGTGCCGATGCCAACGTGACGAGCGTTGCCCGCGATCTGGCAGATATGGTCGATATGCTCGCAGATCTTTTCCATCTTCAGGTTGAAATCCCGCGGCTTGGAACGCTTGTGGGCCCAACCGTGCACCATCATGATCGCATCGAACGCCATGCCGATTACGGCACCGCGATCGATGAGCGCTTTGATCTGATCGTCGGCGAGTTGGCGGTTCCAATCGGCGAGCGTACGGCAGTTGTGATGACTCGCCCACAGCGGACCCCGATAGCGATCGAGCGCATCCCAGAAGCTCTCATCGCACAGATGCGTGACATCGAGGATGATACCTAGGCGCTGCATCTCTTTCAGCAACTCACGACCCTTTTCGGTCAACGGACCTTCATCGTCCGTGCCATGGCCATAGATGCCCGGACCATAGTGGACAGGTCCCATGGCGATCAATCCAGCCTCGCGGGATTTTTCGAGATGCTTCCATGACAAGATGGAGTCCGCGCCTTCGAGGCTCAACAGGTATCCAATCGGAAGCGTGCGTGTTTCCTCATCGGAGGCGTTACGCCAGAGCGTGGCGTGGGCTTCGACATCGGCCCAGGTGCGCAACGATTTCAACTCGCCGCACTCTTCCATCGCGCGATACCAGGCGAGTTGCCCTTGCGTCTGGGCCCAAGCCTGTTCAGGACTCATCCACCCTGGAAGCTTGCTAAAACGCCCGGAAAACCGCGCAATTTGCGTCGCCACGCAGACGCCAATGCGACCACGGCGCATCTCAGGCAAGCACACCGTATTGCGTGTGCGATCCGCAAGATCGCTCATTCCGATCTCCCGACGCCGGATTTCCACTTGCGGCAACCGGATGTCTCGATTCCAGTCCATGGCGTTCATGGAAAGATCGAGATGCGCGTCGAAAATGAGCTTTATCATGCGAGGAGCTTCTGCACAACCTCTCCGTGAACGTCGGTCAACCGGAAGTTGCGGCCCTGGAATTTGTAAGTCAGCTTGGTGTGATCGAAGCCGAGCAGGTGCATCATCGTCGCATGCAGATCGTGCACATGGACGCGGTCTTTGGTGACGTTGAAGCCAAGCTCATCGCTCTCGCCCATCACGAGTCCCTTCTTGATGCCGCCGCCCGCCAGCCACATTGTGAACGCGTTCGGATGATGATCGCGACCGTCCGAGCCACCCTGCACCATCGGTGTACGGCCGAACTCTCCGCCCCAAACCACGAGCGTGTCCTCAAGCATGCCGCGCTGTTTGAGATCCATGATCAACGCTGCGGATGCCTGGTCGGTATCCTGGCAGTTCTTCGCGATGTCTTTTACCAGCGAGCCGTGCTGATCCCAGCTTTCGTGATAAATCTGTACAAAACGCACGCCGCGTTCCACCAGCCGACGCGCCATCAGACAACTGTTTGCGAACGACGGTTTGCCCGGTTCCGCGCCGTACATATCCAGAACATGCTTCGGTTCTTTGGAGATATCGATCAGTTCCGGCGCACTGGCCTGCATACGGAACGCCATTTCAAAGGCATTGATGCGCGTCTCGATTTCCGGATCTCCCACCGCATCGAAGCGCTGGTGATTCAGCTTGCCGATCGTATCGAGCGAATCACGCTGTAGTTGCGTATCGACGCCAGGCGGATTCGACAGATACAAGACCGGATCGCCCGCGCCGCGAAATTGCACGCCCTGATACGCCGTTGGCAAGAACCCGGGACCCCAGCACGAACTCCCACCGCTCGGACCTTTTTTGCCGGTGCTGAACACCACGAAGCCCGGCAGATCCTGCGATTCCGAACCCATTCCGTAGGTCGCCCAGGCACCCATGCTAGGGCGTCCGAACAACTGCGAACCGGTGTTCATCATCATTTGCGCAGGAGCGTGGTTGAAAGCGTCGGTCGTCATCGACTTGACGATCGAGACCTCATCGACGACTTTGGCGAAGTGCGGCAGCAGTTCCGACAACTCGGTCCCATTCCGCCCATGCTTTGCGAACTTGAACTTAGGACCCAGCAGCTTCGAGTTGGGATTGATGAACGCCGCACGATATCCCTTCAATAGATCGGCGGGCGGCAGCGTGCCGTCGAACTTCGCAAGCTGCGGCTTGTTGTCGAACAGTTCCAGATGGCTCGGCGCGCCGGCCATGAACAGGAAGATCACGCGCTTGGCCTTGCCCGGAAAGTGCGCGGGTTTGGGCGCGAGCGGATTCGTCGATGCCCCTTGCGCGAGGTGTGCGAAAGCCATCGCGCCGAGCCCCACGCCGCACTCTTTCAAGAACCAGCGGCGGGCGATGTTTTTGCGGCCCTTGTAAACATGATCGTGGCAGTTCATGGCTTGTTATTCCTTGGTGATCGCTTCGTCGAGGTTCAGGATGACGCGCGCGACCGCGGTCCAGAGTTCGCGCGGTTCTTGCGTACGCTTCTGTTGTTTGTCCAAAAACTCCAACAAAGCGGCGGTTTCGCTGAGATTCGGATTGCGCGATAACACGCGGCGAAATGCAAAGCGGATACGGTCGGTGCTGTTCGATCCGCCTTCCGCCATCGTCTTCGCGCCCAATGCCTGCGCGGCCTCGAAGAACAAGGGCTCGTTCAAAGTCGTTAACGCCTGGAGTGGGGTATTCGACCGCGGACGCTTTGGACAGGACGCATCCCCGTTGGGAGCATCGAAGTTCTGCAGCACCGGATACGGGACGCTGCGGTAACGATGCGTGTACAGCGCTCGGCGATACTTCTGGGTGCCGGTGTCGTAGTTCCAGTTCTTGGGCCCGTAACTGGTGGGAGGTTGGAAGAGGAATGCGGGCGCGGGCGGATACACGGGCGGCCCGCCGATGGCTGGATTCAGCAATCCGCTGGCGGCCAGAGCGATATCGCGCACGATTTCACCTTCCACGCGTAGGCGAGGCGCGTGAGAAAGGAAGCGGTTGTAGGGATCTTTGGTTAGTATCTCGGGGGTGACTTTCGACGATTGCCGGTAGGTGGACGAATTGACGATCGTGCGATGCAGGTGCTTCATGCTCCAATTGTTTTCCATCAGATCGACAGCAAGCCAGTCGAGTAGTTCGGGATGGGAAGGCGCATCGCCTTGCTTGCCAAAATCTTCCGACGTCGAAACGATACCTGCGCCGAAATAGGCCTGCCAGACGCGGTTCACAGCCACCCGCGCCGTGGTTGGCGCATCGCGCGCCGTCATCCAATTTGCGAAGGTGAGCCGGGTCGCAGGTGCACCCGCTGGCAGTGGATTCAATACCGCCGGAACCCCAGGGGTTACTGTTTTCGTGGGTTTCAGAAAGTCGCCCCGCATCAGGATATGCGTCTCGCGCGTCTGATCCCGTGTTTCGAGCGTCAATTGCGAACTGCCTTCGGGATGCTGCTTCCACAGCGTGGCGATCTCTTGGTTGGCACTCTTCCACTCGGCGATCGTGGAGCGCCAATAGGAGAAGATCGTTTGGATTTGTCCCTCACTGCGGATTTGCGGCGCGACCTTCATTGCCGCGCGAACATTCATGGGCAAGGGATCGGCCACAGCATTCGCGGCACTGGTGACAGAAACGCGGAAGCGGCCCAGGTTCTGATTCTGGTTGTCGTCGCTGTTCCAACCCCCGCCGTTTTGTTTGACGTAGACGATCAACGATGAGCCTTCCGGAACCTCAATCGGCTGCTCAGGAACGAACACAGCCTTGCGCGGCAAATTGCGCAGCACCGGACCCGCATCGTGTCCCCACGAAGTCTCGTCCTTGCCGTCAATCGCGTACTCGATCGGACCGGTCACCCGGCGGTTCTTCGACTTGTCGAAGTACATCGGGAGCAACTCTGTTTCAGGGAGGTCGATGTCAGCGGAGGCGCGCTCGAACTTGACCTTCACCGACTTTCCGTCGGCATTCACGATCTCGGCTTCGAATTCCGTTACTGCGCCTGTACCCAGAATGGAACGTCCAGGTCCACCAAGCGGCAAGTTCGGGTCGTTCAATAGTTCCAACTGAAACGCCGCGACCTTAGGCAGAGCCTTGTTCTGCGCGGTCAACTTGACCTTGTGCTTTGTAGGAGCGTAGCCTTCTGCGAGCCACGATCCATTGCCCAACGAGCGATAGCGCTGGCCGCCGGTGGAAATGTCGTCGACATTGAACTCAAGCGTTGTCCAGGTTGGCTGTGGCGGAAGACTGCGTTCCCATTCAGACATGCGCGGCTTCCAGTCCGCTGTTTTGTGGCGCAAATCTTCTTCGAGTTCGCGGACCTTGCGGAAGACCTCGGCGCGCTGCATCTGCTGAACCGGAGAATAGACCGGCATCGTGGCTTCATGCGAATCGTTGAGGAAAGCGAAGACTCGATAGTATTCCTCGTGCGAGAAGGGATCGAACTTGTGGTTGTGGCATTGCGCACAACTGACAGTCAAACCAAGCATGCCTTTGCTGATCGCATCCATGCGGTCGAACATCGCTTCCATGCGGAACTGTTCGGGCTCGATGCCGCCCTCTTCATTGATCATCGAATTGCGCAGAAATCCCACTGCGACCTTCTGATCCTGGGTGGCGTTGGGATACTGATCGCCGGCGATCTGCTGCTTCAAAAACTCGTCGTAGCCGAGGTCGCGATTGATCGCGTTGACGACCCAATCGCGATAGAACCAGACGGAGCGCTGCTTGTCTTTTTCATACCCGTCAGAATCGGCATAACGCGCTGCGTCGAGCCAGTGTCGTCCCCAGCGCTCGCCGTAGTGGGGCGATGCGAGCAGCCGATCGACCTGCTTCCGATAGGCGTTCGGCGAACTATCGCCAAGGAATGAGTCGACTTCGCGTTCAGAGGGAGGCAGTCCAATGAGGTCGAGGCTTAAGCGGCGCAACAGCGTGATCTTGTCGGCTTCAACCGACGGTTGCATCCCTTCCTTCTCAAGCTTCGCGAGAATGAACGCATCGACTGGGTTAGCGACCCATTTCGAAGTTGTGGTCGATGGCAGCGATGGCCGCTTGGGCGGAACAAAAGCCCAATGTTTCGGTGCATCCGAAGCCGCCACACCGGCCACAGGCCAATCGGCACCTTGCTCGATCCACTTCTTAACGGTGGCGATCTGAGCCGGATCCAAAGCCTTGCCGCCCATCGGCATCCGAGGCTGGTCTCCCAATCCCGCGATGCGTGCAAACAGAGTGCTTTCCGCTGCTGGTTTGCCTGCCTGAATGGCGCGAGCCGCTCCGGATTTTGTATCGAGCCGCAGCGCACCCATCTGGGATTTCGCACTATGGCAGGCATAACAGGACTTCTCTAAAACAGGTTGGACATCGCGTTGAAAGTCCACGCGGTCTTGGGCCAGCAGGAACAGCAGATGGATCATGATCTCTCTCTACAGGGGTATCAAATCGCCAGCATCATTTGGGATGAATGAGTTTCAGTTGCTTGTCGGCCAGTCCGCAGGCACCAATCACTTTGAAGCCGTTCTTCATGAGCAGGTCCGCGGCACGCGCGGCTCGGCCACCACGGTTTCAAGCGGTGAGGATCAGTCTGTCTTTGGGAATCTCCTTGAGGCGCGCTTCGAGTTGGCCAAGCGGGATGTTGACATAGCCCTTCAAGGTGCCTAGCTCGGTTAGCTCTTTGGGTTCCCGTACGTCCAAAAAGAATACGTTCTTCTTTTCGACTGCTTCGGTGATCTCGGCTTCGGTCAGTTGCTTCACTTTCGGGTCCTGCTGTCCGAGAAGGCGCATGAGTCCGGCTGTTGTGAGTGCGGCGAGTCGACGTGTCATAGCTGCATTGTACGTTACCATCGGAATTCCCGTCATGAATCGATTTTCCCTTGTTTTTGCGGTGCTGATTGCAGCTCTTCGCGCGCAGACCACCAGTGTGATCACGGGTCATCTCTTCGATGGAACAGGTGGGGAAATTTCCGGCGGCAAGGTGGTTGCAAAGAGCCTGGAAACGGGTGCTACGCGCACGGTGACTTCCGACAACGGAGGCGTCTTTGTGTTCACTGTGATGCCCTCGGGTCTCTATGAGCTTCGCGCCGAGGCGCAAGGATTCCGCCCTGCAGTTCGCAAGGGGATCCGGCTGACGGTTGCCGCCACCGCGGTGGCGGATCTCACCTTGCAAGTCGGTGCGATCAATCAAGAGAT
>CAZCPL010000286.1:0-6864 GCA_964500255.1 uncultured Solibacteraceae bacterium | reverse complement strand
CCCTTGGTTCCCATAATCACTTCGCCGAATTCCGGACGCGACGAGTTGAGATACGGCAAGTGCGAGTTGGTGGTGATCGAACTATAGACCAGCTTTTGGCCCTTCGGATACTTGTAGATCAACTGGATGTTGTCGTAGACTGTGCGGCCATCTTTCCAGTAGTCGTTGCCACCGACCCCGATGACATATTCGGGCTTGGATCCGAACATCCAATCCGCAACGTCGATCTGGTGCGAGGCGAGTTCCGCAGTGAGTCCGCCGGAGTAATCTTTGAACAGACGCCAATTGGCGGGGTTCTGCGGTCCGGCGGGAACCTTCATCACCCAGCCCGGATTGCGATGCCACTGCGCGTGGATGTGCGTCACGTCGCCGAGCACGCCTTTGTCGATCATCTGCTTGGCGGTTTGATAGAACTTGCTGTAGCGGCGCTGCAGCCCGACCTGCAACACCTGCTTCGGATACTTGGCGTACAACGCGCGCAAAGCATGCACTTCTTCCGGCTTGAAGACCAGGCTCTTTTCGCAGAACGTGTGCTTGCCTGCTTCGAGAGCGGCCTTGGTCACTTCGTAGTGCAGATAGAGAGGAACTGCGATGATGACGGCTTGCACGTCTTTGTTGGCCATCACCTCGCGATAGTCCGTGTAAGGAGTCGCCTTGTTGAGCTTATAGGCACCGATGCCCTTCGCACGAGCCGCATCGTTGACATCGCATACCGCGATGCATTTGCCGTTCTCGACCTTATTGAGGTGCTTCAACAGGTAGGATCCACGTCCGCCAGATCCGATCACGGCATATTGAATTGTATCCCCGGCAGCCTTAACTATGGCGGGGGCTTTGCCGAATTCTACAGCCACCGCGGCGGCAACGCCAACGGCGGCAGCTGTCTTGACGACATCGCGACGCGTCGGCTTGGCTCGATCTTTCTTGTCTTGCATGGACGTTTCCCTCTAAGTATTTGAGTCTATCGCAATCCGATGCCTTACTGGAACCGTTCTCATTACTGAGAAAACCTTCTTAGCTTTCTTGGGTTCCGTTGTCTCACCTCGGGCTTGCCTCACAAAGTTGTCTTCCTGGTGGGTCTTTCATTCCGCAAGTCCCGAAGGGGGGCTGTAGTTCCGAATACCGGCGTTGTATAATCACGGCTGCATGATCGAGCTGGACATCCAACCCAAAAAGAAAAAAACTTTCGACCCGGATGAGGACCGCACCTTCCGGATTCTGTTGATCGGCGACTTTGGTGCCGCCGATGTTGCACGGCCTCAACTCATCGACCGCGATAACTTCGAAGAAGTTTTGCAGAAGATGAAAGTCTCGGTGGAACTGCCACTCGCAGGCAAGATCTCCATCCAGGACATCGACGATTTCCATCCAGATGATCTCTACCGCAGTCTCGATCTGTTCCACTCTTTGCGTCAAGCCCGTGCACGCCTTGAGAATCCAGAGACCTCCAAGCAAACCGCCCAATTGCTCTTCAGCGGACCCACACCCCAGGCGAGCATGGATATCCTCAAGCCCGCCAACGTGCTCGATCAGATTGTGGAAGAAGCCTCCGGCGGCAAGTATGTCGACCCTTTCGCCGACTATGTGCGCAAGCTCGTCGGACCGTACACCGTGCCCAAGCCGGATCCAAAACTGCCCGAAATGCTCGCTGAAATCGACGCCGCTGTTGCTGGCAACATGCGCCAGATTCTGCACGATCCCGGCTTTCAAACCATCGAAGCCGCATGGCGCGCCATTTTCATGATGACTCGCGGCGTCGAAACCGGTGTCGAAATGAAGATCTACGTCATGCACTATCCGAAAAGCATGTTCGTCACCGATCTCCTGCAGGCCAAGAATCTCAAAGATACCGTCCTGCTCTCGGTGATGAAGTCGCAGGAATGGAACCTCATCGCGGGCAACTATTACTTCAGCGGCGGTGAGATTGACATGGAACTGTTGGGACGCGTCGCCCTGCTTGCCGACAACTCCGGAACCCGCTTCGTCGCTGGCGCCGAACCCGATATCGCCAAGTGGCTGGAACCATCCGCGGGCTATCGCGAACTTTGCGCCATTCCGGAAGCCTCCGCCGTGGCCCTCGCGCTGCCTCGTTGGATCCAACGCCTGCCCTATGGCAAAAAGGCCTCTGAAATCGAGACCTTCGATTTCGAAGAGATCCCCGGCAAGCCCGAACACGATCAATACTGCTGGGCAAATCCAGCGTTCGCCGTGGCTTATCTCACCGCGGAAAATCATGTCTCGGGCGAAGAGTCGTTGAACATTCACTCGATGCCCGCACACATGTATCAGGACGATGGCGAGAACGTCGTGAATCCTTGCGCCGAGTTCCTCATCAAGCAATCCGACTGCGAACGCCTCATGGAAAACGGCCTGATGCCGTTGCTCTCCATGAAGGGGCAGGATTGGATCCGGCTCGCAGGCTTCCGCGCCATCAACGGACGCCCGTTTCTCGACTAGCTTTCTTCCGGACGCGGGCGGAAGTACTTGGGCTGTCCCGCGTCCATTCCATAACTCTTGGTGGCGGAACAGATCAACGACTGCCCCAGTGGAAACGTCCAGCCCGCCTTGCTACAAATCGCTTCGATCCGGAGCGGAAAGCTCAGCGTTCCGTTCAGCCAGCCCGGCAACGGCGCGAGGCTGCTGGTAGGCTTGGCATCCGTCAACGGTTCCCACACCCGGAACTTAAACCACGCCACAGGCATCAGCAGCGAATTGAAATAGCCAATTCTCTCGATCGAAAAACCCGCGCGCTCAAGCGCATTTCGCAAACGCTGCTTCGTGAACCTCTGCCGTTCCCACGTGTGTTCCGAATGCCGGCTATGCAACTCATCGAGCGCCGCCACACGGATCAACAACACGCCCCCGGGCTTCAGCACGCGGCAAAACTCCTGCAAAGCCGCGTCTTCTTTGCCTCGCTCCAAATGCACGATCACATCCAAGGACAACAACAGATCGATGCTCTCCGAAGCCAGCGGCACCGCTTGGATATCTCCGCAGACTAGCTCGTCGAGCCCCAGTTCGCGAGCATGTCTCAACCCGGCAGGCTCGAGATCCATCGCAACAACCGGATGCTTATAGCGCTTCGTGAAGTGCGCTGCGAATCCGCCCGTGCCGCAGCCCAACTCCGCCACCCGCGGCGCATGGAACCGGATCAGGATGTGATCCAGCCAAGGCCACAGGATGGCTCGCATCCCTCGGAACCACCAAAAAGTTTCCTCGGTGATGCGTATGTTGCGGATCTCTTCCGCGTTCATCGACGACATGTGCGGTTTACGTGCTCTTCAGATAGTATTCCGCGCGGCGCGTTCTGTAAAAGTCCAGTGTCTCGCGCAAGCCCTCGCTGAGATCCATTGCAGGCTGCCAACCAAGCATCGCACGCGCGCGATCGATGCACGAATAGTAGTCGCCGATGTCGATCCGTTTGTACTCTTCGGGAAACGGAATCAGTTCCGGCGCAGGCAAACCCACTTCTTCGGATAGCAACCCCGCAATCTCGCGCAACGAAACCGGCGCACCAGATCCGATGTTGATCACGCGTTCCTTCACCGTCGCCAAGCCGGCCAGCAGAAACGCCCGCACGGCGTCGGATACATGGATCGGATCGCGTAACTGCAAGCCATCCCCAAAGAGCCGCATCCGTTGCCCTTCGAGCGCCTGCCGCAAAAACACGCCCAACACGCCTTGCGCGGGCAGATGCAGTGCCTGCCTCTGACCATACACATTCGTCAAACGCAAGATCACCGCGTCGATCCGCCCAAGGCGCGAGAGCAACCAGTGATAATGCTCGGCGGCGTAGTTGTGGACGCCGTTGTAGTCGACCGGTTCCACGGGATGATTCTCATCCACCGGCAGCGTTTGCGGGATCCCATAAATCTGCCGTGTGGACGCGAAAACAATACGAGGCGGTATCGCCCGGCGCGAACAGCATTCCAGAAAGTGCAACTGCGAAACCGTGTTGATCTGCAGGTCGCGTTCCGGACGCTTCATGCTGTCCGTATGCGAAATCTCACCGGCCAGATTGAAGATAAAGTCCGCCTCGCGGACAAGCGGCTCAACCACGAGTGTCTCTGCCACATCCACGCGATGCACGTGGATCTCACCCTGCGCACCATCGAGATTGTGCTCGTTGGCCCCACAGCTTTCCACGCACGAATCGATGACATCCACAATCGCGCCGGCCTCCGCCAGAGCGATCGCGAGGTTGCTGCCGATAAAGCCGAGTCCTCCGGTGACGACGGCCCGCTTGCCTTTATAGCCAATCATGACAGCGACTCCCGCACGATCGCGCTCACCTGTTCCGCATCCTGAACCGAAACATGAGGACCAATGGGCAGAGACAGAACCTCTGCCGCCGCGCGCTCTGAAATCGGCAGCGTTCCAGCAATCTCACAATGCCGCCGGAACCCCGGCTGCAAGTGCAGCGGAACCGGATAGTGCACACCGCTCTGCACGCCTTTAGTGAGCAGCGCATGCTGTAGTTCCGCGCGTCTGCCGCCATGCACGCGGATCACGTAAAGATGATGCACCGAACCCGGCGGATACGTCAGCAGCGTAATCCCCGGACATCCGCGCAACACCGCCGCGTAAGCGGACGCCACAGTCGCGCGATGCGCATTCCAATGTTCGAGGTCCTGCAGAAAGGCCCGTAAATAGCAGCAATGCATCTCATCGAGCCTCGAGTTGATGCCCGGCGCGCGGGCGATCTGATCGTTGATGCGTCCGCCATCGCGCAGCATCCTGGCCCGCCGCGCGATCCGCGAATCCGCCGTCACCACGGCGCCGCCGTCACCCAACGCGCCGAGATTCTTGGTGGGATAGAAACTATACGCCGTATAGTTTGAGAAGTCCGTCAGCGCAAGGCCCTCATGCCGCGCGCCGTGCGCCTGGCAAGCGTCCTGAATCAGCACCGCCCCTCGCTCGCGGCACAACGCAGCAAGCTCAGAAAGCCGTGCGGGCTGCCCGTAAAGATGCACCGCGATCACCGCCGCCACGTCGGATGTCCAGGCGCGCGCCACCGCCTCAGGGTCGATCAGCAGCGTTTCCGCATCCACATCCACAATGCGCGGCGTCGCCCCGGCGGCCAACACCGCATGCGCCGTGAACATCGAGGTATGGGATGGCAAAATCACCTTCTGCTCGCGCCGCACAATCCCGGCCTCGCGCAAGCAAAGCTCGATCGCTGCTGTGCCCGTGCCGGTTCCCACCGCATGAGATCCGCCAGTAAAGCTCGCGAACTCTTCCTCAAACGCCTTGCACTGCGGGCCGGTGATGTATTGGCCCTGCCGGTGCATCGCCTCGAGGTTCATCTGCACCCGGGCTTTCGATCGATCGAGCACCGGCTGCAAATTCACCATGGAAATCATTCTGCTGAGGATGTTTTGGAAAGCAATTGCGAAACCGGCGTCCAAACCGCCGTTCTCAAAAACAACGCAAGAATCTGCGCAAACGTCCGGGCCAGCGGCACGGGCCGAAAAAAGCGGCTGCTACCATGCAGTCGCGGAAGGTGCCTCACCGGAACTTCGGTGGCGCGATGGCCGTTCGATTCCAGTTGGTGCACCAGTTCCACGCAGATGGTTCCGCTGGTGGACGTGAGTTGTTCGACATCGATCAGGCTGCGGCGAATTAAGCGGAAGTCGCAATCGACATCCCGCAGGCTCAACGAGAACAGCCAACGCGAAAACTGGTTGTAAAGGCCGCCGATGAGCAGCCGGTGCTGCGAATCCGACCTCTTCGATTTGTAACCATTCACCCAGACGCCCGTTGGGCCGCAGGCATCCAGCAGCAACGGAAGTTCGCGGACATCATACTGTCCATCGCCATCGGTATAGAAGACAAAATCCTTGGTGGCGGCCGCGAAGCCACTGCGCAGTGCTGCGCCGTAGCCGAGATTTCGCGGATGCGTTACGATGCGCATCCGCTCGGGTCCAAAAATCTCCTGCAGTTGCTGCAGAACGCGGCCGGTGTGGTCACTGCTGCCGTCGTTGACGACGATCACCTCGTGGTCGGGCACGTGGCTTTCGAGAACTTCGAAAACCCGGGTCACAAGCGTTCCGATCGAGTTTCCATCCTCATACGCTGGAAAAAAGACGCTGAGGCTGGGCGTACTTCTGTTGGCTGCTGACTGGGTCCAAGGCAAGGGTCCGAACTCCTAACTGTTCAAAGCTGGCCCCCCCTGTTTCATAGGGCGCTTCGAATCGTGAAAATCAGAGTATACCCGAAATGTTACAGATGTTGCGAAGTCTTTTGACACAAATTTGCATCGTGCGGTTTTTACTACGTCTATGTTAGTTCTAATCTTTGACAGATGCCAATGCGCTGGCCACGAACTCCAACATTCGTCTATACTGCCAACACGGCCCCGAATGCACCAGCGCGAAATAAGAACTCTCTCCCTTCTGGCCGTGCTCACCTACCTGCCGGTTCTGACCCAGCCGTTCCTGTCGGATGACTACATTCAAATCCATCTGGGACGCTTCTACGGCCCCGTATCCGCTTGGCCCGCCCTCGCCGCCGATGCCCTTTATCGCTGCCGCGCCACCTCGATCATCCTCACCCACTGGACCGAACAGGCCCTCGGACTCGCACCCCTCGGCTTCTACCTCACCGCTATCGCGCTGCACGCCGCCGCCACCTGCCTGCTCTATCTCACCGCCGTCCGCAAACTGCGCACCGAAACGCGCATGCCGCAGCAGCCGATGCACACCTGGCGGGATGACGAGTAGAGGTAAGGATTTCGTGGCCAGCGAAGCCCCTCACCTCCCACCTCCGCTTCGCTCCGGCGGGCCCCTCCTCTCCCGGAGGGAGAGGGGTTTTCACCTCGCCATCTCGATCTTCAGTTTGGCTGAATGCAACCAACCCCTCTCC
>CAZCPL010000285.1:0-6940 GCA_964500255.1 uncultured Solibacteraceae bacterium | reverse complement strand
TCGGTGTTGTGGAAGCTCTCAATGGAAATCTCCGGATTTTGCTCAGAAGGGGTCGAGGATATCGCAACCTCCGCTATCTGCTTCTGAAGGCTCAGCGCATGGCCGCCAACAAGACCGAATTCGTCGTTCTCAAGAAGGCCGCATAAAATGGCCGTTAAGCCGAAAAAACCGTCCATACCCTGCGGGCATGGACGGTTTTTCGAGCAAAAGTGGAAAAACGAACTAGTCGCCGAAAGTGCCGACTTCCTCATTCTTCTTCACAGCCGTTTCCGGCATAACCAGCGGACCATTCGACGCCGCCGGAGCGATACCGATCTGAACCAAGCCTGTGTCTTTTTCCTGCAGCACGACTTCGCGGTACAGCTTGGCCATACGCTCATTTTCCTGGCTCTGCTTCAACTTCTCATCGCGGGCCCGGATCTTCTCTTCGCGAGCCGTTTTGGCGATGCCCGCGTCATCCAGGTCGGTCTGGCGCAACTTGTTGACGTCTTCTTCGCGCAGAACCATGTAGTCCGAGCGGTTCGTCACAGACTTGACGTTCTTGCCGCCGGCCACGATTTCGTGACGGCCGTGATCTTCATACCACTTGGTGAGCGATGCGGTCATGTGCATCTTCTCAACGATATTGCGCCATCCCACACCGGTGTTGTACGCACAGAAGCTGATTTCACCTTCTTGCGTGGCGTAGGGGATGATGCACTGTTCGGTGCGGCGAAAGTCGTAATTGAACAGATCCTGGAACCACATTCCCGCGATGAACAGGAAGTTCCAACGATCTTTGCGGCGCTTTTCGATGTCGCTGAGGGTGCGATCGGCGGTAACTTTTCCATAGCCGCCCTTTTGGGCCTTCTTCGACATGCCGGCGAACTTATCGAACTTGGAGACTAAGTCGGTCAGCTTGAAGTGGGTGGGCGAGTGGAACGGATCGTAGTTGCGAAGCAGCGCAAGGCTGATGCCGTAAGCCGAAAGCTTCGGGCTGCGCGCGGCGTCGTTGAGACGGGTCACGTCGCGCATCAACTGATCGGTATTCAGGAACTTGGTGAGCGGCACCGATTCCTTGGTTTCCTTGTCGCACATCACAACCATGCCGATACCGCAGTTGGGGTGGCAACCGCAGCTGATCTGGCCCCAATCCGCTCCCGGACCGTGCACGAGATCGGCGAAGTCAGAGAAGGTGCTCATCGCCGAGATCGGATACCAATCGCGGGACGGTTCGCCCAGGCCAACCTGGTTCTTGACGTCGTGCGCGAGGTGGCTGAGCGTGTAACGCTGTGCCTGACGGCGTTCGTCGGTGATGGCTTCGTCGCGCCCGGTGAATGACACCGGCTGGAACGAGAGGAACGGAATCTTCTTGGGGTTGTCGAGCGCGAAGCGGACCACGGCTCCGACCTGCTCGTTGTTCACGCCGTTGATGATCGTGATGACGGGGACAATGTCCACACCGGCCGAGTGCAGATTCTCGATCGCCTGTAGCTTCACGTCAAACAGGTTGCCGACCGCGCGGTGCGAGTTGGCTTCGTTGCCGATGCCGTCGAACTGCAGGTAGGCGTAGCGGAGTCCGGCTTCAGCGGCTTCCTTGGCGAATTCTTTGCTCTTGGCGAACTCAATACCGTTCGTCGCGGCTTGCACCGACTGATAGCCAACCTTGCGGGCATAACGTACGGCGTCCAGGAAGTAGGGCGACATCGTCGGTTCGCCACCCGAAAACTGCACCGACATCTGGCGGCGCGGCTTGATCGAGATCGCATTATCGAGCAACTGCTTGATGTCCGACCAGGCGAGTTCGTGTACGAAGCCGACCTGATTGGCGTCCATAAAGCAGGGGTCGCACATCATGTTGCAGCGGTTGGTGAGATCGATCGTCAACACCGCGCCACGTCCGTGGGTGATGGTGGACGAACCGTGATCGTGCAGCTTTTCGTCGTTGTGGGCGCGAATATCGCGGCCCGGGAAGACGTCTTCCAAGTGCTTGAGGAACGCGGAATCCATCGCCATGACGTCTTCGAACTTGCCGTGGATGGCGCATTCTTTAACCATCAGGATCTGGCCGTCGCGTTCGATGACCTGGGCCTTGATCTCGCCGACCTTTGAATTACGCAAGATCTCGACCGGCAGTTTGCCGTCCAGAATCTGCTGGCGGATCTCCGGGACGCACTTCGGGCAGAGCGAATCGGTTTCGCGCGGCCAGCCAAGCTTGGGCTTGACCTTCTCGAAGCTCTTGAGCAGCGGCTTGTCAGACCACTTGGGGGTGAACGACGGGTTGGGACTGATGCGGTTCAGTGCATCAAACAGATGCCACGCGCCATTGGCAGCTACGGCAATCGCTTTTTCGACGTACTTGATCGGTTTATGGGCCATTATCAACTCTTCCGACACCTAAAATCTTATGGAGCGTACAACGAGACTCGGCAGAGAGCCCTACTCCGTTGGTTCTACTTTATGAAAAGTGGTACCAACTTGCCAGATGAATGAATCGAAAGGTTCGATTTAGGATTGTAGGGTGGTATCGCGGGTTGAATGGCACGATCCACTGGATGGCAAGCGTTGCAATGCTTCGGAATGAGAGTACCCCAAAAACAGCGTTTGGGCACCGCTATAGTCGGTTTAGAACATCACTGGCCGAAAAACACAATGCTGACACCTCCTTCGGATTCGTCTATTGCATCCGATCCTGGACGGCAACGGACGCCTGCACCGATTTCTCATCCATCACATTCTGGGGGAAGGCACTTCCCCCGTGAGGCGTGATCTTACCGGTTTCCGCCGCGCAACGAGACAATGGATCTTTAGCGGTACCCAGATCTGACGCCGCGCGTTGAATTCCTCTAAGAGCGCCTTCAGGAAACCACTGAGTAAGGACTGGCGCAACGAACTGAACTTTCTGAAGCGCTTCGACGGCCAGCAGTTGCTCGCCAAGGCTGATCGTTCGGAATCAAGGTAAGCTCGCGCTCACGCAAAGCAAACGGGAGCTAATCGACTTTCTGACAGATGACGAACTCGCGGACATCGAAAGCCGCCTCGCGGCAATCGGATCTGCCTCGCATGGCCGATTGCGTGTAGGAGTGCCTCAAGGGAACCGGGGCACTGCAAGTTCTCGCACTGCATCTCGTTGTTGGCTACCAATTGCCGCCCCCAGCATTTCGGTCGAAATTTGCAGTAACCTAGCATCGTAGCCCCAGTATGATCCGCACGACCTTCGATCGCCGGGAAATCTTGAAAAGCTTGGGCTGGCTGGCCGGAGTCGCGGCAGCCACTGTGCCTCAAAACAACGCCCTTTCCGCGATGCCCGCCGAGCAACTCCAGCGGACCCTCGGCTATCTCGGATACCTGCCTCCGGACATGGTCACCGGCTTCCCGGATGAGCTCACCGAACGCGCGCTGGTGCGGTTCAAGCGCCATGCAACCAAGCCGTATCGCATCTCCCCCAGAGGCAAGCCCGAGCCCGATCTGAAACCCTCCGAGCGATTTGCCGAAGAAGCCGATCCCGTCCTCACCGAGCACACCGTCCTCGAAATGCGCCGCTGGATCGACCGCGGCTGGCGACTCCCACTCGGTCGCTTTAAGTTCGAATGCCTGGCCGACAATCCCCAAAAAGCCTCGTTTTCTCTGAAATGGTCGTTTCTGCGCGAAGATGCGGCCAAGCAGTGGAAAGCCGCTGTGCGCGAAGCCCAACGGCGCGGGGCCACGCTTGCGGAACCCTACGGCGACACGCAAAGGCCACTCGGCTACGACCGCAAAGAGGGTGTCAGCCGCACCAGTTTCCACATCACCGGACGCGCCGTGGACGTCAACCAAGGCTTTGCACAAGGCCGTGGCCAGCGATACTATCTCTCGCCCGAAGAGCACAACGGTCGGATGTACTTCCGCCTCTACTGCACTACGGCCCAACAGAATGGCTCACAAGGCGTGCTGATTGACGATGGAAAAGTCCGCACTTGGCGCGCGGGTTTGCGAGGCGAGGTATATCTGCCCCGCGGATACTACATCGATCTCACCGCGTTGCTTGAAACCGTTCAGTTCGAGCGCATCGCCGCCCATGCTGGCTGGGAAAAGTACGATATCTACAGCGAGTGGTGGCACTACCAGTATGGCGTCGACAAACAGGTGACCTTTCTCGAAGAGTGCGAGCTTGTCGGCATCGGTGAAAAGCGTCTGCGCGAAGCCAACTACACAATCGATGAGATGGATGGAGAACCGGGCTAAATGACCAGGCTATTCGCGCTGATTCTGCTCAGCGCCACCAGGGTTCTGGCGCCGTTGAGGGCCGCAAGCTGACCGTCTCATTGTGAAGTCCGGCAAAATCACTCAAAGGCACCTCGGCTGGTCACGACACCAACGGTTTGACCATCGACCAAGGACGCAAGCGGGGATCCACAACCTTCTCGCGGTATGCGTACTTAAACTAATGAAGGCGGAAGCGGCACCGCAGCCGTTGACGGATCTCCGATTCGAGTCCAAATCACGGATTCGGTTCCGTAGCCAAAGTGATAAGCTGGCCCCAACATGTTTCGTTCGACCCTTCTAATCCTCACCATCCCACTGCTGCTTCCCGCAGCCGCTCCAACCAAAGCCGACATCGTCATCTACGGCTGCACATCCGGAGCGATGACCGCAGCGATCCAGGCACAAAAGATGAAAAAGTCCGTTGTGGTCGTATGTCCCGAAAAGCACCTCGGCGGACTCACCGCCGGCGGACTCGGCTTCACCGACTCCGGCGACAAAACCGTCATCGGGGGACTCTCTCGCGAGTTCTATCATCGCGTCTGGCAGCACTACGACACCAAAGAAGCCTGGCGTTGGCAGAAGCGCGAAGAATTCGGAAACAAAGGGCAAGGCACGGTCGCGCTCGACTCCGCGGCGCGCACCATGTGGATCTTTGAGCCGCACGTCGCCGAGCAGGTTTACGAAAAATGGATGAGCGAACTGAAGATCCCGATCGTACGAGATGCCTGGCTCGACCGTGCGAAGGGCGTCACCATGAAGAACGGTCGCATCGCGTCGATCCGGATGCTCAACGGTAAGAACTACACAGGTAAAGTATTCATCGACGCCACCTATGAAGGCGATCTGATGGCCGCCGCGGGCGTCACCTTCCATGTCGGCCGCGAGGCGATCGGCACTTACGACGAAAAGTGGAACGGCGTCCAAACCGGTGTGCTTCATCACCGCCACCACTTCGGTGCAGTGAAAACGCCCACCTCGCCGTATGTGACCCCTGGGGATCCGTCGAGCGGCGTGTTGCCTCGCATCAGCACCGCACCGCCCGGCGAATACGGCAAAGCGGACGATAAGGTGCAAGCCTACTGCTATCGCATGTGCCTCACAAGAGTGGCGGAGAATCGCATCCCGTTCGCCAAGCCCGACGGCTATGATCCGCGCGAATACGAGTTGCTATTGCGCGTCTTCGAAGCCGGCTGGCGAGAGACCTTTCGAAAGTACGACGCGATCCCTAACGGCAAGACCGACACCAATAATCACGGTCCGTTCAGTACCGACAACATCGGCCGCAACTACGACTATCCGAATGCCAGCTATGAGCGCCGCAACGAGATTCTCAAAGAACATCGGACCTATCAAAAAGGCCTGCTCTACTTCATGGCCAACGATTCCCGCATGCCCGCCGACGTTCGCGATGAAGTTGCAAAATGGGGCTTGGCGAAGGACGAGTTCCCTAGCACCGGTGGCTGGCCGCATCAGATCTATGTCCGCGAGGCGCGCCGCATGGTCGGCAAGTACGTCATGACCGAAAACGAACTCGTGAAGCGTCGTCCGACTCCCGAAAGCGTCGGCATGGGATCCTACGGCATCGACTCGCACAACATCCAGCGCTACATCACGCCGGAAGGCTACGTGCAGAACGAAGGCGATATCGGCGTGAGCACGAATGGTCCGTATCAGATTTCGTATGGATCGCTGGTACCCAAGAAGGGGCAAGCCGCGAACCTGCTGGTTTCGGTGTGTGTGTCGAGTTCGCACATTGCGTATGGGTCGATCCGCATGGAACCCGTGTTCATGATCCTCGGACAGTCGGCGGCAACCGCTGCGGCAATGGCGATTGACGGTAAGCTCGATGTCCAAGATGTCCCTTATGAGGAATTGCGCGAGCGGTTGATGAAAGACGGCCAGGTTTTGGAAGCCAAGCCACGTTAGGCGCTAAGAGTCCGCGCTGCTGAAGCAGGAGACAATCGGTGCCGCAGTTTGATCATCGCGCTGCGGATTCTCGTCTTCACAATACCGAGCGGCAGCTGCAGCCGCTCCGCCAGTTCGCGGTGCGTATGGCCGCGAAAGAAGGCCAAGACCAGCAGTTCCCGCTCATCTGGTGCGAGAACCTTCAACGCTGCCATCGATTGCTCTCGTCGTTCGGCATCCAAGGCCTGCCATTCCGGCGACATTCCGGGAGCAAGGAAATCGAAGGTCTCTGAACCCTGCTCTCTCCGTTGACGCCCGGCCCTGGACCGCAGCCGGTCGATCGCACGGCTCCGCGCCAGCATGACGAGCCAACCGCCGACACTGCCCCGCTGCTCATGCAGGCGCACGGTGGACGATTCCGGCTCGGCATCCAGGTCTTTACGTAAAATCTCGCAACACGTCCGAAACTGGTTCAGCGCCAGGTGGCGATTGCCAGTGGCGGTGTAGAGCCGCATCAAATGCCGGTGGGCATTCTCATTGGCGGGCTGCACGTTTACGGCTTGGCGCAGGATTTCCGTGGCCTGCCTGGTGTCGCCGGTTCGCTCGTAAATCGTCCCGAGGCGCAGAAATAGATCCTGATGCAAGCCCGCGATCCGCTCGCGCCGCACGGCTGCCCAATCTTCCAGGCGATCCGCCGCCAGAAATTCCCCGGTCATCAGCGTCAGGGAAGACTCAATCTCAGCGGCAGACGGTGGATCGGCAGCGAGTGCTTTTTTCGCCTGCTGCTCAAACACCTCGGCATCGATCCACA
>CAZCPL010000284.1:0-6957 GCA_964500255.1 uncultured Solibacteraceae bacterium | reverse complement strand
GGTTATTCAGGACGGACGCCGCCAGCGTAGATCGTGGTCTGGCGTCCGTCGTCTTTCTTAAGGATAAGGAAACCGGCGGAATCGAGTCCAGCGGTTGTGCCGCGATCGCCAGTGTCTTCAATGCGAACACGACGCCCGGCGACATAGCTCGATGCACGGGTGAACAAGTGGATGATGTCACGAGGTCCGCGGGCTTGCAGGATCTCGCAGTGGGTTTGGATCGAGGCGAGCAGCGACTCAAGAATCTGCACTTTGTCGAATTCACGCCGCGCCGCGATGCGAAGCGACGTCGCGATAGGTTGCAATTCATCGGGGAATTGCGAATGATTGACGTTGATTCCAATGCCTGCGATCACCGCGGATCCATGCAATTGCGTGAGGATGCCGCACACTTTGCGTCCACCGATGAGTACGTCGTTGGGCCAGCGCAGATCGCACGGTAGGCCGGTTTCTTTCTGGATCGCTTCTGCGGCGGCGAGTCCGAGGGCGAGCGTGAGCACCGGCAAATCGGCGCTCTGCAAAGCAAGGCGCAAGATCACGGAGGCATAGAGTCCTGTGCCTCTTTCCGAATGCCAGACATGCCCGTGACGGCCTTGTCCCGCCGTCTGTTCGTGCGCTGCAACGGCCGTCAGATGCTCTGCACCCTGCGCCGCGAGGCTCGCAGCTTCGTGCATGGTGGAGTCAAGGGACTCATGCCAATAGATCATCGAACGGGCTTGATCCGAAAGTTGATATCGGCGGCGGGCGCAGAATGGGTGAGAGCCCCGACAGAGATGAAATCCGCGCCGGTTTGCGCGTAATCGCGAACGGTTTCCAGCACAACCCCGCCAGAGATCTCGACCGAAGCGCGTCCATCGATGAATGCGATTTCCTCGGCGGCCTGAGCGGGCTTCATGTTGTCCAGCAAGAGGCGTGTGACGCCGAGGTCGAGCGCTTCTACGAGTTCCGCATGGTCGCGGACCTCGCATTCGATGACCATGTCGGTCTTCTGCGCCATCGTGACTGCCTTGTGGACGCCGCCAGCAAGATCGATGTGATTGTTCTTGATGAGAATCGCATCCCAAAGCCCGATGCGGTGATTCAGCGCGCCTCCGGCTTTGGTGGCGAGCTTCTCCATCATGCGCAAGCCTGGCGTGGTCTTGCGCGTGTCGAGGATACGGCACTTGGTTCCGGCGGTTTGCAACACATACTGGCGAGTGAGCGTCGCGATGCCGCTCAACTGTTGCATGAAGTTCAGCGCGACGCGCTCATGCTTCAGCAGGCTGCGCGCGGATCCTTTGACCATGGCTATGGGCTGGCCTTTTTCGAGGAGCGTGCCGTCTGGATGCAGGCGTTCCACCTCGCTGAAGATAAGGTTCAGCACATAGCCGCCTGCGAGCACCAGTTGTTGCTTGGCGAAGAAGGTTCCTTCGGCTTGCAGATCCGCTGGTACGGTGTTGTCAGAGGTTACGTCGCCTGTGCCAATATCCTCTTTGAGAGCGCGAGCGACGATGTTCGAAAAGTCCGTGAGCACGTCTTTTTATGGTAGCGTTTGCGGAGGTGAGCCAAAGCCACAGTGGAAACAGACTTGCACCGAATTCCAATCGGCGTCCGACAACCGCCCAATCGGACGAACGTTGCGCTGAGAAAGTGTTACGAGAAACAGGCGCAAGTAGGACGGCGCGTGCAGTCCGGCATTCCTCCAATGGATCAGCGAGCAATCGGTGGGTGCCTGCGGGTTCGGAGGTTGCGTCGTGATGAGACCGGGAATAACATCGGGACGGTTCCGATGATAGCCTTCGGTCGATAGAACCACGGCGGGACGTGCTTTGGTCAACTCCGCACCTGGAAAGGCGCACACCACGACGTCCCTAGGCTTCACCGATCGTTCCGCTCGCGATCCTCAAACTGTTCCAAGGCGGCCTTTGTCGCGTCGCTCACATCTTCTGCGGACCAGGAATCCGACCACTGGATGGTGCGTCCCTCGGCCAACTCCATGAGTTGGCGAGCCCAGCCGAGCACCTTGCCGGCCTCTTCGGCGGGGAGCGCCCGGACCACGCTGATCAGCGATTCTTCTTGCGTATTCAGCACCATGATTTGATTGTATCGCTTGGTCAACTCTGTCCGGCCAGGTTGCGGTGTGTGTGGGCGCCGCGATGTGCGCAGATCTCACCACGGATCCGAGTGTCGTCCTGTAAGGCCGCCCGCACTCGTTCGTGTCGCTTTGCATCACTCTCGCAACGCAAAATCTGCGCACTGGCAGCCTGGTTGCGGCAATCCGGGCAACTCGACAGCAAGATGGCAAATGTCCTTTCGCTATCGCGGAAACTGCGTCAAGTTGACTGGCGCAGGCGAGAGGAATCCAAGGAAGGGACTCATGTGCGATTCGAGGTTGGTCCCAGGGATTAATGCTTGCCTCGTCGCCGCATGCAATCAGGCTCACTCACCAGCCAGCTAACAATCAGGTGTGCACTATGGAACCGTCGTCCGCAAATACTCCGCCACGGAACCGTAGGCACGATCCTTGTACAATCGGCCGCCGTCTTCCACCGGTTCTGTCCAGTTGTGCGACCAACTGTCACCGCTCGTGCGCATCATCGCGTTCATGCGCTTCTCCAGACTCGCCTGCAGGGATGCATGCTCGCGCGATCCCGCCAGATTCTTCAGCTGAAATGGATCACGCTGGTTGTCGTGCAGGATCCACGGCTCGTTCTCATATCGCGCATAGGTATGCGTCGCCGTGCGGATCCCGCGCCATCCCGCCATCGTCCCATCGCCCGAAAATGGTCCAAAAATTTGCAACAGCGCAGCATCGCGCAGTTGCTTGCGTTTGCCGGTGATGACGCTCGTGTGATCGAGGCCCTGCATCGCGGTGGGAGCCTTGAGCCCGCACAATCCCAGAAAAGTCGGCGCGAAATCGACGTGCGAGAAGATCGCCTCGCTGGTGCGACCGCGGCCAATGAGCTTGGGATTCCACCAGATGCCGGGCACGGAAATCGATTCTTCCCAAGGCTTTCGCTTCAGTCTCGCGCCTTGCGATCCGAGCATGTCGCCGTGATCGGACGAGAAGAAGACGATCGTATTGTCCAGCAGCGAAAGCTCTTCGAGCGTCTTCATGAGCCGACCCATCTGATCGTCGATCGATTCCATCATCGCGTAGTATTCGGCAATGCCCGCGCGGGCGGGAACGCGTTCCCCCTCTCGATAGTTGTCGCGCAGCTTCAAACGCGAGGCGTCGTATTTCGAAGCATACTCGCCAGGAGCCTTATACGGATCGTGCGGTGGACCCATCTGCACCGTCAAAAAGAATGGATTCTTTTCGCGAGCGGCTTCGCGCAGGAACTCAACGCCGAGATCCATCCAGCCTTCCACTTCGAACTTGCTCATCGCGATCGCTTCGCTACTGTCGCCGCGGAAGTAGAGGCTCTTGAAGTGGTTGTGATTGCACTGATTCGCCGCCCACCAGTTGAAGCCGCGGCGCCGTTCAGGCGGAACATAGCCGGGCATCCGCAGGCCCCCGTCGATGTGCCATTTGCCGATGAAGCCGGTCTTGTATCCGACCTGCCGCATCACTTCCGCATACGATGGTTCGCTCATCCGCAGACGCAGATCATTAGCCGTCATGCCATTCGCATGCGTGTATTTGCCTGTAAGGATGACGGATCGCGCGGGGCAACAAACAGGCGTGTTCGCGATCACGTTGCGCATGAGCAAGCCCTCTGCCGCGAGCTTGTCGAGATTGGGAGTCCGCGCGTTCACGTCGCCCAGGCAACTGAGCGCCTGACCGCGCCATTGATCGGGCATGATGAAGATCAGATTGGGACGCTGGCCCCTGGAAGCAGCGGCGACGGAAGTAGCGCTAGCGAGAAAGTGGCGGCGAGTCATGCTCGCTACAGCCTACAACAAGATCGAGTAGAATATCGTGATGAAGATGCGTTGCCTATTGTTCGCTGCCGTGGTGTTTTTGGCGGCCTGCTCGAAGGATGGAGTGCTGCGTCCGGGTGCGGAGGCCACCAAGCGTTTGCAGGAGGCGCTCATCGCGGCCAAGCCCGGTGCCGTGATCGAACTCGGAGAAGGGAAGTTCGACATCGACCGACCGTTGTCTTTGTCTGTAGCGAAAGTGCGCTTGAAGGGCGCGGGCATCGACAAGACCGTGTTGAGCTTCGCGGGGCAAAAGTCGGGATCCGCGGGGCTGCTTGTGACCGCCGGTGACTTCATCATCGAAGACCTGACGATTCAGGATACGAAGGGCGATGCGCTCAAGATTAACGGCGCGGAAAACGTCACCATTCGTAGAATCAAGACCGAGTGGACCGGAGGTCCGAAAGAGACCAACGGCGCTTACGGCATCTATCCCGTGCAGTGTACGAACGTTCTGATTGAGGATTCCGTGGCGATCGGCGCATCCGACGCCGGCATCTACGTGGGCCAGAGCAAGAACATCATCGTGAGGCGCAATCGTGCGGAGTTCAATGTCGCGGGCATTGAGATCGAGAACTCGACGGCCGCCGATGTCTATGAGAACGTCGCGACCAAGAACACGGGCGGCTTACTGGTGTTCAATTTGCCGGCTCTGCCCGTGCAGGGAGGCTCGTTCACGAGGCTCTACAACAACCAGATCTTCGAGAACAACACACCGAACTTCGCGCCGAAGGGGAACATCGTGGCAAATGTTCCGACAGGCACTGGCATCATGGTGCTGGCCACACACGACATCGAGATCTTCAAGAACAAGATCCACAACAACCAAAGTGCCAATATCTCGATCTTGAGCTACCTCACGACGGGCAATCCAATCAAGGACGCCAAGTTCGATCCGTTTGTGGAAAAAATCTACATCCACGACAACGATATCGCGGGCGGCGGCAATCTGCCGGCGGGCCGCGTGGCAAAGCTGGGTGACGTATTGGGGAATCCGGTGCCGAGCATCATTTACGATGGTGTCGTCAAGCCGAAGCTTGAGAGCGCGCGGATCTGCATCCAGAACAACGGAGACGCAACGTTTGTGAACTACGACGCTGGTGGCGGGTTTAAAAAGGCATCGAAAGACCTGAAGGCGCACGGATGCTCGCTTCCGTCGCTGGCGGCTGTTAGTATTCCGGCATCCTAGTCGTTAAAACAAAAGCCGGGCTGGTTGTTACACTATAGGGGTCCTTCCAAAGAGACCCGGCTGCCGTTTTCGATGCTACTCACCAGCGCGGAATACTTCGCATTTTTGACCATTTTGTTCTTTGGCTACTGGCCGTTGCTCCGGTGGCGCAATGCAGCCATGGGCGTGGTGCTTGTCGCCAACCTGCTGTTCGTGGCTCGTTGGGGCTGGATCTACCTTGGCCTGATACCGCTGGCGGCTTGCTGCGACTTCTACATCGGTCAGGGCATCGACCGGGTGAAGAGTCAACAGGTACGCCGGATGCTGTTGTTTTTTAGTGTTCTGCTCAATTTGGGCCTGATCGTCACCACCAAATTGCCCGGATCCGCTACGGCGATCGCTCTGCCGTTGTCGCTGTCGTTCTACGCTTTTCAATCGTTGACATACACGATCGATCTCTACCGCAAAGACTCGAAGCCAGCTCCGAACCTTTACGTCTACCTCACTTCGGTGCTGTTCTTCCCAACCATTCTTGCAGGACCGATCACGCGCATGAGTTCGCTGGTGCCGCAGTGGGCCAAGCTGAAGAACCCGTTGGCGTCCGCTGAGGGCGGAAAGGCTCTGTATCTGATCGCGATGGGTGGTTGCAAGAAGTTTCTCATTGCCGATTATCTCGGCGAGAATCTTGTGAATCGAGTGTTCGATACGCCAACCCTATATTCGGGCTTTGAAGTTTTGCTCGGTGCCTATGGATACGCCTTTCAGCTTTACTACGATTTCTCGGGGTACAGCGACATTGCGATCGGTAGCGCTCTGCTGTTGGGCCTGAAGCTGCCGCCCAATTTCAATCGTCCCTACGAAGCGCTCAATGTCGCGGAGTTCTGGCGTCGATGGCACATCTCGCTTTCCAATTGGCTGCGCGATTACTTGTATTTCTCACTGCCGGGGCTGCGCTCGAAGTACAAGATCGTCACCTACTGGAATTTGGCGTTGACGATGGTGCTGGGCGGCCTGTGGCATGGCTTCGCAGTCAACTTCCTGATCTGGGGCTCGCTGCATGGTCTGGCTCTCGCGCTCCAGCGCTGGTGGCAGGTATCGCGCGGCGATCGGAAGCCGTCGGGCAAGTGGCTGCCCCGGTTCACACGAGGATTCGCGACATTTCACTTTGTGGTGTTGGCCTGGATCTTTTTCCGCGCGGAGACACTCGATGGTGCGGTGGATATGCTGCTGCAAGTGGCCTCTGGCACCTTCGGGATGGGCAACGTGACGCCCGGCTTCGCCATCGTGCTGGGCGCGGCGGTCTTCTTCCATTATTTGCCGAAGGATTGGTACGCGAAGACGCAGAAGATGTTCATCGAGGCTCCTGCCTTCGCGCAAGCGGCGACGGTAGCGATTGCGATGGGATGTATTCAATATGTGTCGAGCACAGGCTCTGCACCGTTTGTGTATCAGAAGTTCTAAAATATGCTGCCAAAGAAGACATCCATCGCCTTGGTCACAGTCGCGCTCGCGGCCTTTGTGGCTCCTCTGGCGCCAGCTCTGTCCTGGATGCGTCCGCCGGGATTCGACACACTGGCGCGTATCGTGGCGATTCCCGCATTGAATTCCACCGTGACGCCCGCGGTTCCACTCCTGGCGATGCATGTGGACGTGAAACCACCAGTGCAGATGGAAGATCCGGTCACGCCGAAAGTGTTGGTCAAGAAGAATCCAGATGGGAACGAAGGTCCGGATACGCCGATTGTGGTTTCCGGTGCGGACCCTGTTGCCGTCACCTCGCCAACCGAGATCTACGATCCGCAAGGAATCATGAGAAGCTTCTATGAGGCCCTGCAAAGGTCGGAATCGAAAACGGGTTCCGCGAGGGTGTTGCACTATGGAGACTCGCC
>CAZCPL010000283.1:2149-7019 GCA_964500255.1 uncultured Solibacteraceae bacterium | reverse complement strand
GGCTTTGCCTTCGGCTTTTCCTTCAGCCTTGCCTTCAGCCTTGCCTTCAGCCTTGCCTTCCGCACTGCTCTTGATCTTGAGGTCCTCAATAATGCTCCCGAGAATCGGGTGCTTCTCAATATCGAAATAGGTACGCATCTTATCCATCTCCATTTTGAATCGTTCGGGCATGGGACGCAAGCCCGAGAGCACCATCAACTGTGTCATCACTCGCCGACGCTCCGGGTCGGGTAGCGAGACGCTCTTCGTCAGGATCTCCCGCCAGTTCTCCATTCCATTGCGTGCCAACAAGGCCAAGGCCCAGTCGCCCGGGTTGGAGCTCCTAACGAACGACTCCGAGTCGAGATCTCGAATGTCGATCAATTCGTAGGAGATCCGGATGCCGCCCAAATCCAGACGATCGTTCATCCGCATCGGCCTGCCTCCGATATAGATCACAACCTGCCGCACGCGACTCTTGCCGTACTTGCGAGCCGCGCCGAGCCCGTAGGCACCGACGCGATGCGGCATCCATCGATCGTTGCCGCTTTGAAACTCGAAGTGCAGCAGCGAGTCGTCGCTCAAAAGAACCAGTAGGTCGGCAAAGCGCTCCTCAACGGCGGCCAACTCGGAATTCAAGAACTCGCGGACCTCGGCGGGCCCGGTAAACATGGTCAACAACGTCGGACGGTCCTTCTGAAACAGATCTTTCACCACGGCGTCGTATTGAAACCGTTGCTTGACCATACGGACAGCCTCCAATCTCTAACGGAACTCAGCACTGCGGCACCCGCCGAAAAGCGGAGGATTCATCCTCACGCCTAGTCCGGCTTCATGATGTCGCCCCAGATCACCTGATAGGCTTCCACCACACCTTCGAAATTGCGCCCTGCACGAACGAACACGCGAGTGCTGCGAGCCAGTGTCTCGCGCGCGGTTCTCAATCCCTCACCCACATACCGCGTATCGTGCCTCAGCAGGAACTGCTTGTTTCCTTCGGTGCGCGTCCGAATGGTGAGCCATTGCTCGGAAAGATCCAACACAAGCCCGGTGGCGGTCATGTCACCTCGCGGCGCGTAGCGATCTGTGGGACTCGAATACTCGCGTTTCATACTGGGCCTACGTCCGGCGATGGGGTTTTGCGAGGGAACATCGAGGACATGCAACGTGCGAGCGTAGCATCCGGTGGGGCGTTGATCCGCGACAATTTCCAGGCGATCGCCGACAGCGAGCGCTGCGACTTCGATGCGTTGGCCATCGCGTTCCATCGAGGTGCGGATGTCGAATTTGCATTCAGCGATCTGGCCGACGGCAACCTCAAGGCGGATCATTGCGGCGTCTATCGAAGTGAGGGGGCCGCGCAGGACTGCCATTTTAGGCCCTGAAGGTTCGCGCTTGATGCTGGCTCTACGAGTGTGCGCAGGGAGTTCCGCAGCGGGAGCCTCAATCACTTCAAGAGTGCGGATATAGCATCCAGCTGGGCGGCGGTCGGCGACGATCTCGAGTCGATCTCCTACGGCCACGGCTGCTATTTCGATACGCTGGCCGCCGCGTTGCATCGACGTCCGAATATCGAACCGACATTCGGCGATCTTGCCTTGTTCATCCGCAACACGCACGATGGAATCCTCATGGGAAACGAGCGATCCGCGAAGAACACCCATTTTGTGTTCCGGAAACTGCGCGAGGAGTGTTAAAAGGGCGATCAGCATGGTCTTTAGACGTGGATGGTAAAATGACTACTTTGCAACCCCAGATCTCTTCCAACCTATCCATCCGCGCCATCGTCGAGGGCGCCGGACACTGGTTTTTGCACTCCGGTATTCGCGAATCCAACGGAGGCGTTGCGCGCTATCACTATACAGACCGCCGCCAGAACGCAAAGGTTTCCTTGGAAATCACCGGTTACGCGGTGAGTGCCCTCGTGTACCTGCATGATCTCACAAAGGATCGGCAGTATCTCGACGCGGCGATGGGTTCGGCGGCGTTTCTGCGCGACCAGGCGTGGAGCGCTCGCGACAACACGATGCCGTATGAGATTCCGGATGAGGGCGAGCAAGCCTATGCTTACTTCTTCGACGCCGGGATCATTGTTCGCGGCATGCTCACCGTGTGGCGCGCATGCGGTGACGCCAGTTTTCTAGAGAAGGCCAAAGAGGTCGGGCTTTCGATGGCCTACGACTATATGGCCGAAGAGGCGGTGCATCCGATTCTCACGCTGCCGGACAAGCAGCCGCTGGATTACGATCTGCTCCGCTGGTCGCAGAGCCCGGGTTGTTATCAGTTGAAGTCCGCTATGGCTTGGTGGGATCTGGCCGTCGCAACCGGGGTTCCGGCGTTGAAGCAGCCCTTTGAGCGGATGCTCGAGTACTCACTGGCGACGCACGAAACGTTTCTGCCAGGGCATCCGGAACGCTTGAAGGCGATGGACCGGCTGCATGCGTACTCGTATTTTCTCGAGGCGTTGTTGCTGGTTGGAGATCGCCCGGCATGCCGAGAGGCTTTGCGCACGGGTATCGAGCGGGTTGCGTTTCATCTGCGGGATGTTGCGCCAGACTTTGCAAGATCGGATGTTTATGCGCAGTTGCTGCGCGTGCGACTGTTCGCGGATCGGTTGGGATTCGTGCCACTGAATTGCGAACAGGCTGCACAAGAGGCGGCGGCAATCCAGACGTTTTCCCGTCCCGAAGACGGCGCGTTCTGGTTCGGCCGAAAGCATGGTGAGTTCTTGCCGTTCACCAATCCGGTATCCGCGGCATTCTGCCTGCAGGCGCTTGCGATGTGGGACGGCGACCGGGATGTTGAAATCGGCGCGTTAATCTAAGCCGTGGTGAAGGTTGTTTTCGCATCCTGTTCCGAAGATCTTGTCGAGCATCTCATCGACGCAGTAGAGAAGGTGTTTCCGTCGCTGCCAACGGTTGTGGTTTCGGAGTTCGCTCCGAATCGCGAGGGCGTCGAATGGGTTCCCTACCGGCTCTCTTGGACTCTCGAACAGAACGAACAGTTGCTGCATTCGAAACTGAATGGGCGGGCGATTGCAGAGGCTGCGATTGCCTTGCAACCGAACATGCCGTACTGGCCGATGCGGCAGATCGGCGTGCGGCTCAAAGGCTATGGGCTGCTTGTCTTCAACGAGAATCTGGATCATTTTTCGCTGCGTCCGTCGAGCGCGCCGGCAATGGTGCGGCACGCGATTTGGCGCACCGGCAATCTGATCCGCTGGCAGATGCGTCCAGGTGGAAAGACCTTCACGTGGCTGTGGCGATTCGCGCATCCGATTGACGGGTTCCGACGACCGGTGTTGTATCGATTGGCGCAGTGGGCGGGCCGGTTGCGCGGGTTCCCTGCCCCGATATCGCTGCCTGCTCTTGAGAAGCCGCTGCCGTTGGGGATTACTGTCGTGATCCCATCGCGCAACGGCCGCCAGTTGCTGACCGAGTGCCTGCCGTTGGTCATCGCACAGCGGCCGTCTGAAGTGATCGTCGTCGACAACGGCTCAGACGATGGCACTGCGGATTGGATGCGAGCGAATTATCCGGATTACATCGTGATCGAGAACCGCCAGCCGCTCTCGTTCGCACGAGCGGTGAATCGCGGCATCTCACAAGCACGCTATTCGCATGTCTGTTTATTGAACAACGACATGCTGATCGAGGATGGTTTCTTCGAAGCGTTGTGGCGGGCCTTCGATGCGGTTCCCGACCTGTTTTGTTCGACAGCGCAAATTTTCTTTCCCGAAGGACAGCGGCGCGAGGAAACCGGCAAAGCCGTGATGTTGCCGCGCGAGCATCCCTCTGATTTTTTGCCGCATTGCGCGATGCCTCTCGAAGGCGAGGATCACAGCTATGTGCTGTATGGATCGGGCGGTTGTTCGCTGTATGATACGCGCAAGCTGCGGCAATTGGGCTCGATCGGAGAGGTGTTCGAGCCTGCGTATGTTGAGGATTTGGACATCGGGTTCCGAGGCTGGCGGCAGGGTTGGCCCAGCGTTTATGCGGCAAAGGCGCGAGTGCTGCACAAGCATCGCGCGACCACCTCGCGCTATCTCACCGAAGAGCAACTGCGGTTCGCACTGGAGGTGAATTTCCTGCGTTTTTTGGTGCGTTCGGTCACTTCGCGGGAGTTGTTTCAGCGCATGTGGTTTGAAGCGATTTATCGGGTGAACTGGTTCGCTTGCGAAAATCCGCCCTACATGCCGATTCTGAAAGCCGCCCAAGGGGCCAGTGATTGGGTGGAATCCCAACCAGTGGCGGTGATGGACGAGCAGGAAATCCTCGATCTCAACAACGGCCGTGTGGCCGTGTTTCCGGGGCGGTCACGGCGTCCCGGTAAGCCAGTGGTGCTGATCGCGAGTTGTTATCTGCCGTATCCCTTAGCGCACGGTGGCGCAGTGCGAATGTTCAATCTGATGCTGCGCGGCGCGCAGGATTACGATCAGGTGCTGATTGCATTTGCAACGGAGCTGGCGCCGGTTCCCAAAGAATTGTTGGAGATTTGCATCGAGGTGGTGGTGGTGCAAGCGACAGGCAGCCATGATCGTGCATTGACGCATCGTCCGCAGGTGGTGGAAGAGTTCGACCGGCCTGAGTTCCGCGCGGCGTTGAAACAGACGATCCGCAAGCATAAGCCCGCAATCGCGCAGTTGGAATTTACACAGCTCGCAGCATATGCTCGCGACTGCGCCCCCGCGAAAACGCTTTTGGTGGAACACGACATCACCCTGGATCTGTACGGGCAGTTGCGCAAAACCAGCAGCGATTGGGAACTCGAACGCGAGCACGGCAAGTGGATCGAGTTCGAGCGGCAGGCTTGGCGCGATGTCGATTGCGTCGTGACGATGTCCGAAAAGGATCGCGCGATGGTGAAAGACGCTCGGCGGACAGAGGCGTTG
>CAZCPL010000283.1:0-2139 GCA_964500255.1 uncultured Solibacteraceae bacterium | reverse complement strand
GACCTGGATCGCTTTCAGCCGTCGCCGCAGGACGTTTGTGAACCTGGGCGGATGCTGTTCATCGGATCGTTCGCCCATCTTCCCAATGTGCTCGCGTTGGATTGGTTCCTTCGCGAAGTCTGGCCTTTGCTGGTGGAACTGAAGCCGGTCTTGCACATCGTCTCGGGTCGAAATCCAGAACTGTATTTGGACCGCTACAAAGATCACGCGCGTCCGAACCTGCATCAGCCTGGCATCGAGCTCGAAAGCTTCGTCTCGGATGTGCGTCCGGCATACCGGCGTGCTTCGATTGTGGTGGCTCCGCTATTGGCGTCAGCGGGTACGAACATCAAGATCATGGAAGCCATGGCCATGGGTAAGGCAATCGTATCCACACCGGGCGGCATCAATGGACTCGATCTCGATCGGGGCAAGGTCGTACTGGTCGGCAAGACCGGCGACGAGATGGCCGCCCATATCATGGACATCGCCGGGCACACCATGAAGCGCGTGAACCTGGAACGGGCGGCGAGGCACGCGGCCGAGCGGGATTTCGATTGGGATGCCATCGCTCGCAAGCAGGCGGAACTTTATGAAAGCGTCAGAGCATAACATCCGGCTGCGAAGATGGCGGAGCCGAACATCGCCTGCAGCACGATCAGAACTTGGGAATCGAAAGTTGCTTGCCACCTGCCATCGCCGAAGCATGGGCCACAATGCCAGGGGCCGTGTATGCGACGGCCTCGTCCACACCCACCGTCGGCCTTCTCCCAGCCAACACCGCGCTCACAAACTCATGGGTGAGGAAGCAGTGCGAACCGTCATGTCCGCTGTTGTGCTGCAACGGGGGAGGCAGCATCGCATTCGCAGCCGACCACCATTCCGGAACCTGGTAGGGCTCCAACACGGATCGCTGGCGCACGAATCCTCCCATATGTTTCTCGCGTTCCTCGCTATTGAAAACACGAACGGCACCAACACCGTTGGGATGTGGACAGAACAAGCTCATCTTGTCGCCATACCATTGCGCCCGTTCCGAACCTCGGTGCGCGCCTTTCCAATACACCGCCACACGAAACGCCGTGCCCTTGTCAGTTTGAAAGAACGCGGTCTCATTCCAAAACGGATTTCCATATGCGTTGTCGCGCAACGTCTTGTCGCCATCGCCCCAACCCGCGCAAGCCACCTGCGTGAGGCGCTCACCAGTCACGCCTACAAGATGAGCGGTGCAATGGGTTGGATAATGCATCGGCGGAAAACCATAGCGCCATGTCCGGCGACCGTCTTCCACAAACAAAGACTCCAATCCCGCGTGATGATACTCGCTCTCGCATGAGAAGATGCGTCCGAACGCTCCTTCCTGAAACAGCTTGCGCGCAGAGATCGTCATCTGCTGGTAGTAGCTCGTCTCGGCCATCATGTACGTCAGTCCGCTCCGCTTCACGGCCGCAATCAGCCGCGCGCATTCCTCCAACGACATCGCCGCCGGAACCGCCGACAACACATGTTTGCCAGCATCGAGGCACAGCAGCGCATGACGGACATGATCGGTAGCCGGAGTGAACAAGCCTACCGCCTCGACCGCGCGGTCTTTCAACATCGTCTCCAATGAATCGTATGTCTTCGAGCAATGGTAAGTCTTCGAAAGCGTGCCACGCCGGTCAGACCGAAGTTCCGCCACTGCCTCGACAACACTATTCGGATGCTCGTGAAACTGAAAGCTCGCGCCAAACCGGCCTCCGGCGATGCCGACCCGCAATCTGCGGTCGTTGCCAGGCTGCCATGCGGCAATGCCCAGAGAGGGGATCAAGGCCCTGCGAGAGATTTCCATTCCTACTTGATAACATCCCCCTGTCAAGCTCGCTTGATAACATCGAAGATTCATTACCATGCAAAAGAACGCAATCCTTTCCACGATCATCGAGATCGGCGTTGTGCCGATCATCAGAACAAAGACCGCCGAAAGCGCAATCGAATCGATCGAAGCCATCTATCGCGGAGGCATCCGCGCGGCGGAAATCACGATGACCGTGCCTGGCGCACTGAAGGCCCTGGAACAGTTGGCCGACAAGTTCGGGGACGCCATGATTCTCGGTGCGGGAACCGTTCTCGATCCGGAAACCTGCCAGAAATGGGTCAAGAGGCTGGAAAAACAACCGC
>CAZCPL010000282.1:0-7034 GCA_964500255.1 uncultured Solibacteraceae bacterium | reverse complement strand
GCGCGGCGTTCGCGGTGTTTCTAGGCCCTAGCTTGGCCACGATCCGGATCGTGGCGTTGATCGGCACCATCGGATCGGCGGCAATGATCTACAGCATCGTCAAGCGTGAAACCGAATCGCGTTGGTGGGGCGTGATCGCGGTGGGAATGTTCGCGGCCGCCTATCGCGCCATGGATTCGTACTTCGACATCGGCCACCGCGATACCTGGATGCTGTTTCTCGTTCTCGCAGGCTGCTATGCGCTGAACTACGGACGTTCCGGCCTAGCCAACTGCGGTGGAATGCTGCTCTTAGTCGCCGCGTTCTGGTTGAAGCAACAAGCGGCAGCTTTCGCCATCGGCGGCTTCTTGTTTTTGCTGTTCAAGCTGACACCGGCCGAGCTCTTATGGCCGGCTGTTCTGACATTCTCGTTCGGACCCGCGCTCTACCTGCTCGCTCCAAGCGCGTTGATGGGGCCTGAGTTTCATTACTTCACGTGGGAAGTTCCGAGGCAGTGGGCGGCACTCAGCCGCGAAGACATCCGCAACTTCGCAGAACTCATGGCTCGCCGCTGGCTGATGCCAACTGTACTCACTGGCGCGGGGCTGATGTCAGCCCTTCAAATCGGGGCGTTTCGCAGCATTTGGATCTTCATGGTTCCGGTGGCTTTGGGAACGGCCTTGCTCGGCATGGCCACTTCGGGTTCCAACAACAACGTCTTCATTCCTTTCGAAACCTGGCTCATCATCGTCAGCATCGTGGCTATTGAGAGACTCACTCGACATCTGCCTGAGAACACACTATGGCCGCAGATCGCTCTGGGAATCTCGTTTCTGGCATTGCTGTACAATCCAGGTTCCGCACTCGTCAAAGGCGATGCGCAGGCGGCTTACAAAGATCTATTGCAGATTGCGGAACGGCTCGATGGTCCGGTGTATGCACCTTGGCTCGGCCCGGTGCCTGGATCCGCAAAGTTCCAACCGGCGGCTCATTGGGTGCCGCTCGAGGACATGGTGAGAGGCTCTGCCGAAACGGAGACCGCGCGAGCGAAGATCGCAAAGGTTCTTGCATCCACGGCCGAGCCCGCCAACGGTCACGGCTACATTCTCACCAACACACGAATCGAAAACGACGGCGTCATCGCGTTCTTGCACGACCGCTACGTGCTCGACAAAGACTTCGGTGAACGCTTTCTTCCCTTGCAAGGCTTGACGCGGCGCTACACGCCGGGTTGGCCACGGTATCTTTACCGGTTCGATCCCGTTGCTGCTGAGCAACTGAGAAAGGTCGCTCAAAAGTGACGCTCACGCTTCCTCATTTGCAGTTCGCACCGGCAGTCAGTGTTTGCCGCCATGCTCCCGCGGCAATGGACCAAAAACGCGATCGTCTTCGCACCGCTGCTGTTCGCTTTCGATCTATCCGCAAGATCCCTGTTGGTTGCCACGGCCCTGTTCGTATTGTTCTGTCTGGCGTCGAGCGGCTTCTATCTCTACAACGATGTTCTTGACATCGAAGCGGATCGCCGACATCCGGTCAAGCGGCGGAGGGCCATCGCCGCAGGTTTCCTCTCTGAACCGCTTGCCTTGCTGTTGGCGTTTTTCCTGATCTGCACGTCCACCGCCGTGACGCTGCTGATTTCGCCGCTTGCCGGCGAGCTGATGCTGTTCTATACCTTCTTGCAGTTCTTCTACAACTGGAAACTGAAGACGACCGTATTGCTGGATGTGATGGGCATCGCGGCGGGTTTCGTGCTGCGCGCCGCTTGCGGAGCCGCCATCGTCAATGTCGTTCCATCGCCGTGGTTCCTGCTTGCAGTGGCGTTTCTTGCGTTGTTTCTCGGCATTGAGAAACGCAAAGCCGAACTCGTTCACGGTAGTTCGTCGCGCCCGGTGCTGCAGGAATATTCCAAAGGACTTTTGGCACGGATGGAGCAACTCGTCACGACAGGAGTCATTCTCACCTACGCACTTTGGAGCTCGGGTCCGCAGGTCAACGGCGCGCAAACTCCTTGGATGATGTTGACGCTTCCTTTCGTGCTCTACGGCCTCTTCCGCTATCAATACCTCAGCGAGCGGCATACTGGCGATCTGGAACGCCCGGAAGATGTGCTGCTGCATGACGTGCCGGTGCTGGTGGCGGTGGCGGGATGGGCAGTTATGGTTTTCGCGGTGATGTGGTTGAAGACGAATCGGATGCTGCCGTAGAGAGTCCTTCGATGGCGAATACTTTGTCGCCTTCGGTCCAGATTTCGAAGCGACCGTACTCGTTCGCGCCTTCGACTCGCGTCTCGGTTTGCAGAGTAAAGAGGCAGTTCTTGGCCTTCTTCTCGACGATGCCTTTGTACAAAGCCAGATACCAGACTGCAGTTTCGGGCTTATCCCAAGTGGTTGCATAAGCGAGCAGCGGCTGCTTGGAGGTGGTCTTGTCATGGTAAAGCCTGTAGGATCCGGCGCGCCACAACGGTGCGATGCGGTCGGCCGAAGTCTCGTCGATGTACTGCCGGATCAGAATCTTGTGATCGAATTCGCCGATGGTTCCTTCGGCGCGCAATCGATATCGCTTCTCCTCGAGAATCGGCGGGGGCTTAACCGTTTGCACGGGCGTCCCGGCCATCCAGCGTTCGGGATGCAGAATCTGCTGCGTTGAATCCGGAGGACGCGCAAACACTTCCGCAAAACTCTTCTGCCCCCGCGCTTTGTACAGTTCGTTTTGGAACAACAGCCCGCGCGTGTAAGGAAAGATCAACGATTCTCGCACGTACTGCGGCGATTCCGCCAACACAGGGAACCCCGCGCCGGCGCTTTCGGCGGTGAACCCCGCGTTGGCGAGAAGTTCGACGGGAACCGATGGTTCCTTGCCATTGCGAACACCCATATACGCCCACATCAGCCATGTGGCTTGCCCCTCAACAACGGCCTGCCGTGCGGTGGACATATCGTCGCTCCGCATACCGCCGCGGATAAACTTGCGAAGTGAAAACTGCTGATCGGCCAGGGCGTGCGCCAACTCGTGCGCCAATGTGACGCGGCGTTCTAGCGTGCTCTCGTTCGATTCGAGAACAAAGAGCTTGCGGGCGTTGTAGTCGTAAAACGCTGCCGCCTGCTCGGTGACCAGGTCGACCGTGGACTTCTTCAGATCGAAGCCCTTGGGAACAAGTCCAAACATTTCGAGGATCTGCTCTTCGATCCGAACGTCGTCGGTTTTCACTTCCTGCTTGAGCCGCCCCTCAATGAACTGGCGGAGTTTGTCGCGGGTGATGTAAGCCGCCGGGACCTTGCGCTTGGCCTTCCAGCCAGTGATCTTGCCAAGATCGGCGAGGATGGCGTCGATTTCTCCGAACAACTCGTCTTTCCCCTGGGGCTTTGTGTCCTTTGAGAAAACGAAGTTCGTGAGCAGCAGCAGTACAAGGAGTCGCTTCATTCGGTACAATTAGAGTTTCCGAACAACCTCAGGAGCAAAGTCAAGTTGGCTATCAAAAAGTCTGAACCCAAAGTCAAAGAGAATCTGTACAAAGCCGAGTATCTCGGTTCTGGAACGTTCATCATCACCAAGCCGAAGCGTACGGCAGCGAAGCGCCGCCAGTCGGCATTGAAGGGGACTGTGCGCGGCGCGCGCAAGGCGTAAGCTTTCCGCGTGCGGATCTCCGACCTTATCATCCATCCCATCGCAGTGGCTGACGTGCCACTGCGCAGTTCTTATGGCTTGCATGCCCCCTATGCGTTGCGAACCATCCTGGAATTGAAAACCGACGAAGGTATCACCGGAATTAGCGAGACCTACGGTGGCGACAAACAGATCGCCGTCTATCGGTCTCTGCGTGAGAAGCTGATCGGGCGCGATGTCTTTCAACTCACCGGTTTGTGGCGCGACATGACGTCGACCATCGCCGGTGGAGACCGTTCGCAAACGATGTTCGTTCCGGGTGAAAACCCTGCCGATGAACCCGTTCGCGCGTATGCCGCCATCGAGATCGCGTGTCTCGATGCCATCGGCAAGGCGTGGAACTTGCCGCTTTGCGACGTAGTCGGTGGGCGTGCGAGGGATGTGGCTCCGTTTTCCGCGTATCTGTTCTACAAGCATGGCGGCGGCGGTGGCATCGGAGATGACGCCCGCGACGACGAGTACGGCGAGGCGCTCGACGCCGAGGCACTGGTTCGTCAAGCCAAGCAGATGGTCGCCAATTACGGCTTCGAAGAGATCAAGCTCAAGGGCGGTGTGCTCGATCCGGATGAGGAAATTCGCAGCATCAAAGCGTTGCGAGCCGAGTTCGGACCGAAGTATCCGTTGAGGATCGATCCGAATTGCGCCTGGTCTGTAGACACGTCGGTCAAAGTAGGCCGCGAGTTGAAAGAAGAACTGACCGACGGCGGTTACCTTGAAGATCCGTGCGCGGAAATCGAGGGCATGGCTGAGGTCCGCCGACGTTTATTGGCCGAAGGCATCGAGACTCCATTCGCATCCAATGTCGCAGTGACTTCCTTCGATGCGGTTCCCAAAGCCTGGAAGCAGGACGCCGTGCAGATCGTATTATCCGACCCGCATTACTGGGGCGGCATCCGCAAGCAGCGACAGCTATCCGATCTCTGCCAAGTGCTCGGCATGGGCCTTTCGATGCACTCGAACAACCATGTCGGCGTCAGCATGATGATCATGGCTCATGCAGGCGCGTCCTCGCCGCACCTCACTCATGCCTGCGACACCCACTATCCTTGGCAGACCGAACTCGACGAAGTGATCGTTGGGGGACGCGTGCAGTTCGAAGCCGGTGGCGTCCGGATTCCCAACAAACCTGGCTTGGGCGTGGAACTCGACTTCGACCAGATTGCCCGGCTCGAAGAGCGCTATGCAAAGCTCGAATACAAGAAGCGCGATGACGAAGCGGAAATGCGCAAGCATGTCGACGCGAACTGGCGCCGCGTGCTGCCTCGCTGGTAGCTCACTTCTTCCATTCCACCCAATCCGACATCACGATGTGATCGCGGGGGTAGACTTCCAACTTAAACCGGACGCTATCCGTCGAAAAGCGATAGATGACCGTACCGGTCTGTAACTGCGCGCTATCCAGATCGACACGCTTTGAGTAACGGCCATCCTGGATATCCAACACTGCTTTCGATGCCGTGCGGATGGCCTGATTCGATCGATCCCACCGAAGGGCCAGATCTTCCTGCCGCCGCTCGACACTGAGATTGAGCGCATAGGGGTCCTGCGAACTCCCCTTGCCGGAGCTGAACGACATGGCAGCCTGAAATCCCAACAAAACTCCCAACAGCAAAAAGATGAACGACAGTGGAAACCAGACCCAGTTGCGTCGCAACTTGTTGGCCGACATCGTGGGCATTGGATATTGCGGCTGTCGCTGCAGGGACGGAAGCCCGTGCGACGGTCGGGACGGAGGCCGGTCCAAAGGCTGCGACAACGTCGGTTCCGGATATCCTTCGTCAGTCGATGTCGGGTACGAATCCGGCAAAGGCTGCTGCTGAAACGGTGGCTGAAACGCGCCTTCTCCGGGCCGCGGTGGACGCCCCACGGGCGGTTCGAAGCGCGGTGGCGGGCGACGTTCTCCGAGGGGCCGCCGTGCCGGAGCTTCGCCCGTTTCCATTTCGCTTCGCCTGAAGGGGAACTCAAGATCGGTGCGATCTTGGATCTCGCCCGCCTGGTAGTAGAAAAATCCCGCGTTGCTCACCTTCATCGCGGATGGCTTGATGAGCAGCATCACATCATCGGAACCGTTGAAGTACTGCTGGCAGTACTGCAGATCCTCGGCTCCGAGCGCCAAACCGTCTCGCGTATGGCTCCGATAAAACCCGACAACGTTGTCGTTTTGGGCAATCGCGCCCTCGAACGCCCCGAGATCTTCATCAGAGAGCACGAACGAGGGTCCAAAACGGTGTGAGCAAGTGACCGGGAGATAGTCTTCGATCGTGACGCTCAGCCTGCCGTCGAAGCGCGAACGGCTGCCGAGGAGCAGGCCGCCGACCTCCGCTCCGCGCTTGGGCACGGAACCAAAGCCGTCGATCACGGTGGTGAGCATGCGGTCCACCGCATCGAGACTGAGTAGAATTCGGATGGGCTTCCCGGCTGGTTCCCAATTCCAATAACCGGTCGGTGTCGTTTCTTGTTCCGCCAAAGGTTTATCCTAACAAGTTCATGCTCTACATTGTCGCCACGCCTATCGGCAATCTCGAAGACATGACGTTCCGCGCCGTGAGGATACTCAAAGAAGCGGATCTCATCGCCTGCGAAGACACCCGGCAAACGCGAAAGCTGCTCGATCATTATGACATTCAAACCACCATGATCAGCTATCACGATCACAACGAACCGGCACGAGCGTCCGAACTGCTCGACCGTTTGCGCGACGGCAAAACCATCGCTCTGGTGACAGACGCAGGCACGCCGCTGGTTTCAGATCCCGGATACGTGTTGGTACACGAGGCGCGCAAGGCAGGATTGGCCGTTACGCCGATTCCCGGGGCTTCTGCGGTGCTCACCGGACTCTCGGCCAGCGGACTCCCGACCGGCGAGGGGTTTCGCTTCTGCGGCTTCCCTCCCCCAAAGAAGACGCAGCGTCTCGATCTCTTCCGAAGCTTGGCTCGCGAAACCGCGACATTGATCTTTTACGAGGCACCGCACCGTATTCTCGATGCGCTCGAAGATTTGGAAACGGCCATGCCGAAGCGTCCGGTCGTAGTTGCCCGTGAACTCACCAAACTGCACGAAGAGTTTCTCAGCGGCACCGCCCACGAAATCTACGCCAAGCTCGCGGCGCGGGATTCGGTTCGCGGTGAAATCACCTTGATGGTGGGCAAAGCCTCTGAAGCAGCCACCGAAGTGGACGAACGTCCCATAGAAGAGGCCGTCGCCGAGCTGCAACGTGCCGGTGTTCCGCGAATGGATGCGATCAAACAAGTCGCCCGCGATCGTGGGCTTCCGAAACGCGAAGTATACAGAATCCTCAGCGGAGGCTGATAATAGAAGGAAAATGCCTCAATGCACCTCATGCGGCGCGGAACTGAGCGGCCGGTTCTGTGCGATCTGCGGGACCCCGACAC
>CAZCPL010000281.1:0-7066 GCA_964500255.1 uncultured Solibacteraceae bacterium | reverse complement strand
GCCGATGCCGACAGCGTTCTCAGGGGTCCAGGTGCGCGCCGGATTATACTTCGTCGTCACCAGCCGATGCCGCGGATCCAAAGGCGTCGCCACCGGCGCACCGAGATACACATCACCCAGTGCCAGCGTCAACCAACTCGCCTCAAACACGGTGCGATAGACATCGTCCACAGATCCAAGCCCGTTGATGCGGCGGATAAATTCGATGTTCCAAGGGCACCACGGCGCATCCGCGCGGACGCCTTGCATATACCGTTGAATGGCCTCGCGCGTCGAAGGATCGTCCCACGACAACGGCAAATGCACCGTTCGCGAAGGAACCTGCGTCACCGGATGCGACTGGCACTCGTCGATCATCTCGTACAGTTCTTCCCTTCGCACTTTCAAAGGATTGTAGTGGATCTGCAGCGAACGGATTCCTGGCGTCAGGTCGATGATCCCAGGTCGCCCGTGCAGTTGCCGCCGCAGCGAATGCGCGCGCATCGACAACGCAAAGTCGAGCTTGTTGTCTCCGAACTCCACCAATAGATTGCGATCGCCATCGGCGCGAATCACCGGATTCACCCGCAAAATCGCAGGTTCCTCGTTCACACGCCTGAACCGCACCGTATCGCCCGCTTTCAACTGCCCCATCTTCCAACGCTCATCGGCGACGATCGTCGCAGGACACACAAAGCCGCCGCAACTCGGCCCATCGGGACCCAGAATGATCGGCATATCGCCCGTGAAATCGACAGTTCCTACGGCATACGCGTTGTCGTGGATGTTCGAAGGATGCAGCCCCGCTTCGCCACCGTCTTTGCGCGCCCACTTGGGCTTCGGCCCAATCAGCCGCACGCCCGTTCGATCGGAATTATAGTGGACTCTCCAATCCGTCGCGAAGAACATCTCGATGTCTTCTTCGGTAAAGAAGTCCGGCGCGCCATGAGGACCGTAAGTAACGCCGATCTCCCAGTTTTTGTCGAAAACCGGAGGATTCTCACAGGGCTTTGGCTCAGAAGCCTCGACACCGAAGAAGAGCAAATCGCCAGGACGCAACGCGCGTCCTCCGAACTTACCGAGAATGAACGTCGCCTTGCTGCCGAGATAGTCAGGGATCTCGATGCCACCGCGAATCGCCAGATACGCCCTCGCACCCGCGCCATTCACGGCCTTCAACGCAACGGTCTCGCCCGCCTTCACCGCAATGGCCTGATAGCGCGGCAGCCCCATATCCGCGCCCGTGCAGGCAATCACAGCATCCTGATGGAACTTCAACACAGGGCCAATGAGTGTGCACTCAAGCCCCGCGGTGCCGGGCGCATTGCCCACGATCTTATTCGCCGTGCGGAACGCAAGATCATCCATGGGCCCCGATGGCGGAACCCCGATATCCCATAACCCAAGCCGCCCCGGCCAATCCTGCACCGTCGTCTGCGTGCCAGGTTCCAGAACTTCAAAAGCCCTTGGTCGATAGACAAAAGTCTTCAGAAAAGCCGTCGTAACATGGCCCGCCTGAAATGTTTCAGACGCCAAAACCGCCCGCAAATAGTCTAGATTCGTTTCGATGCCGTGGATCTGCGTCTGCCCCAATGCATCCTGCAGCTTGACCAGCGCCTCCGCACGATCGGAACCCGTCGCGATCACCTTCGCCAACATCGGATCGTAAAACGGCGTCACCGTCGTTCCCGACTCCACCCACGTTTCCAAACGAACCCCAGCAGGCCAACTTACATGCGCCAATTCTCCGGAACTAGGCCGGAAATCATGCAGCGGCGATTCCGCATACACCCGCACTTGTATCGAAGCACCGCGCGGTTCGAGTTCGCCAAGCGCGCAAAGGGATCGGCCTTGCGATTCGCCGCCACTCCAGGAATTCTTGACGCCGATCCCGTTTTGCGCGATCTCTTCAAATGGATCCTCGCCCGCCGCCAGCCGAACCATCCATTCAACGAGATCGATGCCAAATACTTCCTCGGTGACGCCGTGTTCCACCTGCAAGCGCGTGTTCACTTCGAGAAAGTAAAACTCGCCACGCGAGGCGTCGAACAAGAATTCGACAGTGCCCGCATTGCGATACTGCACTGCGGATCCCAAACGCGTCGCCGCATCGCACAACGCGCGGCGCACCTCACTCGATAACCCAGGCGCAGGAGTCTCTTCAATCACCTTTTGATTGCGACGCTGCGTCGAACAATCGCGCTCACCGAGCGCCACCACTCGCCCCTTGCCATCGCCAAAGATCTGCACTTCGATATGCCGCGCCTCTTCGACAAAGCGCTCGGCGAACACACCGCCGTCGCGAAAGCTGTTCTGCCCCATCCGGCGCACCGCATCGAAGCCCTCCTCGACCTCGACAACTGTGCGGCACAACCGCATTCCGATGCCCCCTCCGCCTGCCGTGGACTTCAACATCAGCGGCAAGCCAACCGGCAAAGCGTCTCTCCACTCGTCCAGCAACCCAGTGCCCGGAAGCAGTGGAACATCGCTCGCCAGAGCGATCTCTTTTGACCGATGCTTCAACCCGAACTGCCGCATCTGCGCAGCTGTCGGACCAATAAACACAATACCCGCACGCTCACAAGCTTCGGCGAAGTCTGCATTTTCACTTAAAAAACCATAGCCGGGATGGATCGCTTGTGCTCCAGTACGGAGAGCCGCCGCGACTACCGCATCGGCATCCAGGTAGCTGCGCGCGCCTCCCAAACAGACAGATTCACGAGCCACCCGGACATGCATCGCATGGCGATCTTCTTCGGAATACACGGCGACGCCCGCGATGCCCATCCGGTCTAACGTACGCAGGATGCGGCAGGCGATGGCGCCACGATTGGCGATCAGGATTTTGTCGAACACGTTTAGGGATTCCAGAGCAGCACGCGCACAGGCGTTGGATTGTAAGCGTTGCAGGGGTTATTCAACTGCGGGCAGTTCGAGATCACGATCATCGTATCGGTCTCGGCCTCAAGCTCGACATACTTGCCCGGTTCAGAAATGCCGTCTTCGAACGTCAGTTTCCCTTCCGGAGTCACCGGCACATTCATGAAGAAATTCACGTTCGGAGCAAGATCCCGCTTGTCGAGATCCACCGTTACGCCCGTCTTCAAAAACGTCTGCCGGCAGGCATGCATATATCGCTTGTCGATGTCATAGCGCACCATGTTCGATTCCTGCGAACACGCACCGCCTAAGGTATCGTGACGTCCGCAAGTGTCGCCAACAATGCGCATCAGAACGGTTCCATTTTCAGTGAGCAGTCGCGTACCAGTGGTCAGATAGATGTTCCGCTGCGCGGCGATCGTTTCCACCGCCGAGTAGCGGTCGGCGGGATCCTCCGCGTTATAGAACAAGGTATCGACAGCCTGATTGCCTTCCAGATCGACGATGCGGAACCGTTGCCCGCGCTTCACGATTCCCGCCCAGCCCGAACCTGCGGGCACTGTGACATCGATTTCGTAGTTCATTGCCGGTACCTCCCGGTGATTGCAAACCCACGGCCATTCTCGGGCCGCGACAAACGGCACTTGTCGTCAGGCGCTGCTTCTTCCACACGCTTCACCGTGAGTTTCACGGATTTCGGCGCATAGACAGTCGCATCGTCCATCGGATGATGATTCGCGCAAAGCACAATAAGAACCTTCATTTCCGCCCGCAGCTCGACATAGCCGCCTGGCGGTGAGTTGCCCGCGACATAGTTCATCGCGCCAGTCTCATCCACTTGCACCTTGCTGAACAGGTTGAGCGGCGGTGTGACATCCCGCGCGCCCAGCGAATGTTTGGTCAACTCCAGCATCACCGACTCACGTGTGCTCTGCGTCCACGAATTGCGATGTTCCTGATAGCTCTTCTCGCCGAACTTCGCCTTCACTTGCCCGTCGTTCAGCATGCCCCCGATGGGATCGTGCCAGCCCACTGTATCTTTGCTGATCGAACACAAGATTCGGCCCATATCGCTGTAAATCACAAAGCCTTCTGTGAGTCTCGCGATGTGTTGCGCCTTGAGCGTATCCGGCATGTTGTATCGTTCGATCGGTTCAATCGCGTTGTAAAAGAGCGCTGCCACATTGGCGCCACCTTGAAGATCGGTGAGTCCAATCGCCATGCCGCGGTCAAGCACCGTAGACCACGCTTGGCCGCCATGCAGCGTCTCTTCCCATAGAATGTTGTCTTCAGACGGTTCAGACAGAAAGCAGTTCCTCCGTGCGATCTTCGGTGCTCTGTTGCGTCACGAGGCTGACTCCGAAGAATGCGATCGCGCCAAACAAGGGGGGCAACAACGTATCGAGCCCTGCCCATGCGGCGCTCACGGTAAAGTAACAGATCGCACGCGCACCGGTGCCGACAATCATGCTCGCCAGCGCGCCTGCCTGCGTCGCTCGCGGCCAGTAAACACCCAAGAACAGCGGAACCACACAGCCTGCAAAAACGATATCGAACGCCACTACCAGCAAGATCCCCGGATCTGGCCTGTAGTAAGCCAATACCCCCGCCGCAATCGCCGTCGGCAGTGCCAATGCACGCGACAGAAACAGCATCGTGAAATCCGAAACAGATTGCGCCGACCAGCGCTGCCACACGTTGCGCGCCATCACCACCGCGATCACCAGCATCGCGCCGTTGGCCGTGGACATCGAAGCCCCCAGCACTCCAGCAAACACCAGCACGCCGACGATGTAAGGAAGGTGGTTCATCGCAAACGACGGCAGCACCATGCGCGGATCATCGAGTTTGCCAACAGTTGACATCGCAGCCAGCCCAATGAGCGAGGCGCAAAAGCCGATGATCAGTGTCCAGACGCCAGCGTAATAACAAGCCTTTCGCGCCGTTTCGGGAGACTTCGCAGAGAAGACACGCTCCATAAAATCCAATGCCATCGCATTGCCGAATGCCAGCGAGATCAGGTTGGCCCAGTTGGCTAGACCGCCACCGGCGAGGGACGTCATTTGCGTGGGATCCAACGTCGCTGCCGGAACTCCCGCAGCGATCGCATCCCAACCCCGCGTGGCCAACACGAATCCAGCGGCCAACAGAAAGCCCAATATCGCCACGTGGATCTGAAAGAAGTCGGTCCAGATCGCCGCGTATAAGCCACCGGCGATTGTATAGACGAAAATCACACTGGTTCCCAGCAACAGACACGAACCATAACTCCAACCACTCGCCACAGAGAGGATCCACGCCACGGCAGATAGATTCCCTGCCACCAGCACGATGAAACAGACAATCGTCAGAATCGACGCGGTGAGTTCCGCCGCCCTGCCATACCGCCGGTAGAAAAACTCCGGCAGCGTCAGCAGGTTCATACCATTCAGCGGACCCGCCAGAAACCGCCCTACGATAAACAGACTCAGCGCCAGCCCGGTAGGGATCACCGCCCCGGCCCAGAAGCCTGTCGAAAATGTCAAAGATGTATTGCCCAGCGTCGCGTTACCGTCAATCGCCTGAGCCGCGAGCGCTGTGCCGACGACGATGAACGGCATCGACTTGCCGCAGACTGTGTATTGCTCGCTCGAGCCACGAACCTTCGTGTATGTATAAAGCCCGATCGATAGCGAGATCGCCAAAAAGATGACGACTGGCCAAAACATGACCGTCATGGGAACCGAATCCTTCTAATGGAAAGTGGCTCGGCAAATGACGGGGGCCGGTCTCATGCTGACGTGGAAAGAATGCTGACAGGGCTTTCGCAATTGGAGTATAACAGCATTCGTTTTGCATCCCTTATCGATTTCTCTTATCATCGCTATCGCTATGCCCGCAGGGCTACTCCCATGCACTTTCGAACGCAGGCGTGTAGACTCGGGGGTGCTCTTGCAGAGGCGGCAAAGCGTCAAACCCGATCACTGTTTGCGGCATCGTGGACCTTGTTGTGCGGCCAGCCCACCCGAACCAGGAGGTTTGAACGAGTTAGTAGCCTCTCAAATGTTCTTTTGCTGGAGGATCGGACGTCGGGAGAGAGGCCGAACTGTTACGACAATTGACTCTGCGTGTAAATCGTGCGGTTGTTGTATTGGAAGCTCGCCGATTCCAGGGTCCCCAGATCTTCGATTTCTTTTCCTTGGCTCAGGGATTCCAGAGCTTTCGAGATATCGGCAAGTTCTTCTTCGCTCAGATCGCCTTCCACCGAAAGATTCGCCTGAATCGAACTCGATTGCGTCTTTTGCGACACCTTCAAAAACCCGTCTTCCGACTTGTACGAAACCTTGTCGACCGACGACTGCAGCACCGCATTCACAGACAACGTGACCGTGTCCCCTTCCGCCGTCTTTACCTGAAACTGCAACTCGGAAGTACTGGTGAACGACCGGCTAGTTGCCTTCAAGCGATCCTGTTCGCGCACTCGTGCGGGCGGAGCCTCTTCCGTCGATGTAAACGGAACTTCAGCCGGTTTGCGATCCGGGCGACGCCCGCGATACTGCGGAACCCTATTCTCCGTTGGCTCCGCCGATTCGGCCCGCTGTCCACGATTGGCGCGATTTTCGCCTCCAAACTGGGAGACCTCGCTACGAAACTGGGATTGCCCGTTCTGGGCGATGGAAAGTCCCATTGGTTTTACCTCTACAACCCTTATCGAGTATCAGACAGGATTCTTGATCGCTTGTTGCTTCTGAAAGTGCCTCACCACGGCAACGCCAATGAAAGTGATCGCCATCGCGACCACCTCGCGAACGCCAAATCGCTCGTCCAGAATCAACCACCCCAAAACGCAGGCGACGATAGGATTGACATAGGTGTAAGTCGAAACCAAAGCGATCGGCAGCTTGTCCATCGCATACAAAAATGCGCTGTAACCAATAATTGAGCCAAAGGTCGCGAGATACAAAACCGCCAGACCCGCGCGCCAGGTGAGATGGATTTCCGTCTGACGAATCGTCCACAATGCCGGGATCCAAAACAGCACGCCAGTCGTCATCTGTTGCACCGCGCCGCTCACGATGGGATGTGCCTTGCTCGACATCCGCTTTTGCAGAATCGCCCCCACCGACCATCCGACGTTGCCCAACTGCAACAACAGAAACGCCGTGATCAGAGCGGCCGTTGACGGCGCGCCCACTTCGGGAGTCGCGGACGTCGGCAGCAGCAACAA
>CAZCPL010000280.1:0-7191 GCA_964500255.1 uncultured Solibacteraceae bacterium | reverse complement strand
GTACCATGTCGTGCGCCTTGGGCGGAACCGGCCCGAGTGGCGCACGGCGCAGCACGTATTCCAATCCGCCGCCAGCGGTTTTCAGAAGATAGGTGAGATTCGAATGGCCCCCAGGAAACTGCTCGACGACGAGGTTCGAACGGTCGATGCCATCGACTTTGCCTTCGAGATAGAACCCCAAGGTTTTGAGGTCGAGTTCCTCGCCAGGCCGAACAGGGGCGGTGTCGCCGTGACCAACATCGGATGTGCTATCAGCAACAGGCATTCTAGGGACTATACCAAAGACCGCAACGGTACTATGGTGACTGATGATTTCCTCTTCACGGGCAACCAAGATCGTCGCAACCTGCGGACCTGCAACCGATCCAGACGGGATGTTAGACCAATTGCTGTTGGCAGGCGTCAACGTGTTCCGGCTCAATGCCTCGCATGGCACGGGCGAGGAACGGATTCGACGCATTCGCGAGATCCGGCGGATCTCCAAGATTCGCGGCGCGCACTGTGCGATCCTGCTGGACTTGCAGGGTCCGAAAATCCGCCTTGGAAAATTCGAAGGCGGCAAGGCTGAATTGCGAACCGGATCGCGTTTCACGATCACGACGCAGGAGGTAGTGGGCAGCACAGTTCTCGCCTCAACGATGTATCGGGATTTTGCGCGCGACGTTCGTCCAGGCGACCGAGTGCTGCTGGCGGACGGCGCGGTGACGTTGCGCGTGGTGTCCACCGATGGCATCGCTGCGGTATGCGATGTAGTTTCGGGAGGCATGATTGGCGATCGCAAAGGTATCAACCTGCCTGGCGTGCAGGTGTCGACACCGTCGCTCACAGTGAAAGACCGGGAAGATCTGATCGAAGGCTTGGCGGAAGGCGTCGATCTGGTGGCTTTATCATTCGTCCGGCATGGTCAGGATGTAGCGAATCTTAGGGAATTCATGCGGGAACGCGGTGTCGAAAACGTTCCAATTGTAGCCAAGATCGAAAAGCCCGAAGCGTGCGAGGCGTTGGATGAGATCATCGCCGAGACGGATGGCATCATGGTGGCGCGCGGCGACTTGGGCGTGGAACTCGCATTGGAGAAGGTTCCGGCGGTGCAGAAGTTGGCGATTGAAAAGGCCCGCAATGCGGGCAAGTTCTCCATCACCGCGACGCAGATGCTGGAATCGATGATTGAGAATTCGCATCCGACGCGCGCAGAAGTGAGCGATGTGGCGAACGCGATCTACGACGGAACGGATGCGGTGATGCTCTCGGCCGAAACGTCAGCGGGCAAGTATCCTCTGGAGGCCGTGCGCACAATGGCTCTGGTCGCGGAAGAGACTGACTCTGAGATTCGCAAGGGTGGGTTTCGCGCAATGCCTGTCACCGTGGGCGCGGAGCCGGTGACGATTATCGCTGAGGCGGCCTACCGTGCGGCACGTGGCTCGGCTGCTGTGGGCATCGCGGTGTTTACGACTTCAGGACATTCGGCAAGGCAGATCGCGACGTTCCGTCCGCCGGTTCCAATCTACGCGTTTACGCCGACTGAGTTGGTGGCGAATCAGATGTCCGTGATCTATGGTGTGCGTTCGGTGATCGCGCCGACGGTGAAATCGACGGATAAGATGCTGATGCAAGTGGATGCGCTGTTGAGCACGCAGGCCAAGCTCGAGGAGGGCGATCGGGTGGTGTTCGTAGCTGGGCAACCGATTGGGGTACGAGGCACGACGAATCTGATGAAGCTGCATCGGGTGGGCGAGTTGGCGTCCGAGGGCGGAGAGAAATTATAACGGCGGCGGACACGTTCTTATGCCAACCCGATGAGGGATTTTTAGCCTGATTCAACTGTCAAAGAGCAACCGTGTTTTTTGGCCACGCACCTTTTAGGACCTGGCTTCGTTTCCTTAGTTCGTTAGGCGGCGGAGGATTTCGATGCCGCCGTCCGTAGATTGTGGATTTTCTCGAGATTGCGACGCATGAACCCGACGCCTTGATCGCCGGGAGGGTTGATCAGTGCAGCGAATCGGGCGGGGATGGCTTCGTTTTGTAAATTGTCGTCACCGTCTCCGAGTTCCGGCGCGGAGGTTTGAGTGGGCGGCACGATCTTCTTCTACTGCGCCTCAGGGACATTCGCGTCCACCTTAACGCTATCCAACAGAATCTTGCACGCTACGGTCTCAGGATGCCGGAACGCCCGGTAGAGTTGCCCGGTTTGCAGGCGGCGGAGTTCGGCGACGGCCCTGCGCTGCGAGTTCTCGTGCATTTTCTTGTAGCGATAGAGGCGGTGGAGTTTGAGCGCGAGTTCGTCGTCGGGCATGGCGTCGAGCGCTCCGCGTTCAGCGGCCTGGAGTTGAAGTTCGCCTTCGAGGACCATGCAGCGCTGGACGTTCCAAGCGGCGTGAAGAATGACATCGAAACATTGGGTCTGGAACTCACCAAACGGATCGAGTTCCTCAAGCAGATTGGTTCGCATGGCTTCGTAGCGGGCCTCTTCGCCGGGGCGGGCGCGGGTGAATCCTTCACGAGTGGCGTTGGCGGCGGAGGCCTGCTTGCCTTGTCGGTGCGGGGCCTGGTAGAGCGCTGGGCGTTGGCGCGGTTGGCTTCGATTTGTGCTGGTGTCGACACGATGGTCACCTTTCTCTTTTTGGAAATGGAAAAGGCGCGAGCCGGGGGGATGAGTTCCGGGATGCGCCTTTTCTGATTTCATTGTAGACACAGGGCACCAAGCGGAAACTGTCAGACGGTGTATGAAGTCACTGATATTGCGGGAGAAGATGTTTTTCGTGTGTGTGTGAACGTCTGCTGAGAACATTGCAAGAAATTCATTGACAAGTCCGGCAACCTAGCGAATACCTACGATATGTTTGCTAAGTCGCCCCCCCCGAGCAAGTAGCCTTACAGTTCGGACAATCTTTTTCTTCACTTCGTAAAATCAGCGGCGTGCTGTTCTTCGCCACTGCAACACTTTTTCCCTCCTCGACACTTTTTGCCCAGGGACCAGGCATTCAGCCGGTGTTTTCCTCCTATCAGCGCGTATATGCCATTGTGCCGATGACTGGCGCAGGCACTTATGCGGATCCGGTGCGGCCGATGTTCACGCCAGCCAATGGATTCCAGCAGAATCGGGTCTCGCTGTTGGATCGTGGCCCGAAGACGCGCACTGGATTGATTTCTTATACGTATCAGATTTCGGACGATGGCAAGAGCGCACTCGTCGAGTTTGTCAGCGTCGATCGTGCGGGATTGCGAGAGATTGTCGAATCCAAGGTTCCCGGCGTCCAGATCTTTGAGCGAGAAAAGGCATCCAAAGCCGCGATTGAGAGTGCGTTTCGTGGACGAAAGCGCGAGTTTTCGCTTTCCACGATGGATCAGAAGGTCAGATAGGGGCACACAATGACGATCATTACAAAAGTTCTCTTTGCGGCCCTGGCCGCTTCCGCGACTTCGCAGCTTTGGGGTGCCTGGACAGGCAATTACCTGCAAGATCCTTTGAATTCCGCTACCAGTTGGACTTTGAACGGTTCGCCATTGCTGAATAGTCCTGGATTCCGGGTCACTGCTCCGAGCGGCGGTTCGGCGATCTCGAACGTGAACATCCCGTTGTATGATCCCAATGTGGATGCATCGGCGGTGGTGCAGTTGACGGCGGGCAACGATTCTGGCGTTTACATCGTCTACGCGCGGGCGAGCGCGGATGCCAATTTGCAGCCTTATGGCTATTCAACGGGAAGTTTTTTGGCAATGGTGGCGACCGCCAACGTTACGGGGACGACTTGCTACGCGAACTTGACACTCTACAGACAGCTTGCGCCGGGCAACCTGCAATCCTGGTCGGCGGGCACCGCGGAGTGTTACAACAACCAGCTTTATCTCGAATTGATTTCACGCGATAACTGGGTTTTGACGTACAACTGGGGACGGCATCAGGCGACTATCGGTGCGGGTACGGTTCCGTCGAGCGGGAAGCCCGGCGTTGGCGGATGGAGCATGCCTTCGACGTCGGCGATTGTCCGTGCGGATTTAGACCGGCTAGAATACGGCGCGCCGATCGCGCCACCGCTAAGTTCGATCAACGTTTTGGCAACCGCGACGCAGGTTGACTTTACTTTCCCCGACGCTGCCGATGACGCGAATGGCAAGGGCGTGGCTTGGTACGCATTGGACCGTTCGCTTGTGGGACAGGGAAACTACACGCGGGTTGGGGAGTCGGTGCAGAGCTTTGGGCAGTTCTCGGACAAGGGCGTGCAGCACAGCACGACTTACGACTATCGGATATGGATTGTCGACTTCCACTCGAATCTTGCGTATGCGGACTTTTCCGCGACCACGGCTCCGCAGGGATCGGTGGAGCCGCGGCAGATTGGGATGCCTCCGAACGTGCCGACATTTGGGGCAATGGGCGCGAATGTGAATTTGCTGAGTGGCAATGTGAACTTCAATCTGCCGTTGCTGCGGGCGCAGGCGCGGGGAGGCTGGTCTGTCGGATTCGCATTGAATCACGATACGCAGAGTTGGCGCAAAGTTGGTTCGAAGGTGTGGAAATATGGCGTCGATATCGGTTACGGATACGGATGGAAGCTGATGGCCGGTTCGGTGATGCGGTATTTTTCCGGCACGTATCAGACGAGTCACTTCATCTTCACGGATTCCACTGGCACCGAGTATCGCCTGGACCGCAAGGTGCAATCGGACGGGACGGCTTGGACGACCGGGCCATGGGATGGTTACTGGGCCTCGTCTTCGGCGACTTTTTATGGTATTTTTCAGGAAGACTGGGCTTATTACAGGATGAAGTTTCCAGACGGCAGTTCGTGGTTTTTCGGTAGCCATTCGGCTGGAACGGAGAACGATATGGGAGCCGCGTATCCCACAGTTCTGCAAGACAGTAACGGCAATCAGGTAGCGATTCGCTATAAAAACGGCACCGGAACCGGCTGGGCGAACTCAAGCGGACGCATCGCTGAGATCGAGGATATCCGGGCGGCGACGGCTGGCGGTTACACGTACAAGTTCAACTACAATGCCGATGCGATTCCGCATTTGACGAGCATTGTCAATTCGATCGGCACCGCCGAGGGCTATACGTTTGGCGCAAGCGAGTGGGCCACGCAGCAGTTGAACGAGCCCTTCGGTAACACGGCGTGGCCGAATTCAGCAGGCACGATGTTTCTGACGGGCATGGTGGTGAGCGGCGTCAATGTGCGCTATGGGTTCGACTATCAGTGGCCCTGGACGGGCGAGCTTTCAAGAGTAACTCTGCCGTTTGGCGGCTACGTTCGTTGGCAGGTGAGCGACTGGAACTATTCCGGCGGGCGATCGACACGGGAAGTCTATTCATGGGTCCATTCGAAGTCGCCGTTTGGGACGGCACCGGAAGAGAAGAGCTACTATATCGCCCACGAAGCCAACAATTCGAACCAAACTTTGCATACGGCGACGACAGTGCAGGAGCCGGATGGTTCGACAATCCAGTCCTGGTGGTTCAACGGGAGCGGACGCGTGACGCAGCACGATGTGTACGCAATGCCGGGCTGGGTCTATAAGCTGCGCGTGATTCCTGCGTGGACTACCGATACGAACGGCAAGCCGTATATCGGTTCGACAACCACGACTTGGGATGTGGGCCAAGGCGTGAATGAGAAGTGGAAGCGCGGTGATCAGACGTTGGATGACTGGGGCAATGTCAAGGATGCGAAGCTCTATGACTGGAACAATAGTTCGACGCCAAAGCGGGTGTTCGACAATACGTTCTGGAGCTTTGGTTCGTCGGTGTTCATCAAGAATCGGCTGAGCCAGCAGACGTTCATGCAGGACGGGTCGGGTGTGACAACGGTTCAGAACAACTTCGATCAGTATGTGTCGAACTGCGGGATCACTGGCGGGTGCGCCATTGGGGCGGTGACGAGTCCGCGACTGCATGATTCGGCGATGTACACGACCTCGTATACAACGCGTGGCAATCTCACGAATTCGCTGCCGCGCGGGGAAGTGAACTGGGTGTGGGGCAAGTTCGATCAAACGGGCAATGTGACCGCGTCGATTGGTGTGACCGGCGTGCAGCAGAACACGGCTTGGGGTTATAACAATGCGGCTCCGACGCAGATCAGCGTTGGATCGTTGAGCGACACGATGGCCTGGACTTCGTTTTACGGGCAGGCGAGTTACACGGGTGGCAATGGAACGTCGAGCACGATTTACGACGGGTTGGCGCGTCCTGCGTCGACGACTTCGCAGACGGGGACAGTGACGACCTTTGCGTATGCGAATCCTGCGAATGCTCCGGCGACGGTGACGGCGACCACCAATGGACGCTGGGTGAGAGAGCCCCTGGATGGCTTTGGGCGGGTTGTGCTGATGGAGAGCGGCTATCGACCACCGTGTCGGCGGCGCAGAGTGAATATCAACCTTGCGCTTGCACGCCGATTGGGAAATTGAAGCGAGCCACGAGGCCGTTTGCGCCGGGTGGCGCGGAGTATTGGACGACCTATGTTTACGACTCGCTTGGCCGGACGACGTCGGTGGCGGCGCCCGATGGGTCGGTGTCGAGCTTCCTGTATCAGGGCAATAAGCTGACGGTGACGGATCCGCAGAGCAAGTGGAAGACCCATGAGCAGGACGCTTTTGGCAATCTGCTGGTGGTGACGGAGCCGAATCCGGCCGGCGGGAACTTCACGACCAGCTATACGTACAGTCGGTTCAATCAGTTGTTGACGGTGACGATGCCGCGCGGGGCGACGACGCAGACGCGGACCTTCACGTACTATGTGAGCGGCAAGCCATGGACGCGGACAGAGCCTGAGACGGGCACGACAACTTTTGCCTACAACATTTATGGAATGCTGGCGGGCAAGCTCGATCAAAAGGGCCAGAACTCCGTTTACACGTACGATCCGATCTATCGACGTCTGCAGAAGATCGAGAAGTGGGCTGGCGCGGCGTTCGGCCCGCCAGTGACATGCGAGACGGTGAACTTCCATTGGGACAACAGTCCTTAGTCGAACTTCTCGGCGGGCGCGAATAGGCGGCTAGCTGCAGTGGACTATCGCGGCAAGAACTGCGGGGTTACGAACGGGACTTCTCACAAAGAAGAGTACGCTTATACGAACTTTGGCGCCCCTTCCGGGAAGCAGTTGACGGTGACGAAGAAGCTTGCCAACGGCATTCTCTTCCATTGCGATCACGATTCTCTTCTGATCGCGATCAAGATTCTCCTGA